>DASWKZ010000083.1:0-7737 GCA_036396355.1 Alphaproteobacteria bacterium
CGCTGCCGAAGCCCATCGAGACCGAGCGCCAGCGGCGCGGCGGGATCGCCAAGCGCATTCTCGCCGCCCGCGGCATGCTGGAGACCGTCAACTACTCCTTCGTCGGCGAGGGACCGGCGCGCCTGTTCGGCGGCGGCCGGGCCGAGCTTAGGCTTGAGAACCCGATCTCCTCGGAACTCACCGACCTCAGGCCGTCGCCGCTGCCGGCCCTGATCGCGGCGGCTTCCCGCAACGCCGCGCGCGGCTTCGCCGACATCGCGCTCCATGAGGTGGGCCCCGCCTATGGCGACGCGACGCCCGCCGGCCAGCAATTGATCGCTGCCGGGATCCGCGCCGGGCGCACCGGCCCGCGCCACTGGGCGGCACCGCCCCGCGACGTCGACGCGTTCGACGCCAAGGCCGACGCGCTGGCGGTGCTGGGCGAATGCGGCGCGCCGGTGGCCTCCCTTCAGACCCAAAGCGAGGCGCCCCCCTGGTACCATCCCGGCCGCTCGGGCACGCTCCGGCTCGGGCCCAGGACCGTTCTCGCCGCCTTCGGCGAGGTCCATCCACGCGTCCTCCGCGCCATGGATGTGTCGGGCCCGCTCGTTGCCTTCGAGGCGTTCCTCGATGCGGTGCCCGAGCCCCGCGGCCGCGCCGGCAAGGCGCGCCCGCCGCTCGCGCTCTCGCCCTACCAGGCGGTGACACGCGACTTCGCCTTCGTCGTCGACGAGGGGGTCGCGGCGGGGGCCCTGCTGCGGGCCGTGCGCGGCGCCGATAAGGCGCTGATCGCCGAGGCCTCGGTGTTCGACCTCTATCGCGGCGCGGGCATACCCGAGGGCAAGGTCTCGCTCGCCGTGTCGGTGACGCTGCAGCCCACCGACGCGACGCTGACCGAGGCCGAGATCGAGAAGGTGGCGGCAAGGATCGTCGCCGCGGTCGGGAAGGCGGTCGGCGGCACGCTGAGGGCGTGAGCCGGGGGTCCTGCGCGGCGTAGCACCGGGCCGAGCCCTACTCCGCCGGCGCGCCGGCCCCCTCGCCCACCGGGGCGCGTTCGTCGGCGGTATGCCGCTTGGCGAGGTAGGAATACGCCATCGGCACCACGAACAGGGTGAACAGGGTCCCGAACAGGAGCCCGCCGACGATGGTCCAGCCGATGGCCTGGCGGCCCTCGCTGCCGGCGCCCGTGGCGATGGCCAGCGGGACCGCGCCCAGCACCATCGCCCCCGTGGTCATGAGGATCGGCCGCAGGCGGAGGACTGCGGATTCCTGGACCGCCTCCATGATGCCGCGGCCGCGGCGCTGGAGCTGGTTGGCGAACTCCACGATCAGGATCCCGTGCTTGGTGATGAGCCCGATCAGGGTGATCAGCCCGATCTGGCTGTAGACGTTGAGGGTGCCGCCGGTGAGGTTGAGCGCGAGGAGCGCCCCGGTCATGGAGAGCGGCACGGTGAGCAGGATGATGAGGGGGTCGATGAAGCTCTCGAACTGGGCGGCCAGCACCAGGTAGATGAAGGCGAGCGCCAGCAGGAAGGTGATATAGAGGTCGGCGCTGCTCTCGCGGAACTCGCGGGACTGCCCGGCATAGTCGATCTGGGCGCCGGGGGGCAGCACCTCGCGCGCCGCCGCGGCGAGCGCCTCGAGGCCGTCGCCCAGCGTGTAGCCCGGATTGATTGTCGCGGTGATGGTCGCCGCGCGCAGCTTGTTGAAGTGGTTGAGCTCCCGCGGCGCCACGGTCTCACGCACGTTGACGAAGTTCGACAGCGCCACCACCGCCCCATCGCCCACCGGCAGGTAGATGCGTTCGAGGTCTCCGGGCGTGTTGCGGTCGGCATCCGGCACCTGGAGGATGACGTCGTACTGCTTGCCCTCGCGCTTGAAGCGTGTCACCTGGCGACCGCCCACCAGGGTCTCCAGCGCGCGCCCGATGGTTTCCACATCGATGCCGGCGGCGGCGGCCTTGTCGCGGTTGACCGTGACCCGGACCTCGGGCTTGTTGAGCTTGAGGTCGGAATCGAAGTTGGAGAGACCGGGATCGTCGGCGGCCCTCGCCAGGACCCGGTCCACCAGGTCCTGGAGCTCGGCGTAGCTGCCCGTGGTCTGGATCACGAACTCCACCGGCTTGGCGATGGGACTCTGGCCCAGGGAGGGCGGATTCACGGGGAACGCGAGGGAGCCGGTGACCCCGAACATGGCCGGACCGATGGCGGCGACGATGTCCTTGGCCTTGCGTTCGCGGCTGTCCCACGGCCTGAGCAGCGAGAAGGAGATGCCCTGATTAACCACCGGGAAGCCCACCACCATGAAATAGCGGTCGATCTCCGGGACGCCCGAGAGGATGTCCTCGATCTGGCGGGCGTAGCGATCGGTGAAGTCGAGGGAGGCGCCCTCGGGCGAGATCTGCACGGCCACCACGTAGCCCCGGTCCTCGACGGGCGTGAGTTCGGAGGGCAGGGCCGTGAACAGGACGCCGCCCACGACGGCGATCCCCGCCGTGACCGCGACGGTAACCGGACGCACCGACAGGGAGCGCGCTAGCAGTGCCCGGTACGCGGCGGTCAGGCGCCTGATCCATCCCTCGATCATGTTGTAGAGCCGCCCGTGGCGCTCCGCGCGCCTGAGGAGGCGCGAGCACATCATGGGCGAGAGGGTGAGCGCGACGAAGCCGGAGACGATCACGGCCCCGGCGAGCGTCAGGGCGAATTCGGTGAACAGCCGTCCCGTGCGCCCCTCGATGGTTGCCATCGGCGCATAGACCGCGGCCAGCGTCACCGTCATCGCCAGCACCGCGAAGGCGATCTCGCGGCTGCCCCGGAAGGCCGCCTCCATGGGCGGCGTGCCCTCCTCCACGTGGCGGTAGATGTTCTCCAGCATGACGATGGCGTCGTCCACCACCAGCCCGATCGCCAGCACCAGGGAGAGCAGGGACAGCGTATTGATGGAGAACCCCAGCACCGCCATCAGCGCGAACGCGCCGATGAGGGAGAGGGGGATCGTGACCAGCGGGATCACGGTCGCGCGCAAGGTGCGGAGGAAGAGGAAGATGACCAGGATGACCAGCACCACCGCCTCGCCGATGGTGCGGTAGACGTTGGCGATCGACCGGCTGATGAAGATCGAGGAATCGTAGGCCACGGTCGCGGTCATCCCCGGGGGGAGCGCCCGGTCGATCTCGGGCAGCATCTCGTTGACCCCGCGGGAGACGTCGAGGGGATTGGCGGTCGATTGCTTGACGACGCCCAGAGCCACCGCGCTCTCGCCGCGATAGCGGGCGCGCCGGCGCTCGTCCTCGGGGCCGAGCTCGACCCGCGCCACGTCCTTGAGGCGCACCAGGAACCCCTGGTCGTCGCGCAGCACGATCTCGGCGAATTCCTCCTGGCGGCGGAGGTCCGTCTCGTTCACCACCGTGAACTCGCGGGCCGGGCCCTCCACCCGTCCGGCGGGAATCTCCACGTTCTGCTGCCGCAGCGCCCGCTCGATATCGGCGGGGGTGAGCCCGTAGGCGGCAAGCCGCGCGGGGTCCAGCCAGATGCGCATGGCGTAGCGTCGCTCGCCGAAGATGCGCACGTCGGCGACGCCCTCGACGTTCTGGAGGCGGTCGCGGACGATCCGGTCCGCGAAATCGGTGACCTCGAGCGGCGAGTGATGCTCCGAGGAGAATGCCAGGTAGATGATGGGCTGGGCGTCGGCTTCGACCTTGGAGACCACCGGCGCGTCGATGTCGTCGGGCAGGTTGGCGCGCACCCGCGCCACCCGGTCGCGCACGTCGTTGGCGGCGGCGTCCACGTCGCGGGTGAGCCGGAAATTGATGGTGATCTGGCTCTGCTCCGGCCGGCTGATCGAGGTCATGAAGTTGATCCCCTCGATGCCGGAGAGTGAATCCTCCAGCGGCTGGGTGACGCGGGACTCGATGATCTCGGCGTTGGCGCCGCGGTAGCTGGTCTCGACGGTGACCACGGGCTCGTCGATCTTGGGGTACTCGCGCACCGTGAGCCGGTCGTAGGCGATGGCGCCGACCAGCAGGACGAGGAGGTTGATGACGGTGGCGAAGACCGGCCGGCGGATGCAGAGATCGGGGAGCTTCATGGCCTGGCCCGCTCCTCCGCTTCGGGGGAGGCTCCCTTGGTTCCGTCGATCGAGGCCCGGCCCGGGCCCGGCACCACCTTGACGGGCGTTCCGTCCTGCAGCTTGATCTGGCCCGCCGTGACCACCACGTCGCCGGCGGCGAGCCCGCTCACCACGTGCACTTCGCCCGGGCGGCGCTCGCCGAGGGCGACCCGGGTGAGGGTCGCCTTGCCGTCGATGACGCGGAACACGAAGCGCTCGTTTCCCCGCGGCACGATGGCCTCCTCGGGCACCAGGATGGCGTCGGGGAAGCGCCCCGTCTCCAGCGAGATGCGCGCGAACCCCCCGGGACGCAGGGCGAGGGCGGGGTTGTCGATGCGGGCGCGGATGGCGATCGACCGTCCCTTGGGGTCGATCGCCGGATCGATGGCGTAGACCTCGCCGGAGAAGGTCCGTCCGGGCAGCGCGTCCACGGTCACGGTGACGGCTTGGCCGGTGGCGATACGGGACAGCTCGAGCTCGGGCACGCGGAAATCGACCTTGAGCCTATCGATCTGCTCGAGGTTGACGATGTCCTGTCCGACATTGACATAGTCTCCCGGGCTCACCCGCCGCAACCCGACGATTCCCTTGAAGGGGGCGCGGATCACGGTCTTGGCGAGACGCGCCTCGGCCACGGCGACCCGCGCCTCGTCGGCCCGGAGCTTGGCGAGGGCCTCGTCGCGCGCCTTGACGGTACCGACCTTCTCCTTCAACAGCCGAGCCGCGCGTTCATAGGCCGACCGGCTCAGGATCAGGTTGGCCCGCGCCTCGGCCAACTCGGCCCGGGCGATGGAATCGTCGAGCGTCACCAGGACCTGGCCCTCGGTCACCGACTGGCCCTCGTTGAAACGGATGTCGGCGATGCGCCCGGCGATCTCGGGACGGACCATGAGGCTTTCGGCCGAGCGCAGGGTGCCGACGGCGGGAATGCTGCGCACGAGGGTCGCCACCTTGACCGGCTGCGCCTCCACGGGCACGGCGAATCCACCGCCGCCGCCCGGGGCCCCGGACGGGGCCGAGGCCGGCCCGCTCGCCGTGACGTAGAGGTAGGCGCCGCCGGCGGCGGCGGCGAGGGCGATCACAAGGGCGAGATACCTCATCGGCGTGGTTCCCGAGTGGCGCGAGAGGCGGGGTTGGGGGACGCCGCAACGGCGGGCCGAGGCATTATATTCCAGCCCCGTGGCGAACATTGCGCTCCCTTGGCGGAGCACCTATGTTCCGGGCGCGGGGCCCGGCCCGGGCCCGGAGGATGGATGGTGACCGATCTCGCGCATATCCGCAACTTTGCGATCATCGCCCATATCGACCACGGCAAGTCGACCCTGGCGGACCGGCTGATCGAGCGCTGCGGGGGGCTCACCGCGCGCGAGCGCCGGGACCAGGTGCTCGATTCCATGGACATCGAGCGCGAGCGCGGCATCACCATCAAGGCCCAGACCGTGCGCCTGATCCATACGGCGCGGAACGGCGAGACCTACGAGCTCAACCTCATGGACACGCCGGGGCACGTGGACTTCGCCTACGAGGTCTCGCGCTCGCTCGCCGCCTGCGAGGGCTCGCTGCTGGTGGTGGACGCGACCCAGGGCGTGGAAGCCCAGACCCTGGCGAACGCCTATCTCGCCATCGAGGCCGACCATGAGATCGTGCCGGTGCTCAACAAGATTGACCTGCCGTCGGCCGATCCCGAGCGCGTCAAGCGGGAGATCGCCGACGTCATCGGCCTCGATCCCGAGGGCGCGGTCCCGGTCTCGGCCAAGACCGGGGAGGGCGTCGAGGACATGCTCGAGGCGCTGATCCGGCGCCTGCCCGCGCCCCGGGGCGGCGGCGCGGCGCCACTCAAGGCGCTTCTGGTGGATTCCTGGTACGACCCCTATCTCGGCGTCGTCGTGTTGGTGCGCATCCACGACGGGGACCTCCGCAAGGGCATGAAGGTGCGGATGATGGGCACCGGCGCCGTGCATGAGGTCGACGAGGTCGGCGTGTTCACGCCCAAGCCCCTCAAGGTGGATTTCCTGGGGCCGGGTTCGATCGGATTCATCACCGCCTCGATCAAGACCATCGCCGACTGCCGGGTGGGCGACACCGTCACCGAGGAGCGGCGCCGGACCGCCGCGCCGCTGCCCGGCTTCAAGCCGAGCCAGCCCGTGGTGTTCTGCGGCCTGTTCCCCGTGGATTCCGACGATTTCGAGAAGCTCCGCGACTCCATCGCCAAGCTCGCGCTCAACGACGCGAGCTTCCACTACCAGCCCGAGACCTCGGCGGCGCTGGGCTTTGGCTTCCGTTGCGGGTTCCTCGGCCTCCTCCACCTCGAGATCATTCAGGAGCGCCTCGAGCGCGAATTCGATCTCGACCTCATCACCACGGTGCCTTCGGTGATCTACCGCATCACGCTCACCGACGGCGCCGCGCTCGAGCTCCACAACCCGGCGGACATGCCGGACCCGGTGCGCATCGCCGGCATGGAGGAGCCCTGGATCCACGCCACTATCCTGGTGCCGGACGCCTACCTGGGAGCGGTGCTGGCGCTGTGCCAGGAGCGCCGCGGCGAGCAGATCGACCTTACGTACGCCGGTGACCGCGCCATGGTGGTCTACCGCCTGCCGCTCAACGAGGTGGTCTACGATTTCTACGACCGGCTGAAATCGGTATCCCGCGGCTATGCCAGCTTCGATTACCACATGGAAGGATACCGCGAGAGCGACCTGGTCAAGCTCGTGATCCTGATCAACGGCGAGCCGGTGGACGCCCTGGCCATCGTGGTCCACCGCAGCCAGGCCGAGGCGCGGGGCCGGGCGCTCTGCCAGCGCCTCAAGGGATTGATCCCGCGCCAGCTCTTCAAGGTGGCGATCCAGGCGGCGATCGGCGCCCGCATCATCGCCCGCGAGACCGTATCGGCCCTGCGCAAGGACGTGACCGCCAAGTGCTATGGCGGCGACATCACCCGCAAACGCAAGCTTCTTGAGAAGCAAAAGGCCGGGAAGAAGCGGATGCGCGCCATCGGCAACGTGGAGATTCCGCAATCGGCCTTCATCGCCGCCCTCAAGACTGGCGACGACTGAGGGCCCGGCGCGGCCTAGCGCTTGGTGTCCCTCCGGAACCTCGCGCGCGTCCCGCGCTTGCCGCGGGCGCACCACAGCACCAGCGCCCCGGGCACGCCGAGGAGGGCCCAGACCGGCAGCTTGAGGATGGCCACGACCACCGGGTCCCACAACCAAGGCGCGATATAGCGCTGGGTCACGGCCTGCATCAGATTGAGGCTGCCGCGGTCGATGGCGAACCACAGCTCGCCGGCGCTGATGATCCTGTAGGTCCCGGTCCCGATCCAGCGCGCCGCCTCCCAGCCGGCCATGACGACGGCGCCTGCCAGAAGGGCGATGGCGATTCCCCGTGCGATCCTCATGGCCCCTCTCCCGGTCGGTCCCATCGGACGTGGCGGGTCCGCCCCCTGGCACCGCGGGGGCGAGCTTACCGCTTTGCTCCAAGCGGCCGCAATATCGGGGATTCCGGGCAATTGAACGTGCCGCCCCGGTCCGTTAGGTTGTGCTCCCGGCACCATTGCCCGACGGGCCGGCCGGTGGCCATGCCGGCGGCGGTCGTCTATAAGGATGGCCCGCGCCGGGGCGCCGGGTCCGGGGAGAGGTGGCCGAGTGG
>DASWKZ010000084.1:0-7376 GCA_036396355.1 Alphaproteobacteria bacterium
TTGGCCGAGCGCGTGTAGCCGACGTTGGCCTCGTTCTCCAGCAGGGTGACCGCGTCGCGGCCGTCGGCGAAGCGGCGCAGGAACCCGGTGGTCTCGCCGTCCGATCCGTCGTTGACGATGACGATCCGGTGGCCGGGCGCCAGATGCGCCGCCACCGAGTCCAGGCACTTCCTCACGTCCTCGAGGGCGTCATGGACGCAGACGACGATGTCGGCCTCCCGCCCCGCGACCCGCGCCAGGCGCTCGGCCTTGACGTCGGCGTAGCGGGGGCCTCCGTGCGGATCCGCGGCCGCCGTCAGGCCCGACAGCGCGGCCGGCACCGAGAAGCGGCGCGCCCGGTCATGGGGATAGATGGAGAAGTCGGCATGGTTGCGCACGCTGGTCCCCGGCGGCATGAGGGGGACGATCCTGGCGCCCGATCGGCTCACGGCATGGGTGACGCTCAACTGATCGCGGCGGCTGAAGAGCTCGATCTCGCGCCACCAGCGGCGGAACAGGTCCGTCGTCCCGGGCCGTCCGAGGAAGGCGACGAAGAAGTTGGACTCGAACAGGCCGGCCTTCCGGGGCACGCCGAGGTCGCGGTAATGCCGCATCTGCCGGTCGATGGTCGCGGGATCGTCCTTGCCGAGCGCCTTGCACGCCTCGGCCTCGTCATAGACGCAGTCGCGCTGGGGGTGCGGGATCATGCCGAGATCGGCGTCGCGCTCGGCCGCGTGCCGGACATAGGCCCGGACGTCGCCGCGAATCGCGATGTTGGCGTCGACCCACACCGCCACCTCGCGATCGGGGAACAGGTCGCCGGGGTGAGTCTTGGGCCAGCGGGCGGTGCGCGCCGGGTCGGGGTGGTGGTAGGGGACGGGCCGCAGCTGCCACACGCCGTAGCCGTTCCGGGGCCGGTCGGAGAAGCAGACGTAATCGATGTCGCGGTCGAGCGCGTCCGGGACCATCAGCCGGTCGTACTCCCCGGTGATGGCGGTATAGACGACGATCCGGCGCGGCGGCGCCGGTTCGCGCAGGTATTCGCGGATGCGCGCCGCGATATCCGCCGGCGGGCCCCAGTCCTCGCGGAGCGGCCGGACGGCCAGGCCCGCGGCCAGAGACGCCGGGCGCCCGGACAGGCCGGCCAGCGCCGCCCGCCCGCGGCGCACGACCCGCGCCACGCGCGGGTGCCGCTCGAGGACCGGCCGCAGCCGGTCCTTGAGGCGGGACAGGCGCGAAACCGGCGCACGGGGCGGTCCCGGCGCCGGCGCCTTCGCGGCCGGGAGGGCACCGGCGGCGGCCAGGCCGACGCCATCCGGACCCGCGGCGGCGCCCGCGGGCGCGCCCCGCCGCGCCTCCTCCGCCGCCCGCCGGTAGGTCTCCAGCACCTCCTCGAGCGGGCCGAAGGCCGAGACGCGCCCGCGCTCGAGCAGGATCGCCTTGTCGCAGAGCTGGCGCAGCTTCTCGCTGGAGTGGGAGGCCAGCACCAGGATGTTGGAGCCCTCGGCGAATCCCTCCACCCGGTCCCGGGCCCGGGCCATGAAGGAGATCTCCTCGGGGATCACCACCTCGTCGAGGAGCAGGATGTCCGCCGCCACCTGGGTCGAGATCGCCACCGCGAGCCGGGCGCGCATGCCCGAGGAATAGGTGCGCATGGGCAGGTGGAGGAAGTCGCCGAGCTCGCTGAACGCGGCGATCTCGTCCCGCCGGGCCGCGATCTCCGCCCGGCTCATGCCGAGATAGAGGCCCCGCATCACGATGTTGTCGTAGCCGGTCGCCTCCATGTCCATGCCGAAGGCGAGGCTGAACAGCGGCGCCACCCGCCCCGCCGTCCGGACGCGCCCGGCGGTCGGCCGGTAGAGCCCCGCCATCACCCTGAGCAGGGTGGACTTGCCGGCGCCGTTCGCGCCGATGAGCGCCACCCGGTCGCCGGCGCCGAGGCGGAGCGACACCCCGTCCAGCGCGCGCACGGTGAGGTTGCGGTTGCGGTCGAGGCGCATCTGGCCGCCGGGCGCGAGGCGCGAGGCCACGTGCCGGCCCAGCGTCCGGGGCACGCCGCCCGGGGCCGGGAAATCCAGGGTCACGTTGTCGATCTCGATGGACGGCATGCAGGATTGTTCGGCGCGCGGCCCCTCCGCCCGGCTCACACCCAATAGGGGATCCGCCAGCTGTAGCGCGCGTAGACGTGGACCGTGCCGATCCATCCCGCGGCCGTGACGGCGAGCACGACGAGCCAAACCTCCAGGTCGGGAACCGTGCCCAGCATCGGCGCCCGGATGACCTCGAGGAAATAATAGAAGGGGTTGAAGTACACGAACTCGCTGCGCGCGCCGGCGAGCTCCGCATGCCAGATCACCGGCGTGACGAAGAACATGATGCGCATGGCGCTGCCGACGAGCTGCCCGATGTCGCGGAAGCGCGTGTTCAGCATGCCCAGCAGCAGGCCCACCCACATCCCGTTGGCGACGACGAGCAGAATCCCCGGGACCACCAGCAGGAGCGCGCCGGTCGGCCACAGTTGGAACGCGACCACCAGGGCCAGGTAGATGATCGACTGGTGGGCGAAAACGATCACGTTGCGCCACTGGATCTGGAACACGTGGACCGTATTCGGGAGCGACACCTCCTTGATGGCGGCGGCGTTGGCGGTGAACGCCTGGCACCCGTCGATGACCAGCGAGGACAGCAGATTCCAGCCGATGAAGCCGGTCACCAGGTAGGGGATGTACTCGCCGGGATCGCGCTGGAGGATGGAGCTGTAGAGCGTGCCCATGACCGCCGCCAGGATGGCGAGATGGATGGGGATCCAAAGCGGTCCGAGGAGGGACCGCCGAAAGCGCTGGCGGACGTCGCGCGAGCCGAGGGCCAGCCACAGCTCGCGCCGGCGCCATCCGTCCCACAGGTCGCGGAGGGTGGACGCGTAGGGCCCGGGCTGCCGGCGCGGCCTCGTCATCGCCATGGGCGGGAGCCACTCGTGCGGGCGCGGCGACCCCGCGCCGGAACATCCCTCCCCGCGGGCCCCCGGGCGGGCCGGCGGTGCCCGCCGCGCCGTCCATGGGAACCGAGGATCGCCGGACCTGTCTGGGACATGGGCCTACCTTGACTGGCCTGTTCTTGTATGTCGGCGAGGCATCGCCGGAACCGCGGGGTCCGGTGACCGTTCCCGAACGGTCGCCCGGTCCGCCAGCGAGGGCAGCCGTAGGTATACCCAAGATTGCCTAGGGAGACAATTCATCCCTCGGGACCCCCGTGCCCGCCGCTGCCCGCCGGGACCGGGGCGGGCCATCCCGCCCCGCGCGGGGAGTCCGCCCCTCCTCGGTTGACAAGCAACGGCTCGGCCCGCATTCTCGGGCCGGGCCGCGGCGGTGTCTGGGTACGGGACGGTGGCCGCGGGTCGGGAGGTTCGAATCTGGATCCACCCGCGCGGCGCCGACGGCCCGCGCAGTGATGAGGGCGTGGTCGCTACCGGCAGTCGATGGTCTCCAACGAGCCTCCCCCGCAGGACAACCTACCCCCCTCCCATGGCGGCCGCACCGGGCGGCGCCGGCCGGGACTCGCCGTCATCGCCGTGATCGGGGCGCTCACCTGGATCGTCGGGCTGTGGGTTGGGCCCCACCTGCTGCCGCCGCCGGCCGCGGCCCCGGCGGTCGCGGCGCTCGACCACGACCACGCCCTCGATCCCATGCGCACGGTGCTGGCGCTTTCGGTGCCCGACGGCGCCCTCGAGGCGCACCTGAAGCCCGTCACGCGCGCCGTCACCGTGCGCCGCGGCGACACCCTGATGGCGGTGCTGCTGCGCGGGGAGGTCCCGCGGGAGGACGCCCACGCGGCGGTCACCGCGCTCCGCAAGGTATTCGATCCCCGCGACCTGATGCCGGGGACCGAGCTCACCCTGACCTTCCAGCCCCTGACGGCCGCGCCCGACGCGCCGGCCTCGTTCCGCGGCCTGGAGTTCCGGCCGAGCATCGAGCGCACCGTCGGCATCGCCCGCAACTGGGACAACCGCTTCGAGTCCTATTCGGCCAAGTCGCGCCTGGTCCACGAGCAGACCCTCGGCGCCGGCACCATCGGATCGAGCCTGTACGTCGATGCGGTGGCGGCCGGCGTCCCGGTGCCGGTGGTGGTCGAGCTGATCCGCGCCATGTCCTTCGACGTGGATTTCCAGCGCGACATCCAGCCCCAAGACCGCTTCGAGGTCCTCTATGACCGCATCCGCGACGCCGACGGCGCCCTCGTCGGCGCCGGGGACGTGATCTACGCGTCGCTGACGCTGTCGGGAAAGCCCCTCGCCATCTATCGCTTCCGCATGGACGACGACACGTTCGATTACTTCAACGCGAAGGGGGAGAGCACGCGCAAGGCCCTGATGCGGACCCCGATCGACGGGGCGCGGCTGTCCTCCCGCTTCGGCCGCCGGCGCCATCCCATCCTCGGCTACACGCGGATGCATCGCGGCATCGACTTCGCGGCGCCCACCGGGACCCCGATCATGGCGGCGGGGCGCGGCGTGGTGACCGAAGCCCGCTGGAACGGCTCCTACGGCCGCTACGTGCGCATCCGGCACAACGCCACCTTTTCCACCGCCTACGCCCACCTCAGCCGCCTCGCCAAGGGGGTCCGACGCGGCGCGCGGGTCAGCCAGGGCCAGATCATCGGCTATGTGGGCACCACCGGGCAGTCCACCGGACCGCATCTCCATTACGAGGTGCTGAGAAACAACCGTCAGGTCAATCCGCTGGCCCTCAAGCTCCCGACGGGCAAGAAGCTGGGGGGCGCCGAACTCGAGACGTTCCTGGCGGCGCGCGCGGAGATCGACGCGTCGCTGGGGCGGCTCCGCCGGCAACAGGCGTCGGCGGAAACGCCGTCGCCGGAAATGCGGGAGATCGCCGACTAGGCCGCCTTGGCCTGCCGGCCGTTGATGAGCAGGCCGTCGGACCCGGCGGTGATCCGGACGGTTTCGCCGTCGCCGATCGCGCCCTCGAGCAGAAGCGTCGCCAGCGGGTTCTGCAGGCTGCGCTGGATCACGCGCTTCAAGGGGCGTGCTCCATAAGCGGGATCGTAGCCCGCCTCCGCCAGCCACCCGCGGGCCGAGGAGTCGAGCTCGAGCGTGATCTTGCGGTCGGCCAACAGCGCCTCGAGATGGCCGAGCTGGATATCGACGATCGCCGCCATGTGCGCGCGCGTCAGCCGGCGGAACAGCAGGATCTCGTCGAGCCGGTTGAGGAACTCCGGCCGGAAACGGGTGCGCACGGCCGACATCATATGATCGCGCAAGGCCTCGGGATCGGCGGCCACGCCCTCGGCCCCGGCGGCCAGCAATTCGGAGCCGATGTTGGAGGTCATGACGATGAGGGTGTTGGTGAAATCGACCGTGCGCCCATGACCGTCGGTCAGGCGACCATCGTCGAGCACCTGCAGGAGCACGTTGAACACGTCGTGGTGCGCCTTCTCGATCTCGTCGAACAGGATCACCTGGTAGGGACGGCGCCGGACGGCCTCGGTCAGCGCGCCGCCCTCCTCGTAGCCCACGTAGCCCGGCGGCGCGCCGATCAGCCGGGCGACCGCGTGCCTCTCCATGTACTCCGACATGTCGATGCGGACCATGGCCGATTCGTCGTCGAACAGGAACTCGGCGAGCGCCTTGGTCAGCTCGGTCTTGCCGACGCCGGTGGGACCCAGGAACAGGAAGGAACCGATCGGCCGGTGCGGGTCCTGGAGCCCGGCGCGGGCGCGGCGCACGGCGTTGGCGACGGCCCGGATCGCCGCCTCCTGGCCGACCACCCGCTTGCCCAGGTTTTCCTCCATGCCGAGGAGCTTCTCGCGCTCGCCCTCCAGCATCTTGTCCACCGGGATGCCGGTCCAGCGCGACACCACGGCGGCGACGTTCTCCGGCGTGACCTCCTCCTTGACCGTGGTCCCGGCCCCCGCCGCCTCGGCCTCGCGCAGCTTCTTCTCGAGCTCGGGGATAATGCCGTAGGCGATCTCGCCGGCGCGCGCGAGGTTGCCCTCGCGCTGCACGATCTCGAGCTCGGAGCGGGCATGGTCGAGCTCCTCCTTGATGCGCTGGGCGGAAGCGAGCTTCTCCTTGCCCGCCTCCCACGCCGCGGTCAGCTCCCGCGAGCGCTCCTCGAGGTCCGCGAGCTCGGCCTCCAGCGCCTTGAGGCGCTCGCGCGAGGCGGTGTCCTCCTCCTTGCGCAGCGCCTCGCGCTCGATCTTGAGCTGGATGATGCGGCGATCGAGCTCGTCGATCTCCTCGGGCTTGGAATCCACCTCCATGCGCAGGCGGCTCGCCGCCTCGTCCACCAGGTCGATGGCCTTGTCGGGCAGGAAGCGGCCTGAGATGTAGCGGTGCGAGAGCGTCGCGGCCGCCACCAGCGCCGAATCGGAGATGCGCACCCCGTGATGGAGCTCGTATTTCTCCTTGAGCCCGCGCAGGATCGAGATGGTGTCCGCGACCGTGGGCTCGGTGATGAACAGCGGCTGGAAGCGCCGCGCCAGGGCCGCGTCCTTCTCGATGTGCTTGCGGTACTCATCGAGCGTGGTGGCGCCGACGCAGTGGAGCTCGCCCCGGGCCAGCGCCGGCTTCAGCATGTTGGACGCATCCATCGCCCCTTCCGCGGCGCCGGCGCCCACCAGCGTGTGCAGCTCGTCGATGAACAGGATGACCTCGCCCTCGGCGGCGGTGATCTCCTGGAGCACGGCCTTGAGCCGCTCCTCGAACTCGCCCCGGTACTTGGCGCCGGCGATCAGGGCCCCGAGATCCAGGGCCAGCAGCCGCTTGCGCTTGAGGCTCTCGGGGACGTCGCCATTGACGATGCGCAGCGCGAGCCCCTCGGCGATGGCGGTCTTGCCGACGCCGGGCTCGCCGATGAGCACGGGGTTGTTCTTGGTCCGGCGCGACAGCACCTGCATGGTGCGGCGGATCTCCTCGTCGCGCCCGATCACCGGATCCAGCTTGCCGTCCCGCGCGATGGCGGTGAGGTCCCGGGCGTATTTCCTGAGGGCGTCGTAGCCCTGCTCGGCGGTGGCGCTGTCGGCCGTGCGCCCCTTGCGCACGTCGTTGATGGCGGCGTTGAGGTTCTGCGGCGTGAGGCCGGCTTCCGCCAGGACCTTCGCGACGCCGGTCCCCGAGGCCAGCGCCAGCGCCAGCAGCAGGCGCTCGACGGTGACGAAGGAATCGCCCGCCTTGCGCGCGATCTCCTGGGCGCTTTCCAGCACGCGCACGGTCTCCTGGCCGAGATAGACCTGGCCGGCCCCGGATCCCTCCACCCTGGGACGGCGCGCCAGGGCCGCGTCCACGGCGCGGCCGGCGGCCTCGGGATCGGCGCCGGCCCGGCGCATGAGATTGGCGCACAGCCCCTCCTCGTCCTCCAGCAGGACCTTGAGAAGGTGCTCGG
>DASWKZ010000085.1:0-1646 GCA_036396355.1 Alphaproteobacteria bacterium
GGCGCCCGCCCCCTCAAGCGGGCGATCCAGCGGCTGCTCCAGAACCCGCTCGCGATGGCGGTGCTCGAAGGGAAGTACGTCGAGGGCGACCGCATCCGCGTGGACCGCGCGAAGGACGGCAACTCCCTCACCTTCCAGCGCGTCGCCGCGGCCTCGCCGGAACCGGCGCGTGCCTAAGGGCGGCGGGCACGACCGGGCCGGGATGGCGGCGGCGCTCGCGCAGGCGCGGCGCGCGGCGGGCATGAACGAGGTGCCCGTAGGGGCGGTGGTGGCGCTGGGGGACGGCCGCATCATCGCCGAGGGCCACAACGAGTCGGTGCGCCGGAGCGACCCGACGGCGCACGCCGAGCTGCTCGCGATTCAGCGCGCACTCAAGGACCTCGCCGCCGATCGGCTCGACGGCTGCACGTTGTACGTGACGCTCGAGCCCTGCGCGCAGTGCGCCGGCGCGATCGTGCTGGCCAAGGTCGGCCGGTTGGTGTTCGGCGCCTATGACGACAAGGCGGGGATGTGCGGCAGCGTGGGGGACCTGGTGCGGCATCCCAGCCTGAATCACCGGGTGGAGGTGGTGGGCGGGGTGGAGGCGGAGGCGAGTGGGGCGCTGCTCCAGGAGTTCTTTCGGAAGAGGCGAGCCCCCGCGTAGGGCGAACGGGGCCGCAGGGCCGTCACCCGTCCACCCTCCGCCTCCGTAGAGTACCTTACCCCCCCTCGACTCCTGAGCGTCTCATGCCCTTTCGCACGATCATCGAGCCCTTCCGCATCCACTCCACGCAGGCGATCAGCTCCATCAGTCCCGAGGAACGCGAGGCGGCGCTCCGGCGCGCCGGCTACAACCTGTTCGGACTCCACGCCGACGAGGTGCTCATCGACCTGCTCACCGACTCGGGAACGGGGGCGATGTCGTCGCGCCAATGGGCGGCAATGATGGACGGGGACGAGTCCTACGCCGGCAGCCGGTCGTTCTACCGCTTCCTCGAGGTGGTGCAGGAGCTGACGGGCTTCCGCGAGGTCATTCCCACCCACCAGGGCCGCGCGGCGGAGCGGATTCTCTTCACGGTGGCGGTGCGCCAGGGCCAGGTCGTCCCCAACAACACGCACTTCGACACGACGCGGGCGAATGTCGAGCACACCGGCGCCGAGGCCCGCGATCTCGTCATCCCCGAGGGACGCGTCCCGGCGTCCCGCCACCCGTTCAAGGGGAACATGGACGTGGCGGCGCTCGAGGCGACGATCCAGGAGGTGGGACGCGAGCGCATCCCGCTCGTGATGGTGACCGTGACGAACAACTCGGGCGGCGGGCAGCCGGTCTCGCTCGCGAATCTCAAGGCCGTGCGGGCGGTATGTGACCGACACGGCATCCCGCTGTTCCTGGACGCCTGCCGCTTTGCCGAGAACGCCTTCTTCATCAAACTGCGCGAGGAGGGCTACGGGTCGAAGACGCCGAAACAGATCGCGCAGGAGCTGTTCGCGCTGGCCGACGGCTGTACGATGTCGGCCAAGAAGGACGGCCTCGCCAACATCGGCGGCTTCCTGGCGATGAACGACCCCAAGATGGCGGCAGAGTGCCGGAATCTCTTGATCCTCACCGAGGGCTTCACGACCTACGGCGGGCTGGCCGGATACGACCTCGAGGCGGTGGCGACCGG
>DASWKZ010000086.1:0-1530 GCA_036396355.1 Alphaproteobacteria bacterium
ATCTTCGGCTGCCCCGCCCACGACCAGCGCGACCTCGAGTTTGCCCGCGAATACGACCTGCCCGTGCGCCCGGTGGTGATCCCGGCGGGCGCCGACCCCGCCGCCTACACGATCGGGGCCGAGGCCCATCCGGGCGACGGCACCCTCGCCCATTCCGGCTTCCTCGACGGGATGACCGTCGCCGAGGCCATCGCCGCCGCCGCCCGCAGGCTCGAAGACACCGGCCAGGGCGGCCCCGAGACCGCCTGGCGGTTGCGCGACTGGGGCGTCTCGCGCCAGCGCTACTGGGGCTGCCCCATCCCGGTGATCCATTGTGCGGAATGCGGCGCCGTGCCGGTGCCCGAGGCCGACCTGCCGGTGACCCTGCCCGAGGACGTGAGCTTCGATCGGCCCGGCAACCCGCTCGCCCGCCACCCCGGCTGGAGGCACGTCCCCTGCCCCCGATGCGGCGGCAAAGCCGAGCGCGAGACCGACACCTTCGACACCTTCTTCGAATCCTCGTGGTACTTCGCGCGCTACTGCTCGCCCCGCGCCGCCGACGTCCCGTTCGAGCGCGCCGCCGCCGCCTACTGGCTGCCGGTCGACCAGTACGTGGGCGGCATCGAGCACGCCGTCCTCCACCTCCTCTATGCCCGCTTCTTCACCCGCGCCATGAAGCGCTGCGGCTATCTCGACCTCGACGAGCCGTTCGACGGGCTCTTGACCCAGGGCATGGTCTGCCACGAGACCTACCGCGACGCCGCCGGCCGCTGGCTGTATCCGGAGGAGGTCCGCCGCGATCCGGAAAAGGGCCTGGTGGCGGTCGCCGACGGCAGCCCCGTCGCCGTCGGGCGCTCCGAGAAGATGTCGAAATCCCGCAAGAACGTGGTCGACCCCCAGTCCATCGTCGATTCCTACGGCGCCGACACCGTCCGGCTGTTCATCTGCTCGGATTCGCCGCCCGAGCGCGACCTCGACTGGACCGCCGCCGGCATCGAGGGCGCCTGGCGCTACCTCAACCGGTTGTGGCGGATCGTCGACGAGGCCGCGCCCTCGCTCCCGCCCGCGGACGCGCCGCTGCCGGCGGCGGCCTCCGAGGGCGCCCTGCTCGCCGCCCGCCGCGCCATCCACAGGCTGATCCGCGACGCCACCGACGATCTCGAGCGCCTGCATTTCAACCGCATGGTGGCGCGCCTGCGCGAGCTCACCAACCTGCTGGCCGGGCTCGGGGGCGAGGACACCGCCGCCAATGCCGTCCGCCGCGAGGGGTTGTCCGCGCTCATCCGCCTCGCCGCCCCGGTCGTCCCCCACATCGCCGAGGATTTGTGGGCGCGGCTCGGCTATGCTGGCCTGGCGGCGGCGGCGCCGTGGCCCGCGGCCGACCCGGCGCTCACCGCCGAGGAGGCGGTGACCGTGGCGGTGCAGGTCAACGGCAGGCTGCGCGGCACCCTCTCGCTCGCCGTCGACGCCGACAGCAAGGACGCCGAGCGGGCGGCGCTGGGGCTCGAGAACGTCCGCGCCGCCATCGCCGGCAAGCCCGTGCGCAAGGTG
>DASWKZ010000087.1:0-6393 GCA_036396355.1 Alphaproteobacteria bacterium
CCGCGCGGGGGATTCGTCGACACCTATGCCCAGCGCAACACGCTGGTGGTGGGGTTCGCCATGGGCTTCGCCGTCATTCCCATCATCTACACCATCGCCGAGGACGCGCTCAACGCGGTGCCGGAGCACCTGCGCGCCGCCTCCCTTGCGTGCGGGGCGACACCGTGGCAGATGGCGACCTCGGTCATCCTTCCCACCGCCATGAGCGGCGTGTTCTCCGCCGTCATGATCGGCATGGGCCGCGCCGTCGGCGAAACCATGATCGTGGTCATGGCCGCGGGCAACACGCCCATCATGGAGTGGAACATCTTCAGCGGCCTGCGCGCGCTCTCCGCAAACATCGCGGTGGAGCTGCCCGAGGCGGTCAAGGACGGCACGCTCTACCGCATGCTGTTCCTCGCCGCGCTGACCCTTTTCGTCATGACCTTCATCATCAACACCGTCGCGGAGGTGATCCGCCAGCGCTTCCGCAAGCGGGCGGCGCAACTCTAGGGGAGCTCCCATGGCCACCGAAGCGATCCCGCAGGAAGTCTCGGCGCGCAGGGGGGCGGCCGCGAGACGCGCCCGGGCGACGCCCCTCAAGGCCCATGGCGAGCCGTTCCTCTGGGCGCTGGGCGGGGCGCTCGCGCTCGGCATCGTCATGATCGTGGGCTTCCTCGCGATGGTGTTCTGGAACGGCGCCGTCACGTTCTGGCCGAAGCCCATCGCCGTGGTCACGCTCGCGGACGGCGGCAAGGTCGCGGGCGAACCCACGCGGTCGGAGGACTACCGGCTGGGCCAGAGCCAGCTTCAGGCGCTGCCGCCCGCGACGCGGGAGGCCATTCGCGCCAACGACGGTTTCGCGCACCGCACGCTTTACCGCAGCGGCAACTACGACCTCTACGGTGACGATTTTCGCTGGATTTCCGATTTTCAGGTAGTGGGGACGGAGGCGCCCAAGGACATGGTGCTGGTGGAGCGGCGGGAATGGGGCCCGTTCGTCGGCACGATCAAGTCCATTGCGACGCCCACCGACGTCCTGCGCTCCACGGCCCCGTCCGATCCGGCCGTCCGCAGGCTGCACGAGGAGGCCCTGGCGCGGTGGCGCGCGATCCGTCACATCGAGCGCGACCTGATCGGCGAGATCAACCACGAGTCCGAGAAGGAACGCCTGGCGCTCAAGGCCGCGGAACTCGAGGCGGGGAACGGAGATGACGCCCTCGCCGCCGCCCGGGCGCGCTTCGACCGGCTGGGCGCCGACCTCAAATCCGCCTACGACGAGTTGGCGGCCCGGGCGGCGGCGATTCGCGCCGAGGACGCCAAGTACAAGA
The DNA here is from genome assembly GCA_036396355.1 of Alphaproteobacteria bacterium. Taxonomy (GTDB): domain Bacteria; phylum Pseudomonadota; class Alphaproteobacteria; order SMXQ01; family SMXQ01; genus DASWKZ01. The sequence continues at coordinate 1,311 of DASWKZ010000087.1, forward strand.
TCGCCCTGGCCGAGATTGGCGGCCGCGAAAAGGAGCTGACGCTCTCGACCGTGGTGCGGATGTACGCGGCCAACGATCTTTCGTTCTGGGACAAGGCCGGCATCTATCTGTCGCGTTGGGGAGAATTCCTGTCGGAGGAACCGCGCGAGGCCAACACCGAGGGCGGCGTGCTTCCCGCCATATTCGGAACGGCGGCCATGACCCTTCTCATGGTGATCTTCGTCTCCCCGTTTGGCATCGTCACCGCGCTCTATCTCCGCGAGTACGCCAAGCAGGGGCGCCTGGTCTCCATCGTCCGCATCTCCGTCAACAACCTAGCCGGCGTCCCGTCCATCGTCTACGGCGTGTTCGGATTGGGCTTCTTCGCCTACATCATCGGGTACCGTATCGACCAGCTGTTCTACCCGGAGAAGTTGCCGAGCCCCACTTTCGGCACGGGGGGCCTCCTGTGGGCGTCATTGACCCTCGCGCTGCTCACCGTGCCCGTGGTCATCGTCGCCACCGAGGAAGCGCTCGCCGCCGTCCCGCGGTCCATGCGCGAGGGCTCGCTCGCCTGCGGCGCGTCGAAGTGGCAGACGATCCGCAGGATCGTCCTTCCCCGCGCGATGCCCGGCATCATGACCGGCATCATCCTCGCCATGGCGCGCGGCGCGGGCGAGGTGGCGCCGCTGATGCTCGTGGGCGTGGTCAAACTGGCGCCCGAATTGCCGATCGATGGATACTTCCCCTATATCCATCTCGAGCGGAGTTTCATGCACCTGGGCTTCCACATCTACGATGTCGGCTTCCAGTCGCGCAATTCGGAAGCCGGAAAGCCCATGGTCTTCGTGACGACCATGCTGCTGATCGGCCTCATCTTCCTGATGAACGTGACGGCGATCTACATCCGCAACCGGCTGAAGCGCAAGTTTGCCGGGAGCCAGTTCTAGGCCAAGGAGGCGTTTTTATGGCAACGGCGATCGAAGAACTCCGCGGCGAAGCGGACGACCTCGACACTCCGACCGTTTATCACATCGCCGAGGGCGGGAGCGGGGACGCGCTTTCGGTCAGGAACCTGAGCCTCTGGTATGGAGCGGCCCAGGCGTTGTACGACGTGACGCTGCCGGTCCAGGCCGGGCTCGTCACCGCCCTCATCGGTCCGTCGGGATGCGGCAAGTCCACGCTGATCAGGTGCTTCAACCGGATGAACGACCTCATAGACAATCTGCGCATCGCGGGCGAGATCGAGTTCGAGGACACCGATGTCTACGATCCGCGCACGGACGTCATCGCGCTGCGCAAGCGCATGGGCATGGTGTTCCAGAAGCCCAACCCGTTCCCGATGTCCATCTTCGAGAATATCGCCTATCCCCTTCGCGTGGACGGGGTGCGCGACCGTGCGGCGATCGAGCACACGGTGGAAAGCACGCTGCGCAGCGCCGCCCTGTGGGACGAGGCCAAGGACCGTCTCGACGACAGCGCCCTGGGCCTCTCCGGCGGCCAGCAGCAGCGGCTCTGCATCGCCCGCGCCATCGCGGGAAGCCCGGAAGTGCTGCTCATGGACGAGCCGTGCTCCGCGCTCGACCCGATCGCCACGGCCAAGGTCGAGGAGCTGATCGACGAGCTTTCGGGACAATTCACGATTATCATCGTGACGCATAACATGCAGCAGGCCGCGCGCGTGTCGCAGAACACGGCCTTCATGTACCTCGGAAGGCTGATCGAGTATGGCGAGACCCAAACGATCTTCACGAACCCGAAGTGCAATCGGACCATGGACTACGTGACGGGCCGCTTCGGCTGAGCCCCGCCCCGAACGCCGAGGAGTCCAGACCATGACGTCGGAACACATCGTCAAGTCCTATGATGAGGAACTGAACCACCTCAACGAAACCATCCTCAAGATGGGCGGCCTCGCCGAGGCGCAGCTGGCCGACGCCCTCCAGACGGTTGCAACCCGAAATCCCGATCTGGCCGGCGAGACGGTGCGCGAGGATTCGAAGATCGACGCGCTCGATTTCGAGGTGGATCAGCTTGTGGTGCGCCTCCTCGCGCTGCGCCAGCCCATGGCGAAGGATCTCCGCACCATCGTGGCCGCCCTCAAGATATCCCCGGAGATCGAGCGCATCGGCGACTACGCGGCCAACGTCGCCAAACGCGCCATCGCGCTCGCGGAGGCCCGTCCGGTCCGCCTCGCCAGCAGCATCCCGCGCATGGGGCGCCTGGCACAGCGCATGATCAAGGAGGTGCTCGACGCCTATACCGAGGGCAACGCCGAGAAGGCCAAGCAGGTATGGCTCAAGGACAAGGACGTGGACGACCTCTACAACAGCCTGTTCCGCGAGGTCCTCACCTACATGATGGAGGACCCCCGCAACATCACCCCGTGCACGCACCTCCTGTTCATTGCCAAGAACATCGAGCGCATCGGCGACCACGCCACCAACATCGCCGAGACCATCTACTTCATGGTGCTGGGCCAACCGCTCACCGAGACGCGGCCCAAGGGCGATTCCTCCCCCTTCGCCGTCGTCGAGCCGGGGCGCGGCGGAAGCACGGACGAGGCGGGGGATGCCCGCTGAGGCGCTCAAGCCCCGCATCCTCATCGTCGAGGACGAGGCCGACCTCGTCACCATGCTGCGCTACAACCTGGAGCGCGAGGGCTTCGAGGTCGAGGCCGCGGGCGACGGCGAGGAGGCGCTGCTGCTGATCGAGGAGCGCCCCCCGGACCTGGTGCTCCTCGACTGGATGGTGCCGCTGGTCTCGGGCATGGAGGTGTGCCGGCGCCTGCGCCGGCGCCCGGAGACCCGCGAGTTGCCCGTCATCATGCTGACCGCCCGCGGCGAGGAGGCCGACCGCGTGCGCGGCCTCAATACCGGCGCCGACGACTACGTCACCAAGCCGTTCTCGCCGAGCGAACTGATCGCCCGCATGCACGCGGTGCTCCGCCGCGCCCGCCCGGCCCTGGAATCGGACTCCATCGCTTATGGCGACATCGTCATGGACCTCGCCGCCCACCGCGTGCTCAGGGCCGGCAAGCCGGTGGAGCTCAGGCCCGCCGAGTTCCGGCTGCTCCGCTTCCTGATCGAGCATCCGGGCCGGGTGTTCAGCCGCGAGCAGCTGCTGGACGCGGTGTGGCGCGACAACACCTATATCGAGCCCCGGACGGTGGACGTCCACATCCGCCGCCTGCGCAAGGCCCTCGACGTGGGCGCGCGGGGCGACGTGATCCGCACCGTGCGCTCGGCCGGCTACGCCCTGGAGAGCCCAAGCGCCTGAGGCCCGGTCGCCGCGAGCGCCGCGCTCACTGGATGGCGCGCGCCGCCGCCATGCAGGGCAGCCCCAGGCTCGCCGCCACCGCCGGGTGGGTGAGGTGGCCGGCCATCACGTTGAGGCCCGCGAGCAGATGCCGGTCCTCGTGAAGGGCGCGGCGCACCCCCTTCCCGGCCAGCGCCAGGACGAAGGGCAGGGTGGCGTTGTTCAGCGCGAAGGCCGAGGTGCGCGCCACCGCCCCCGGCATGTTGGTGACGCAGTAATGGATCACGCCCTCCTCCACGTAGACGGGATCGGCGTGGGTGGTGGGGTGCGAGGTCTCGACGCAGCCGCCCTGGTCGATGGCCACGTCGACGATCACCGAGCCCGGGCGCATGCGCGCGACGAGCGCGCGCGAGACCAGCTTGGGTGCGGCGCCGCCCGGCACCAGCGCGGCACCGATCACCAGGTCGGCCTCGGCGACGAAGCGCTCGATGACGGCGGCGTTGCTCTGGACGGTGCGGATGGCGGGACCGAACCGGGCATCGAGCGCGCGCAGCTTCTCCACGCCCAGATTGATCACGGTGACATCGGCGCCGAGCCCGATGCACAGGCGCGCGGCCTCGGACCCGACCACCCCGCCGCCGAGCACCGCGACCCGGGCCGGCAGCACGCCCGGCACGCCGCCGAGGAGTATCCCGGCGCCACCCCGGCCCTTCTCCAGGTAATGGGCGCCCACCTGGGCCGCCATGCGGCCGGCCACCTCGCTCATGGGGGCGAGCAGCGGCAGCCCGCCCGCGGCGTCGGTCACGGTTTCGTAGGCGATGGCCGTCGCGCCCGAGGCCATCAGACCCTTGGCCTGGGCCGGGTCGGGGGCGAGGTGGAGATAGGTGAACAGCGCCTGGCCCTTGCGCAGCATGGCGATCTCGCCGGGCTGGGGCTCCTTGACCTTGACCACCAGCTCGGCGGCTTCGAACACGGACGCGGCGTCCCTGGCGATGATGGCGCCGGCTGACTCGTAGGCGTCGTCGGCGATGCCGATACCGGCCCCGGCCGCGGTCTCGACGACCACCTCGTGGCCGGCGCGGATGAGCTCGGCGACGCTGTCGGGCACCAGCCCGACGCGGTATTCGTGGACCTTGATCTCCTTGGCTACGCCCACGCGCATCTCGTCCTCATCCTTCCATTCGCGACCCGGCGCGCCTGGCCAGCCACATCAGCACCACCAGCCCGGGAATCGCGCAGGCCGCCGAGGCCGCGAAGAACCAGACCCAGTCGAGCCGCTCCGCCAGCCAGCCGCCGCCCGATGACAACACCGTTCGCCCGACCGCCGCAAGGGAAGAGAACAGCGCGTATTGGGTCGCCGTGAAGGCGAAGGTGCACAGCCGCGAAAGATAGGCGACGAAGGCGGCGGTGCCGGCGCCGCCCGAGAGGTTCTCGATGGCGATGGTGACGGTCAGGAGCCCGACATCGGCGCCCACCGCCGCCTGCACCGAGAACATCAGGTTGGAGAGCATCTGAAGCACGCCGCACCACAGAAGCGCCCCCATGACGCCGAGCCGGGCCACGGCGAGGCCGCCCGCCACCGCGCCCGCGAGCGTGGCGGCGATCCCGAACACCTTGGTCACGGTGGCGATCTCGGTGAGCGAGAAGCCGATGGCGATGAAGAACGGGTTGGACATGACCCCGGCGACGGCGTCGCCGAACTTGTAGAGCAGGATGAACAGGACGATGGCGGCCCAGCCCGGCCGGCCCGTGAAATCGGCGAACGGCGCGATCACGTGATCGGCGAGCCAGGCGACGATGCCGGGCCGCGCGGCGGCGGCGGACGCGCCGCTCCCGCCCGGCTCCC
>DASWKZ010000088.1:0-5205 GCA_036396355.1 Alphaproteobacteria bacterium
GTGGGCGAGGCTTGAGCGAGGGCCCGTCATCGCCGCGCCGCCTGGTGCTGGTGGGGTGCGGGCGCATGGGCGGCGCGCTCCTCCGGGGCTGGCTCGACGGCGGCGTGGCGGCGCCCGGCGCGGTCGCGGTGGTCGAGCCGGCGGCGGCGCCGCGGGCGGCGGCGGCGGCGCTCGGGGTGCGGGCCCTCGACGATGCCGGGGCGCTCGGGGCCGAGGAGAGCCCCGACCTGGTCCTGTTCGCCGTCAAGCCCCAGGCGATGGCGGCGGTGCTCCCCGCCTATGGGCGCTTCGCCGGCGGCGCCACCGTGTTCCTGTCCATCGCCGCCGGCAAGGCCACGGCCTTCTTCGAGCGCATCCTCGGCAGCGGTGGCGCCAGGGTGCCGGTGGTGCGCGCTATGCCCAACACGCCGGCCCAGGTCGGCCGCGGCATCACCGCGCTCTACGCCACCGCCGCCGTCGACGACGCCCAGAGGACGCTGTGCGAGACGCTGATGGGCGCGGTGGGGGAGGTCCTGTGGCTCGACGACGAGGGGCTGATGGACGCGGTCACCGCGGTGTCGGGCTCGGGACCGGCCTACGTCTTCCTCCTCATCGAGTGCCTGGCCGAGGCGGCGCGGGCGGCGGGCCTCCCCGACGATATTGCTTCGCGCCTCGCGCGCGCCACCGTGACCGGCGCCGCCGAGCTCGCGCACCTCTCGGAGGAGGACGCCGCCGAGCTGCGCCGCCAGGTCACCAGCCCCGGCGGCACCACCGCGGCGGCGCTCGAGGTGCTGACCGCCGCGGGCGGCCTCCGCGACCTGATGACCCGCGCGGTCGCCGCCGCCGCCGCCCGCTCGCGCGCGCTCGCCGAGTGAGGGCGACCGCGCGCGGGAGCGGTCAGGCCGCCTTGCGCGCCAGCATGCGGATGCCGGGCTTGGGGTTGAGGAAGAACCGCTCGATGGTGAAGCCGTGCTCCCGGAACAGCGTCCTCAGGCTCGCCTTGGTGAACCAGTGGACGTGCTCCGGCGGCTTGACCTCGGGCCAGTCGAGGAAGCGGGCGGGGACCCGGAAGTGCCCGGCGTCCGGCGTGGTCAGGAACACGATGCCGTCCCGGGCGGTGACCGCGGCGAGGTCGCGGACGAAGACGCCCGGCGACGGGACGTGCTCGATCACCTCCGCGCAGTAGACGAAGTCGAAATCCTCGCCCGCCCGCGCCAGGGCGCCGAGGTCGGAGACCAGGAAGCGGCAGCCCGGGTAATGGGCGCGCGCCGCGCCCACGGAGTCCGGGTCGAGGTCGATTCCGGTCGCCTCGAAGCCCAGCTGGCGCGCCGCCTCCGCCGCGTATCCGGCGTTGCAGCCGACGTCGAGGAAGGCGCGGCCCGGCGAGCGCCGCCTGAGCCGCCGGATGCGGCGGCGGTCGCGGCGGAGCTTCTTCTCCGCCTTCGCGAAATAGGCGGCGTTGGCGTAGTAGTGCCGGTAGAACTCGGCGAGGCGCGCCGGGTTGGGCATCGGCTCCACGAACACGTGGCCGCAGCGCCGGCAGCGCAGGAAGGCGAACGGGTCGGTCAGCCCGGCGCCGCGGGCGACCTCCAGCACCTGGCGCCGGGCGTCCTCGCTGCGCTCGGCGATGTCGCGCCACTCGGCCGAGTCGCCGATCGGCTGGACCCGCCTCGCGTTGCAGGCGCCGCAGACGGCGGCCGCGCGATCCCCCGTCTCGTCCCGGAAGATGCTCATACCGGCAGCCGGATGCGGGCGCGCAGGCCGCCGAGGGGGGAATCCTCCAGCGCGATCTCGCCGCCATGGCCGTGGACCACGTCGCGGGCGATGGTGAGCCCGAGGCCGACCCCGCCGGTCTCGACGTTCCGCGAGGCATCGAGCCGCCGGAACGGGCGGAACACGGTCTCGCGCTCCACCTCGGGGATACCGGGCCCATCGTCGTCCACCGTGACCTCGATCGCGTCGGCGAGGCGGCGCACGGCGACGGCGACGCGGTCGCCGTGCATCATGGCGTTGGAAACCAGGTTGGCCATGCACCGGCGCACCGATTCCTTGCGCAGCGGCAATACCAGCGCCCCCTCGACGGTGAGGTCGATGTCGGCGCCAGACCGCCGCGCCGAGGCGACCACGTCCTCGACCACGTCGCGCAGGTTGGTGGGCGCCACCGGCTCCATCCCCTCGCCGCGGGCGAAGGCGAGATATCCCTCGACCATCCGTTCCATCTCGACCACGTCGGCCTTGAGCTCGTCGACGGCGGCGCCGTTCTCCAGCATCGCCAGCTGCAGCTTCATGCGGGTGAGGGGCGTGCGCAGGTCGTGGGAGACGCCGGCCAGCATCTCCGTGCGCTGCGCCATCTGGCGCTGCAGGCGGTCGCGCATGAGGTTGAAGGCGGCCGCCGCCTGGCGCACCTCGCTCGCGCCTTGGAGCCGGAACAGCGGCACCTCGCGGCCCTTGCCCAGCGCGTCGGCCGCCGCCGCCAGCCGCCGGATGGGGCGGACCTGGTTGCGCATGAACATCATCGCCACCGCGAACAGGATCATGGAACTGCCCGCCATCAGCGCGATGAACAGGTAGGTGGTCGAGGTGAACAGCCGCTTGCGCGGCGCGACGATGCGCAGCACCGCGTCCGGCAGCTGGATGGCGATGACGACGTCGTCCTCGAGGGATTCGGTGTCGATGAACATGGGGCGCTTGACCCGGAACTCGACCTCGCGCCGGAGCACGCGCTCGAGCCGTCCCGGATCCGGCGACGGCTTGGTGTGCTCGAGGATCGCCCCCTCGCGCCACTCCATCCTAATTTGGAAATTGGTTCGGGCGAACTCGAAGGCGGCGGCGCGCCCGTCCGGCGTCGGATTCTGGCGTATCAGCTCCATGGTGGCGAAGATGTCCCCGGCGAGCCCGCGCGCCAGGCGGACGGCCACCGTGTCCCAGTGGCGTTCGAAGAATACCCAGGTCGAGAACACCTGCAGGAGAATCAGCGGCGAGACGATGATGAGGAGCGACCGTCCCAGCAGGGTCTTGGGCAGGAACCGCTTGACGATGTCGCTGAGGGTGGGCACGGCGCGCTCCCGGGCTCAGTCGGGACGGAGCACGTAGCCCTTGCCGCGGACGGTGCAGATGTAGCGGGGGAGCCTGGGATCGGGCTCGATCTTGCGCCGCAGGCGCGTGACCTGGACGTCGATGGCGCGGTCGCTGCCGGACTCGCCGCTGGCCCGCCCCAGTTCCTCGCGGCTCAGGGTCTCGCCCGCGCGCCGGGCGAGGACGCGGAGAAGACCGGCCTCGGTGGAGGTGAGATGGACCCGCCTGCCGCCGCGCGTGAGCTCCTCGCGGGCGAGGTCGAACGCGCACTTGCCGAGGGCGACGATGCCCTCGGCCTCGGGGCGCTCGGTGCGGGCGAGGATGCGGCGGATCCGGAGCACCAGCTCGCGCGGCTCGAACGGCTTCGGAAGGTAGTCGTCGGCGCCGCGCTCGAGGCCGGCGATGCGGTCCTCGGCCTCGCCCATGGCGGTCAGCATCAGGATCGGCACCGCGCTGCCGGCGCGCAGGCTCTCGGTGAACTGGAGGCCGCTCTCGCCGGGCATCATCACGTCGAGGACCAGCAGGTCGAAATCGAGCCCGTGGAGCTTGGCCCGCGCGCTGCGGGCGTTCTCCGCGGTGGTGACCCGGAACCCGTTCTCGCTGAGATAGCGGCTCAGGAGCTGGCGCAGGCGGCGGTCGTCGTCGACCACCAGGATGTGGGGCGCGGCGTCGGCGTCGACGCCGGCCTGGCCGGATTGGTCGGGCAACCGCGCCGCCATCGTCCTCAGCTTGCGCCGGCCCGCCGGACGCGCGGCTCCGCGGCCGGTTCTCCGGCGACGAGCAGCTTGCGGTCGGCTTCGCTGATCATGCCCGAAAGCACCTTGCGGAACCCGCCGACCGCCTCGGCGCCGGCCTCGCGATAGGCGCGGGCGAGGCGGGCGCGCTGGCGCTCGGCCAGCTCGCGCTCGATCTCCATGCCCTTGGGGGTGAGGGCGAGGTGGCGGCGGCGACGGTCCCTGAGGCCGGGCTTGTGGACGACCATCTCGCGCGCGGCGAGGTCGGCGAGGACGCGGGACAGGCTCTGCTTGGTGACGCGGAGCACCCGGAGGAGTTCGGAGACGGTGATGCCCGGGTGGCGGCCGATGAAGTAGAGCGCGCGGTGGTGGGCGCGGCCGAGGCCGAGCCGGGCGAGGACGTGGTCCGCCTCCTCGATGAAGTCGCGGTAGGCGAAGAACAACAGCTCCATGCCCTCGCGCAGGTCCTCCTCGCGCAGGAACAGGGGATTGAAACCGGGTTTCAGGTCAGCCACGTTGACATATATGATGGCAAATGCTAGTCAACGCAACGGTCTTTCCGGCTTGTCGTAACTCTTTGAAAGATTTGATTCATGTCACTTCTGCCGTTCGACGACCGCGACGGGGTGATCTGGTATGACGGCGAGCCGGTGCCGTGGCGCGACGCCCGCCTGCACGTCCTCAGCCACGGCCTCCACTACGCCTCCTGCGTGTTCGAGGGCGAGCGCGTCTACAACGGCGCCGTCTTCAAGCTGCGCGAGCACACCGAGCGCCTGTTCCACTCGGCGCGGGTGCTGGGCTTCGAGATTCCCTCCACGGTCGAGGCCGTCGACGCCGCCTGCCGGCGGCTGGTGGAGGCGCAGGGCATCCGCGACGGCTACGTGCGCCCGGTGGCCTGGCGCGGCAGCGAGATGATGGCGGTCTCGGCCCAGCAGACCCGCATCCACCTCGCCATCGCCGCCTGGGAATGGCCCTCCTACTTCAATCCCGAGGCGCGACTCGCGGGTATCCGCCTCACCGTCTCCAAGTGGCGGCGGCCGGCGCCCGACACCGCGCCCACCGACTCCAAGGCGGCCGGGCTCTACATGATCTGCACGCTGTCCAAGCACGCGGCCGAGGCGGCCGGCTACCACGACGCGCTGATGCTGGACTACCGCGGGCTCGTCGCCGAATCCACCGGCGCCAACATCTTCCTGGTGCAGGACGGAAAGCTGCACACGCCGGTGCCCGACTGCTTCCTCGATGGCATCACCCGGCGCACGGTGATCGACCTCGCCCGCGCCCGCGGCATCGAGGTGATCGAGCGCCACATTCGCTCGGAGGAGCTGGCCCGCGCCGAGGAAGTGTTCCTGACCGGCACCGCCGCCGAGGTCACCCCCGTCGGCGAGATCGACGACCACCGGTTCAAGGTGGGCGA
>DASWKZ010000089.1:0-2353 GCA_036396355.1 Alphaproteobacteria bacterium
GATCTGATCATCGTCGGCAGCGGCCCAGCGGGGCTTGCCGCGGCGGTGTATGCGACGTCGGAGGGCATGCGGGTGCTCCTGATCGAGAAGAACGCCCCCGGCGGCCAGGCCGGCAGCAGCCCTCGGATCGATAACTACCTGGGGTTCCCCAGCGGCATTTCGGGCCGGGAGCTGGCGCGGCGGGCCGCGGCCCAGGCCAAGCGATTCGGTGCCGAGCTCCTCTCCGCCCAGGAGGCGAAGAAGGTGGAGGTCCGGGAACCTTACCGGGTCGTGACCCTAGGCGATGGCTCCGAGGTGTCGAGCCACACTGTCCTGCTGGCCATGGGGGCAAGCTTCCACACGTTGAAGAGTCCCGGGGCCGCCGAGCTCACCGGCAAGGGTATCTACTACGGAGCCGCCCACACCGAGGCCCTTTCCTATCGCGACCAGGACGTGTTCGTGGTCGGCGGCGCCAACTCGGCCGCCCAGGGCGCCCTCTACCTGAGCCGATTCGCCGGCAAAGTCACGGTCCTGGTACGCGGCCCTCACCCGACCGCCTCGGTCTACCTGGTCGAGGCGATACAGCAGAACCCCAAGATCGACCTGCTCGTCCATACCGACCTGGTCTCGGTCTCCGGACAGAAGCATCTCGAATCGATTGTGGTGCGAAACAGCGTCTTGGATGAGAGCCGGTCCCTCGCCGGGCGGGCGATGTTCGTCTTCATCGGCGTGCGGCCGCAGAGCGACTTCGTGGCCGACCTGGTCCTGCGCGATCCCAAGGGATACATCTACACCGGGCCCGATCTGCCGCAGGCCCCCGGGGGCCGTCCCAAAGGTTGGCCCCTCGAGCGGGCTCCGCTGCTCCTCGAGACGAGCGTGCCGGGAGTCTTCGCCGCGGGCGATGTACGGTTCGGTACCAACCACCGGGTGGCTTCGGCCACCGGCGAGGGCGGAATCGCAGTGGCTATGATCCGCGAGTACATGCGCGCGCGATGAGCACCGACTTCGTCCGCCGCCTGCCCCTCTTCGAGGGCCTCGCCGTCGAGGATTTGAATCGGCTGTTGGAAATGGCCGAGGCGGTGCAGTTGGAGGCGGGCCAGCTTTTGATGGTGGAAGGCGAAACAGGGGATTCGCTCTACGTGGTGCTCGACGGCGACTTCGAGATCAGCAAGCGTTCGGGTGGGCAGGACCTGGTGATCGCGGTGCGGGGCCAGGGAGAAGTCCTGGGCGAGATGTCCCTCCTGAACCGCGCCCCCCACTCGGCCTCCGTGCGAGCGCTGCGCCGAAGCGATCTCCTTCGAATCAGCCGCGATTCCTTCGAGCAGCTGCTGGCCGCCAGTTCGGCCGCGGCGCTGGCCATGCTCCACACGGTGAGCGGGCGGCTGCGGCACACCGAAACCATGCTCCGCCAGAGTGAGAAAATGGCCTCCCTCGGCACATTGGCCGCCGGGTTGGCCCACGAGCTCAACAATCCGGCCGCCGCCGCCCGGCGCAGCGCCGACCACCTTCGCCGGGCCGTCGACGATTGGATCCTCAGGACCGAGGAACTCCTCGAGCAGCCTATGGACGAGACCGAGCGGGCCGCGTTGCTCGCCCGGGCGAAGGCGTCGGTTTCTCATCCGTCGGAAACGGCCTCCCTCGATCCCCTGGCCCGAAGCGACCGTGAAGAGGAGCTTCAGACCTGGCTTGAGGGACGGGGGATCGCGGAGAGCTGGGACCTTGCGCCGCCTCTGGTCGAGGCTGGCTGGGACCGGACGCGGCTCGAGGCGATGGTGGACCGGCTGCCGCCCGCGCCGGCGGCCGCCTTGCTGCGCTGGGCTGCCGGCGCCCACGCCGTGGCGGCTCTGCTGCACGAAGTATCGCAAAGCGCCGAGCGTATCTCTGAGATCGTGCGCGCAGTGAAGGCGTACTCCTATCTCGACCAGGCCCCGGTTCTGGAGGTGGACGTTCACCGCGGCCTGGAAGACACGCTGGTGATCCTGCGCCACAAACTGGGGGCCGGGATCTCGGTTCGCCGCGACTTTGCGCCCGATCTGCCCCGCATCGAAGCCTATGCCAGCGAATTGAACCAGGTGTGGACCAACCTTCTCGGCAACGCCATCGACGCCATGGACGGACAGGGCGAGATCCGGCTGCACACCCATGCCGAGGACGATCGGATCGTGGTCGAGGTCAGCGACGACGGCCCGGGCATCCCCGAAGCCATCCAGCCGCGGATTTTCGACCCTTTCTTCACGACCAAGGCCCCCGGCGTGGGCACCGGCCTGGGCCTCCACATTTCCTACAACATCATCGTGCATAAACATCAGGGTCAGATTCGAGTCTTCTCGCGGCCCGGCGAGACCCGATTCCAGGTCTCGCTTCCTGTCAGACT
>DASWKZ010000090.1:0-12774 GCA_036396355.1 Alphaproteobacteria bacterium
CGGCCCGCGGCCGCCCCGCCCGGCTAATGGATCGTGCGGTCTCCCCTCTCCGGCTCGCTCCCGGGCCGACGCTCGGTCTGCCCCGACTGGTGGTGCACGAGTTTCCAGGCGCCCTCCTCCAGGACGAAAAGGTTGGTGGCCACCAGGTAGAGCTCGCCGATCACCTCGAAGCAGATCACGTAGGCGAAGGCGCCGTGGACCGTCGCCACCGGCTCGACGGAACGGATCGGCGGGGTCGGTGGGTGCGACAGAATCCCCCGCCAGGTCTCCATGACCTTCTCGCGCCCCCTGACCGGGGGCCAGCCCGGATGGACGCAGGCGATCGGGGCGCGGTGCGACCACAGGATGTCCATGAGCCCGAAATCGCCCGCCGCGAAGGCGCGGTAGAACGCCCGATTGGCGGTGAGAACCGCGCTCTCGGTCTCCGCTGCATCGCTCATTCGCCCGCCTCCGAATTGGATTGGCTTGCCGTCGCCCCAAGGCTAGCATGCCCGCGCCCTCCGGTCGCCACGGCCGGTACCGAAAAAAAGCTGCAATAAGGTCCGGCCATGAATTTCAGGGAGACCGTCGCCCCCCTGCTCGAACGCTACTGGCGATCGGTTCCCGCCAACTATCGCGGGGCCTTCTGGATGATGCTGTCGGCCATCTCGTTCATCATCGTCCAGTCCCTCACCAAGACCCTGGGCCACAAGTTCGACAGCTTCCAGATCGCGTTCTTCCGGGCGCTGTTCGGCGGGCTCGCGGTCTTGCCCTTCCTGCTGAGCCGGGGATTCGCCGCCTACCGGACCCCCAATCTCCCGTTCCACCTGGGCCGTGGCCTGTTCGGCGCCGCCGCCATCTATCTCATGGTCTTCGCGGTCATCCATATGCCGATCGCGGACGCCACGGTCATCGGGTTCACGCGCACCCTGTTCATGATCTTCCTTGCCGTCCTGTTCCTCGGCGAGGTCGTGCGCTGGCGGCGCTGGACCGCGACGCTCGCCGGATTCGCCGGGGTGGTCGTGATGATGCGTCCGGGCGACGAAACCTTCCAGCTCGCGGCGCTGGCGGCGCTCGGGGCCTCCCTCTGTTTCGCCTCGGCCCATGTCTGCATCAAGAAGTGCACCGCCCGCGCCGACCATCCGATGACCGTCCAGACCTATTATTGGACTACGGCATCCCTGCTCACTCTCGTGCCCGGGCTCTTGGTCTGGGTGCAACCGAGCGCGTGGGAGTTCGGGGTCCTCGTGCTCATGGGGGTGATGTCGGGACTCGCGCAAACGTGCATCGTGTATTCCCTGCGCGTAGGGGAGGCCACCTTCGTCCATCCCTTCGACTACACGCGCCTGATCTGGGCGGCCCTCGCCGGCTGGATCCTGTTCGCCGAGCCGCTGGGCGCCATGACCGCCCTCGGCGCCCTGCTCATCATCGGCTCCAACCTCTACATCGTCCGTCGGGAGGCCTTCGAGCGCCGGCGCGCGGACCGATCTGGAAAGAAGGCCTGACCGGCGAGCGGCCCGGTCTCAGGGGTTCATGACCCGGATCGGTTTCCCCTCGAGCCAGGCGTCGATGTCCTCGATCCCCTGGTCGAAGAACTTCCGGAACCCCTCGAGGCAGGTGTAGCCGAGATGGGGCGTCGCCACCACCCGGTCGAGGCGGCGGAACGGGTGATCGGGCGGCATCGGCTCGATATCGAAGACATCGAGGCCGGCGCCGGCAATGGTGCCCCTCTCGACCGCCTCGATCAGCGCCGCCTCGTCGACGATGGGCCCGCGCGAGGTGTTGATGAGGTAGGCCGTCGGCTTCATCAGGCCGAGCTCGCGCCTGCCGATGAGGCCGCGCGTGCGGTCCGACAGCACCACGTGGATCGTCACCACGTCGGAATCCCGGAGCAGGGCATCGAGGCCGGGGGCGAGCTCGACGCCGTGCTCGACGCAGCGCTCCGCCGTCAGGTTCTGGCTCCAGGCCATGACCCGCATGCCGAAGGCCCGCCCGTATCCGGCGACCGGCGTGCCCTGGCGGCCGAGGCCGATGACCCCCAGCGTCTTGCCATGGAGGAGGACGCCGAGCCCGACCTGCCATCCCCCGGCGCGGACCGATTCGACCTCGCGGGGAATGTTCCGCACCGTGGCGAGGAGCAGCCCCCAGGTGAGCTCCGAGGTGGAGTGGCCCAGGGACTCCGTGCCGCATACCGTCACCCAGTGGTCCCTGGCGGCCTCGAGATCGATCCCGAGATTGCGCATGCCACCGGTGACCAGCAGCTTGAGGTTGGGGAGCCTCTCGAACAGGGCTCGGGGAAACTGCGTGCGTTCGCGAATGACGACGACGATCTCGAAGGGTTCGAGCCGTTTGGCTATGGCGCCGAGCTCGAACGGGTGATCGCGGAAGACGGTGATCTCGACGCGGTCCTCGATCACCGACCAGTCGGACACCGACCGGACGACGCCCTGAAAATCGTCGAGAATTGCCAGGCGCAAGGGCTGTCCCTCCCGGTGTTCGGTCAGCGGACGGGCGGAACGCGAGGGCGCGGGCGCGCTCCCCCCGCTCGCCTACTCGTCGGTGATGTCGAGCCAGTTACCGTCGGGATCCGCGATCTGGTACTTGCCCAGCGCCGAGCGCTCGAACATCCGCTTGCGCGTCTCGGCCTCCTTGCTGCCGCCCAGCACGCGCGTCGCCAGGAAGGTATTCTTGTCGGTCAGCCGGCTGACCTCCTTCTTGAATTCACCGAGATCGGGAACCCTGACCCCGATGTGCTCCGGACCCGGACGCTTGATGGACATGCCGTCGAAGTCATTGATGTCCCACTGCATCAGCGAGAGCACCACCCGCCCGTCGGTCAGGTGATGGCCTTCCTTCCCCTCCGGGGTGTTGACCAGTTGCAGCTCGAACACGTCGGCGTAGAACTCGGCACAGGCTTCCGCGTTCATGGTGCGGATGGCGAAGCGATGGAGTTGGCAGTCGTCCCGCTCGCTCCATCCCTCCTCCCGCTGCTCGGCATAGACGTCCTTGAGATTGTCGCCCGTCTTCTCGGCCAGATCGAACACATTACCGTCGGGATCATGTCCCGAATAGGCCGCGAACGGCCGAGTGCTCGGCCGCTTCACGATGTTCGACTTGGGATGGGCCTTCTTCATCCGTTCCAGCACGGAATCCACGGAATCCACCACCAGGCCGAAATGATCGATCCCGCCGATATAGCCGTCGCGGCGCGGGAGGATGTTGAGCCCCACGTAGCCGTCGCCGACCACGGCCGAGGCCTCGGCATCGTGGACAGCCCTTTCGCTCAGGTGAAACTTGAAATACGAGCGATAGAACCGCTCGAGAAGCGGATACTGGTGGCTGATCATCGCCATATGGTTCAGTTGCGCGAACATGGCTGCTCCTCCCGGAGTAAGTGGTCGCGGGGCCCGAGCGCGGCGGGGCCCCGTTGTCCCGATCCTATCCCTTCTTATCTTTCTTCTTCCCCTTCTTGGCGGCGCGGCAGTTCTTGGGATCGCTGAAGACCGCACAGTCCACCGTCCCGGTTCGCTGCATCACCGCCTTGGCCTTGGCGATGAGCTCGGGGGGCAAATTCACGATGGCGGTCACGCTCTCGGTGACCTCCTTCCAGTCCTGGGGGAAGAGATCGAGGTTCCGCTTGTCCATCTCCGCAACGAACTGGGGGTCCTTCATGGTGGCGCTGAACGCCGCCCGCAGCGCCGCCACCCGGTCCGCGGGCACGTCCGGCGGCGCGAGATACGGCCGCCCGAGGGCCACGGTGCGCGAGAACAGGCGCATGATCTCGCGCTGCTCGTCGTTCTCGGCAAGATCGGTCATGAGCGGGACGCCCTTGGGTCCCATCGCCGGATTGAGCCCCACCTGATACAGGAAATAGGCCTTGCCGTCCTTGATCCAGTCGGGATGGGCGCGCGCGAAGCTTCCGTAGGAATAGCCGTTGCGGGCGTGGACCTCGCCCCTTTCCATGGCGAGGTCGATGCCGCCCGCGCTGCGGTAGCCGATCACGATCTTGAACTTGGTGCCGATCAGGTTGTTGAGGATGGTGGGATAGAGCACCGTGCCGGACCCCGCGCCCGTGCCGCCGGCAATGACTTCCTTCTTCTTCACGTCCTCGATGGTCTTCACGCCCGCCGTGTGCCACACCACCGACATCAGGTTCGAGATACCGGTCGATCCGAGCCAGTTGAACTTGGTGGCATCGAAGCGGACTCCCCGGCCATCGATCACCTGATGCTGGGGAATGGAGTTCCCGATCGTGGCGATGTGGGTCCCGTCTTTGGGGGCGTTGTTGTACATGTGATTGGTGGCGTTCACGTGGCCACCGCCCGGCATCGACTTCGCGATCATGGTCGGTGCGCCCGGCAGATGGCGGGGCATGTGCCGCGTGATGGTCTGGGCGATGGCGACGTAGCTGCCCCCGCCACTGGAGACGATGATGGTCACCGTCTTGCCCTTGTAGAAGTCCTCCACCGTGTCGGCACGGGCATTCGGCAACTGGCCGAGGCCAAGCACGATTCCCGTCACCGTGGCGGTAAGCAACGTTGCCTTCCGTGTCATGTCACTCTCCCTGCTCCGTCCCGTTCGGACATTCGCGAGCTCGATCGCACCCACGATATTCTTGTATTGTCGTCGGGCTCTCGTCTCGATGCCCTACTTCCTCTTGATCATTGTGTATTCGCGGGTCAGTTCGGCGATGTCGTCCGGAGTCGCCATGATCTCCGCGACCAGTTTCTGCAGATCCTCGCCCGGCAGCGAGTTGATCTCGCCACCCGTCCGGGCCATCTCCGACTTGAATTTCGGGTCGCCGACCATCTTCATGAACCCGGCGCGGAGCGCCTTGACCCGATCCGCGGGCAGGCCCGGCGGGGCGACCACCGACCGTCCCACCTCCGCGCTCGAGGCGAACAACGCCGCCGCCGCGCGATCACGGTCCGAACGCGCCAATTGGACGATGGTGGGAACATCCTTGAGGTCGGGATGGGGAGTGCGGGCATACTGCACCAGGACATTCACCTTCTTGTCGCGAAGCCATGAGGCCTTGCGCGCCGTCAGCGTCACCCATCCGGCGTGGGAGGCCTGGACCTCGCCCCGTTCCATGGCCAGCAGGCAGCCGTTGGTGCCCTTGTAGCCGGTGATCACCTTGAGCTTGGTGCCGGCGGTACGGTTGAGGAGCGTCGGGAATACGACGCTGGTTCCCGTGGGACTCGTTCCCGCCACCAGTATCTCGGTCGTCCGCGTCTCCTCGATCGTCTTGACCGGCGCCGTATGCCATCCCACGGTAATCTCGATATTGTCGGCGACGCGGCCGATCCAGGTGAACTTGGCGGCATCGAAGTTGATGGCCTTCTTGCCGACGCCGAGCCGCTGCTCGATGGGGATCGCCTGGCCGATGATGCCGATCGCCGAACCGTCGCGTTCGGCGGCGTTGTAGAGATGGTTGGCGGCCTTCTTGCTGCCCGCTCCACCCATGTTCTTGACGATGAAGTTGGGATTCCCCGGCACATGGTTGCCGAGATGTTTGCCCACCATGCGCGCATAGAAATCGTATCCACCACCGGGGTTGTAGCCGACGATGAGCGTGGCCTGCTTGCTCTTGTAGAAATCCGCGACGGGATCGGCCGCGGCGAGGTACGGCAGGGCGAGCGCGCCCAAGGCGAATACGGGCACGCATATGGCGACAAGCCTCAGGTGTAGCGGCGTGGTCATCGATTGCCTCCCTTTCATCCTCCGGACGGGCCGGGTTCCTCCGTGAGGTCGATATAGACCCCCTCGATGTCGGTCAGGTGATGGGCGCCCAGAGGGCACTTCCGGAACAGGTCGAGCCGGGCCCTCCCCTCCTCGCCGTAGCCGACGGCGCGGCAGCGCATGTGCGGATTCTGGCCGGTGAGGTCATCGAGATCAGCCTTGACCTTCTCGATGCTCTCGACGCGGAAGCCGATATGGTCGGGGCCGGTCCGTTGCGGGTCCATCCCCACATAGTCCTCTATCCGCCATTGCAGGAGCGCCAGCGTCATGTGGCCATCGGTCAGGTAATGGTTGGGATCCTCCGGCTTCCTGTTGAGGGGCGTGAGCTCGAAGACCTCGGCATAGAACTCGCCGCAGCGCTCCGCGTGCGGCGTGCGCAGGGCGAAATGGCTGAAGTGCCGATCCGTCGGCTCGAACTCCTCGGCGTAGGCATCTTTCTGGACGCCGATATCCTTCTGGGACAGGTCGAATATGTTGGTGTCGGGATCGTGGGCCGAGTATGCGGCGAACGGCCGGATCGGCGGCCGCTTGACCGCCGTCAGGCCGGTGTCGAACCGGGCCATGCGCTCGAGGGCGAGGTCGATGTCCTCGACCTCGAGCCCGAAATGATCGAGCCCCGCGGTTCGCCCCTCCCGGCGCGGAATGAGGTTCATGCCCACGCGGCCGTCGCTGACCACCACGGAGCGGGCCGGCCGGTGGTTCCTGGCCGTCTTCAATCCGAAGAGGGCCTCGTAGAATCGCGCGTTGACCGCGTAGTAGTCGGACGTGATGGCGATGTGATTGAGCTTGGCGAACGCCAAGGCAGCCTCCCCTTGCGTCAGGTGCGGGAGGGACCCGACGGTCCGCGCCCCGTTACCCTGCTACTCCATCACGTCCAGCAGCACTCCATCGGGATCGGCCAGGTGGTAGCTGCCGAGACTCGTGCGCTCGAACATCTTGAGACGGGCCGCGCCTTCCGGCCCCGAGCCCACGGGGGACGGGGCGATCAACGGGTTGTTTCCCGAGATCTCCTGAACGTCCTTGTCGAACGCCTCGATGCTCTCGACCTTGAACCCGATATAGTCCAGCCCAGGCCCGACGATGCCGGTCCCGTCGTAATCCTTGATGTTCCACGGCAGGATCACCAGGGTCATGCGCCCGTCGGTCACCCCGTAGGCCTCCGCGTCGATCCGGAGGTTGGCCGGCTTGAGGTCGAACATCTCCGCATAGAACGCGGCGCACGCCTCGGCGTTCATGGTGCGAAGCCCGATATGGCTGATGGTGCGGGGCTGTTCCCAGCCGTTCTCGGTATAGACGTCCTTCCGGTTCTCCATCTTCTCCTGGGAGAGGTCGAAGACGTTGCCGTCCGGATCATGGGTGGAGATGCCGGCGTAGGGCCGCGAGCCCGGCCGCTTGAGCCATTCGACCTTCGGATACTTGGAGCGCATCCGGTCGAACACTTCCTCGACGTCGTCGACCTGGATCCCGAAGTGATCGAGCCGGCCGGGCCGCCCCGCGCGCCGCGGGTTGATGTTCATGCCCACGTATCCGTCGCCGATGCTGACCGCGCGCGTCGGACGCGAACGGGAGGAGTTCTTCATCCCGAAATAGGATTCGTAGAATTTCGACAGGAGCGCGTAGTTCCCGCTCATGATGGCGACATGGTTGATCTTGGACGGCATTCTCTCCTCCTTATGGCGTCTCCACCGGCCGCGGGATACGTCCCGACCCGTCCGCGTGGTGCGATTCCCTATCCTAACATGGCCCCGGGCCCTGTCGAGGCGCCGTCATCCGCCCCTCCCGGCGGTGAATTTCTCGGCGGAATGGACCTGATAGCGCTGCGGCTCGCAATCGGTGCGCCCGCTCGAGGCCACGTCATGGCCGGCGAAGGCGCCGACCTGGAGGAGCTCCAGATCCTCCTCGCCGCAGTTCTCGAACCAGTACCGCGAATAGGCCGGCGTGATGATGCCCTCGTGGGGGCCGAATTCCCCGAGGAGTCTGTCGCCGGCCCCGTAGAACCGGACCCGGCCCCGCAGCACCATCCACAGGCTGTCGGCGTTGGTATGGTAGTGGAGGTTGTTCTCCCCGCCGTCCTTCTTGACGACCTGGACGACGCCCCGCACGTTGCCGCCGCGGCCGAGCCGCACCAGCGCCTTGGCCGTGGCGAATCCGTCCGGCTTTTTGTAGCTGAAGGGGGTGATTTCCTTTTCCGACTCCTCGATCCGGGCGAGGAGCTCGGGGGAGAATTCATAGGTTTCCGCTTCCGACATCTGGAATCTCCTGAGCGATACCGGTTCCGTCGCGCGCGCCGACTACTTGCAGTCGACCGACTTGGCCGTGGATTTGTCGCCCGCGTAGTTGATCGCGCAGGTCATTCCGGGTTTCAGTTCGGCCCGCTTGGTCTGCTTGCCGCCGATGGTGACCTTGGTCCGGCTGCCGGACACGCTGACCTCGTGAGCTGCGCCGCCATCACCCTTGAAGGAAAGCGAACGCCCCTGGCGCTTTACGGCATCGAGCTTGGTCTCGACCTTGATCTCCTCCTGCTTCTTCACCACCACCTCGAGCTTGTCGGTCCGCGAGATGGCCTCGTTGGCCTTGGCGACGATCGATTTGGGCTTGGCCATGAGGCTCGCGACCAGGGCCTCCACCTCCTTGCCCGACATCGGCGAGATGTCGAGCTTGCGCTTCTTCGCCTCGGCGAGGAACTCGGGATCCTTCATGGTCTTGTCGAAGGCGTCGCGCAGGATCTGCAACCGGTCGGCCGGGATGCCCGGCGGGCCCAGGACCGGGCGCGCCATCTCCTGCGGCGCGAAGACGAGCTCCAGGATGTCCCGCTGCTCGTCGGTGGTCGCCAGGTCCTTGACCATGGGAATCTCCGGCGGAATTGCGGGGTCCCGGCTCATGCCGCCGATGAGCAGCAGGTTGATCTTCTTGTCCCGAAGCCAGTCGCCGCGGGTGGAGTTGATGGACGACCACGACCAGCCACAACGGCCCTGGACCTCACGGCGCTCCATGGCGAGGGTGATCGCCGTGCCCGATGGGTAGCCGGTAACCAGCTTGAACTTGGTCCCGAGCACGTTGTTGAACAGCCGTGGATAGACGTCGGTATCGGAGCCCGGCCCGATCCCGCCGACGACCAACGGAACCGTCATGGCGTCACGGTGGTTCTTGACCGGCGCCTCGTGATAGGCGACGCAAAGGCTCACGTCCCTGTTGATGGAGCCGATCCAGCTGAATTTCCGGGGATCGAACTCCGCCCGCTTCACACCGAATACCGGCGCCGTGGACACGGCACCCCGGTGGACCGTGGCGATCACGGTGCCGTCCTTCTTGGCAAGGGTATAGAGGTAATTGGCGGCCACCAGCCCGCCGGCGCCCTGGCGGTGCTGCCGGACGAATTCGGGGTTCCCGGGGATGTGCTTCTGCATGTGCTTGGTCATGGTCAGCACGTAGGCGGAATAGCCGCCCCCCGGCCCCGCGCTGATGACTAGGGTGATCTGCTTGCCCCTGTAGAAATCCTGGGCTCCGCTGGATACGGCCCCCGCGACCGCCGTCGCCGCGAGACCTGCGACCGCGACCATGGTCCGTGTCATGAGCTTCGTCATGGTGTCCCTCCCTTGAGGATTGGCGCGTTCGTGTGTGATTGGCCCGAACTTTACACCTTAGGCGTCGGCGGCCGCAATGGCGGCCACCCCGGCCCGATACCACCACTTGGGTGGTTGCGCGGCCATCGCAAGCGGCTATGCTCGGGTGCGCCGGGGCGGGTCGCCACCCGGCCCCATGAGGACCTGACGGCGTGTCGAATCCCCCCCTTTCCGGCAATTTCGTCACTGCGTCCATCCGCGCCAACCCCCATGGCTGGTCGGCCGTCCTGATGATGTTCCTGGCCCTGTCCATGGTATCCGCGACCCGGGCCTCCATCGGCCTCGCCATGCCCGACCTCGAGCGCGATCTCGGATGGTCGAGGAGCTTCGTCTCCACCGTGGTCGCCTGGGCGTTGATCGCCATGGCCGTCATGAGCCCGCTGGTCGGGAATCTCCTCGACCGGTTCGGGCCGAGGCGCATCCTTCTGGCCGGCCTGCTGGTGACCGCGTCCGCGCTGGTATTGACCTCCCGCGCCGTCACGACGTGGCAATTCTTCCTGGGATACGCGGTGTTCGCCGGCATCGGCTTTGGCATCGTCTCCAAGAACGTCGCCTCCGCCACCATCGCCCGCCATTTCGAGGAGAACCGAGGATTCGCCCTCGGCATCGCCAATGCCGGCGCCACCGCCGGCCACATCGCCCTGTTGCCGGTCATGGCGATCATCCTAGCCGCGTTCGGATGGCGCTACGGGTACCTGTTCCTCGCCGCCGTGTGCGTCGCGCTGTTGCCGCTGGTCCCCGTCCTCTTGAAAGCGGAGAGACGAGGGGGTTCGCCCGCAGCCGCCCGGCACGCTGCCGTCGAGCGCATACCGGTCGCCCTCGGGGGGCGCCTTGCGCTTCTGTTCTCGAACCGCACCTTCCTCGCGCTGCTGGGCAGCTACACCATCTGCGGCTTCACCGCCACCGGGATGATCGACACCCACTTCCTGCCTTACGCTATCGCCTGCGGCATCCCGGTGGTGACGAGCGCGTCGGCCTACGGGGTGCTGGCCGCCTTCAACATGGGCGGCATGGCGCTGTCGGGCTACCTCAGCGACCGCATCAACCGCCCCGGGCTCCTCGCGACCATCTACATCATGCGGGGGCTCTCCTACATCCTGCTCCTGCTGGTGCCGGTCTACGACGTCAACCTGATCTGGGTGTTCGCGGTGATCTTCGGCATCTTCGACTACTCCACCATCCCGGTGACGACCTCGCTGGTCGCCACCCATGTGGGGCTTCGGACCATCGGGCTGTCGCTGGGCGTGCTCGCCATGTTCCATTCCGCCGGCGGCGCCTTGGGCGCGTTCCTCGGCGGCGTGCTGTACGATGCCTTCCAGAAATACGACTGGGTCTGGGTTGCCGCCATCGCCCTGGCCCTGGTGGCCGGGGTGCTGGCGCTCACCATCTCCGAGAACCGGGACGCGCACCGCCCCATGCACCCGGTGCCCGCGGAGGCGTGAAAGGGAACCCCATGGCGCGCACTTTCCTCATCTCCGTCGCCTGCGCCGACCGCACCGGCCTGATCGCCGCCATCGCCGGCTGCCTGTTCGACATCGGCGGCAACCTCGGCGATACCACCTTCGCCGTGCTCGGCACCGAGGCCGAGTTCACCTCCCTGGTGGACCTCCCGGAGCATCTCAGCGTGGAGACGGTGCGGCGCGAGCTCGCGGCCCTGGCCGAAACCGGAGGCGCGCGCATCGAGGTCGCCCCCTACGACCGGCCCACCGTCCACGGGCCGCTCGGCCGGGCCACCCACGTGATCACCGTCGCCGGGGGCGACCAGCCCGGCCTGATCGCCCGCATCGCCGAGGTGTTCGTCGAGTTCGGCGCCAACATCATCCACATGGAGGCGGGGCGCGAGCCCGGCCCGGAGCCGCCCGGGCGCTACCTCACCCGGTTCTCGGTGGCGATCCCGGCGGCCAATGCCGAGAAATGCCTGGCCACGGTGGCCAACACCGCCGGGGCCATGGACCTGTCCTGCGCCTGGACCGAAGTTAATATCTAAAATAAGAGACGACGATCAAGCCGCTGTCCTTCCATACGTTCTTCTGCCGAAGACGCCGGTGGTCCGGACTTCGCCCGCGGCCGGCGGCGGCGCCATGAACGCCGTCTTCTTGGCCATCGTCGCCATCGCCTTCGCCGTCACCGCGGTGCGCGAGATCGCCTGGACCGGGCCCGCCGCGGGGGCCGCCGGGACCGACGCGCTCTCGCCCATGGCCGCCCTCGGCCAGGGCATGGTCGACCAGGCCGGCGCCTCGGTGACCCTGGCCATCGGGCTCATCGGCGTCATGGCCCTGTTCCTGGGCCTCATGAAGGTGGCCGAGGCCGGCGGCCTGCTCGTGATCATCGCCCGCACCATCCGTCCCCTGATGACCCGCCTGTTCCCCGAGGTTCCCGCCGACCACCCGGCCATGGGGGCGATGATCCTGAACTTCTCCGCCAACGTGCTGGGGCTCGGCAACGCGGCGACGCCGTTCGGCATCCGCGCCATGCAGGAGCTCGACCGGCTCAATCCGGTCAAGGGCACCGCCAGCAATGCCATGGTGCTGTTCCTCGCCATCAATACCTCCTCGATCACCGTGCTGCCCACGGGCGTGATCGCGCTGCGCGCGGCCGCCGGCTCGGCCGACCCCGCCGCCATCGTGCCCACCACCCTGTTCGCGACCATCTGCTCGACCACGGTGGCGATCCTCGCGGCCAAGCTCTATCAGCGCTACGCGTCGGTCCCGCAGCCGGTCGAAGGCGGCGACGCCCCCGGGGACGACCGCGCGATGCCGGCGGCCTTCGCCGATGGCGACCCCGCCGGGCCGTCGGGGGTGGAGGCGCCGCTCGCCGGGGATGACGCCGGCGCCGCCTATCCGGCCTGGATCTCAGCGCTGGTGCTGGCCACCATCGTCGCGCTGATCCCCGTCACCGTGCTGTGGGGCCGCGCGATCTCGCCCTGGATCATCCCGGGACTGATGGTGGCCCTCCTCGGCTTCGGCGCGGCGCGCCGGGTGCGGGTCTACGAGGTCTTCGTCGAGGGTGCCCGGGAAGGCTTCAACGTCGCCGTCCGCATCATCCCCTACCTCGTCGCCATCCTAGTGGCGGTCGCCATGCTGCGCGCCTCGGGCAGCCTCGGGCTGTTCATCTCGCTGATTGGCCCGGTGACCGGGGGGGTCGGCCTTCCCGCCGAGGCCCTGCCCATGGCGCTCCTGCGCCCGCTCTCGGGCTCGGGCGCCTACGGCGTGCTGGCCTCCATCATCAACGACCCCGCCGTCGGGCCCGATTCTTATGCCGGGATGCTGGTCTCCACCCTGCAGGGCTCGACCGAGACCACCTTCTATGTGCTCGCCGTCTATTTCGGCGCGGTGCAAATCCGGCGCATCCGCCACGCGCTCGCCGCCGGGCTGACCGCCGATGCCGCCGGCATCGCCGGCGCTGTCGTCATCTGTCTGCTGCTGTTCGG
>DASWKZ010000091.1:0-1853 GCA_036396355.1 Alphaproteobacteria bacterium
GATAGGAGCTTGCGCGGCGGCGAACCGGCTGTCCGCCCGGGGGATTCCCACAACGGATCGTCGCGGCCAATGCCCGCTTCCGGCTAAAAGCGGATTTCCGTTAGACTTGGCCGCTGCTCACGGGGAGAACCCCATGCCCAACCGCCTGCCCGCGTTCCAGCGCTTCATCGACGATCTGCGCGAAGCCTTCGCCGAGGCCGGCGGCGACACCGAACGGGCCATGACCCGCGCCCGCGCGCTTCTCGAATTCCTGCTCGCCGACGACGCGCTCCACGCGCATTCCAAGTCCTGGCCCTCCACCGAGGGCCACAGGAACCTGCTGCTCTACGAGGACCCCGATCACGGCTTCGTCGTCAACGCCGTGGTCAGGACCGAGGACCGCAGGCGCGGCATCCACGACCACGCCCATGCCTGGACCGCCTACGGCGTGCTCGACGGCGAGGAGGAGCTCGCCCGCTACCGGCGGCTCGACGACGGTGCGCGCGAAGGATACGCCGAGATCGCGCTGGAAAGCGTGCGCAAGGCGGGGCGCGGCACCGTCGATCTGGTGCCGCCTTACGACATCCATTCCGAGAACGGCGGGGCCGAGCGCTCGGTCGCCATCATCCTGCGTTCCGAGCGGCTGGTCGGCCGGGCCCTCCAGGGCCGCTACCGTCCCGAGACGAACGCCACTTTCGAAGGCGAGGGCCCGACCCAGGTGCCGTTCGAGGTCACCGCGCCCGCGGAGTAGGGGGTGGCCGCCTTAGGGTCCGATTGGAGTTTCCCACCCCCTCCCTAACCCTCCCCCATCAAGGGGGAGGGGATGAGAAGCAGGATCGCCGTTCGGGCGTTCCCTCCCCCCTTGCGGGGGAGGGACAGGGTGGGGGGGCCGATAACGGATAGCGTAAGGCGAACCGGCCGATGGACTACCCCTTCACCGCCTCGACCTTGACGGATTCGCCGATGGGAAATTTGAGCGGGGCGACGTCGGTGCGGCCGGTGTCCTTGCCGTTCTTCTCGGCATAGGAGACCACCTGCAGGATCTCGAGGTCGTCGTCCTCGAGGTTCTCGAACCAGTAGCGCGCGCCGCGCGGCATGATGACACCCTCGTGCGGGCCGAACTCGCCGATCAGCTTGTCGCCGGGGCCGTAGAACCGCACCTTGCCCTTGAGCACGAACCACACGCTGTCGGTGTGGGCGTGGTAGTGGAGGTTGTTCTCGCCGCCCTTCTTCCACACCTGCACCACGCCGCGCACGATGTCGGTGCGCCCGAGATTGGCCCGCGCCGCGCGCGGCACCTCGGTCATGTCGGGCTTCCTGTAGGAGAAGACCCGCACGGCCGCCTCGGCCTGGGCGTGATAGTCCTCGGTGCCCTCGCGGGGCTCCGCCTCGGTGTCGGTTTCCGTCGCGCTCATGATGCTCCCTTTCTTGTCGGTGCCGTTTCCGGGGGGAACGATAACCCATGGCGCCCGCCGGCGCCACGGGGAGGGGATCACGCGCCCGGGTCGGACGGCGCGGCTTCGGCCTGTTCATCGCCCGCGGCGGCGAGCCAGGGCGGGCGCAGGGGCGTGAGCGTGGCCTCGCCGGCGGTGAGCGCGCCGCCCTCCTGGTGGAGCCGCTCCAGCGTCTCGGTGCGCAGCAGCGCGAGGCCGATGCCGCCGCGCGACGAGCGCATCTCGCCGGCGTCCCTGCCGCCGAGGGCGATGGCGGCGCCGGCGGCGGGGGCGGGTCCTTCGATGGCGACGGGCAACAGCCGACGCCGCGCCGTGCCCCGGTAGCGCATGCGCGCGGTCAGCTCCTGGCCGACGAAGCAGCCCTTGGCCCAGTCGATGCCGTGGAGCGCGTCGAAGTTGTTCTCCAGCAGATACGCCTTG
>DASWKZ010000092.1:0-12303 GCA_036396355.1 Alphaproteobacteria bacterium
GGCGCTGCTGGCGGCGGCGCTGCTGGCGGCGGGCCCGGCGGCGGCGACCCCGGGCGAGACCCTGATCGTCAAGCGCGACGGCGCCGCCATGCGCGCCGAGCCCGACCGCGACGCCGAGCTGGTGGCGCGGCTCCGGCAGGGCGACCGGGTCATGGAGTTCGAGCGCCGGGGCGGCTGGGTGCGGGCCATGCTGTTCGGCGCCGTCGGCAAGGAGGGCTGGATCCACGGCGGGCTGCTGGCCCCCGAGGCGCCGCCACCGCCGCCACCGCCGCCGGCGCCGGCCCCCGAGCAGGGCGGGGCCGCCGAGCCCGGCACCCGCATCGTGGTGATCGAGGGCCGGGATATCCTCTTCCTTCCCAAGCGGTTCCGCCGCCACGGGTTCAAGGGCCACGACGGCAAGAAGAAGCACGGGGGCTCCGACGACGCCCCGCCGCCCCGGTCCCGCAGCTTCACGGCGTTCCCCCGCGCGGGCGAGACCGCGACCTCCGGGGCCCTGGTCCCCGGCATCTCGCTCCACCGCTAGGGCCGGTTTCCCCGAATCGGCATCGGCCCCCCTCACCCTCCCCCGGCCGACCGGGGGATCGGATCGGCGCGGGAGGCCGCCAAGGTGCGGAATTCCCCGATTTTTTATTAATTCTTTACCACTTTATCCGTTACATTGCCGCATCTCCCCAGGCTCCCGAAGGCTTCGATGGCGCTCGACGAGACGAAAGAGGCCCCGACCGCGGAAGAGTGGGCGGTGCCCCAGGCCGCCCTGAAGCTCGACGCCCAGGACCCGCTGCTGGGGTGCCTGGCGCTGCTCACCCGGCTGTTCGAGCGCCCGCTGTCGCCCGAGGCGCTGTCGGCGGGCCTGCCGCTGGCCGACGGGCGGTTCACCCCGGAGCTGTTCCTGCGCGCCGCCGAGCGGGCCGGGCTCACCGGCCGCGTCGCCAAGCGGGCGCTCGACGACGTCCCCGAGTTCTCGCTGCCGGCGGTCCTCCTGCTGACGGAGGGCCGGGCCTGCGTGCTCAACCGCCGTCTCGGGAACGGCACCCTCGAGATCCTGACGCCGGAGACCGGCGGCGGCCGCCGCGAGATCGCGGCCGAGGCGCTGGCGGAGTCCTACGCCGGCTACGTGCTGTTCGTGCGCCCCGAATTCCGCGAGGAGGGCCGCATCGGCGACGAGCTGGCGGCGCCCCGGCGCTCGTGGTTCTGGGGGACGCTGACGCAGTTCTGGCCGATCTACGGGCAGGTCATCGTCGCCTCGCTGCTCATCAACTCCTTCGCGCTGGCCATGCCGCTGTTCATCATGAACGTCTACGACCGGGTGGTGCCCAACAACGCCATCGAGACCCTGTGGGTGCTGGCCGTCGGCGTCGCCAGCGTGATCGGCTTCGACTTCTTCATGCGCATGCTGCGGGGCTATTTCGTCGACGCCGCCGGCAAGCGCGCCGACACCCTGCTGTCGGCCCGCATCTTCGAGCAGGTCCAGAACATCCAGATGGCGTCGCGGCCGGGCTCGGCCGGGGCCTTCGCCAACATCCTCCGGGACTTCGAGGCGGTCCGCGACTTCCTGACCTCGGCCACCGTCACCGCCTTCGCCGACATCCCCTTCATCGCGCTGTTCATCCTGGTGATCTGGATGATCGCCGGGCCCGTCGCCATCGTCCCGGCGCTGGCGGTGCCGGTCGTCATCCTCGGCGGCGTCCTGCTGCAGCGGCCGCTGAAGACCGCCATCACCGAGACCCAGCGCGAGGCCGCCCAGAAGCACGGCATGCTGGTCGAGACCATCGGCGGGCTCGAGACCATCAAGAGCCTGAACGCGCAAGGACGGCTCCAGCGCAAGTGGGAGCAGTTCGTCGACAAGACCGCGGCCTCGGGCCTGCGCGTCCGGGTGCTGTCGCTGGGCATCATCTCGAGCTCGACCTTCTTCCAGCAGCTCGCCACCGTCGGCGTCATCATCTACGGCGCCTACGAGATCAGCGAGGGCAACATCACCACCGGGGCGCTGATCGCGGCGGTGATCCTGACCTCGCGCGCGCTGGCGCCGCTCGCCCAGGTGGCCAACCTGCTGGCGCGCATGAACCAGTCGATGACGGCGCTGTCGGCGCTCAACACCATCATGGCGCTGCCGGTGGAGCGGCCCGAGGGCAAGCGCTTCCTGCACCGGCCCACCTTCGAGGGCGCGATCCGGTTCCAGAACGTCACCTTCTCCTACCCCAACGCCGAGCTGCCGGCGCTGCGCGACGCGAGCTTCTCCATCGCGGCGGGCGAGCGCGTCGCCT
This sequence comes from Alphaproteobacteria bacterium, assembly GCA_036396355.1. Taxonomy (GTDB): domain Bacteria; phylum Pseudomonadota; class Alphaproteobacteria; order SMXQ01; family SMXQ01; genus DASWKZ01. The sequence continues at coordinate 2,265 of DASWKZ010000092.1, forward strand.
TCATCGGCCGCGTGGGCTCGGGCAAGAGCACGGTGGCCAAGCTGATCCTCGGCCTCTATGCGCCCACCGAGGGCTCGGTCATGGTCGACGGCACCGACCTGCGCCAGGTCGACCCGGCGGATCTGCGCCGCAACATCGGCGCCATCCTCCAGGACAGCTTCCTGTTCCTCGGCACGGTGCGCGACAACATCGCGCTGGGCGCGCCCCACGCCGACGACGAGGCCATCCTCCGGGCCGCGCGCATCGCCGGGGTCGACGACTTCGTGCGCCGCCATCCCCGCGGCTACGACCTGATGGTGGGCGAGCGCGGCGAGGGCCTGTCGGGCGGGCAGCGCCAGGCGGTGGCCCTGGCCCGGGCGCTGGTCAACGACCCGCCGATCCTGATCCTCGACGAGCCCACCAGCGGCATCGACGTCGGCACCGAGAAGATCTTCCTCGCCAACGTCTCGAAGACGCTCCGGGGCAAGACCCTGGTGCTGATCACCCATCGCGCCTCGCTGCTGCCGCTGGCCGAGCGCATCATCATCCTCGACCAGGGCCGGGTGGTGGCCGACGGGCCGCGCGCGAAGGTCCTGGAGGCCCTGAACAAGGGCGAGATCAAGGTGGAGCCGGCCTAGGCCCGGATCGCGATGAGCGCCTCGACATCCCGTTTCTTTCCCCGCAAGGACGCCGAATTCGCGCCGGCGCACGCCCGCGCCGTGATGGAGCGGCCGCCGGTCCTCGGCCAGGCGCTGCTGCTGGCCGTGTTCGCCTTCTTCGCCGTCGGCCTGCTGTGGGCCAACTGGGCGACGCTCGACGAGGTCACGCGCGGTGAGGGCCGCGTCATCCCGTCGGGCCGGATCCAGGTGGTGCAGAACCTCGAGGGCGGCATCGTCAACGAGATCCTGGTCCGCGAGGGGGAGATGGTCCAACCGGGCCAGGCGCTGCTCAAGATCGACAACAGCACCTTCGTCGCCAATTACGGGGAGCTCCGGGCCAGGTATATGAGCCTGATGGCGGCGGTGGCCCGGCTCCAGTCCGAGGCCCGGCAGAGCGAGCTCACCTTCCCGCCCGAGCTGGTGGCGGAGAACGCCGAGATCGCCGAGCGCGAGCGCTCGCTCTACCTGGCCCGCCAGAGCGAGCTGCAGGCCCAGCTCTCGGTGTTCGAGAGCCAGGTGGCGCAGCGCAAGCAGGAGCTGGCCGAGCTCAAGAACCGGGAGACCCACCTCACCCGCGGCGTGTCCCTGCTGCGCCAGGAGATGGAGATCACCTCGCCCCTGGTGGACGAGGGGGTGGTGCCGCGGATCGAGTACATCCGGCTCCAGCGCCAGCTCGCCGAGCAGGAGCGCGAGCTCGACGGCGTCCGCCTCTCCATCCCGCGCGCCGAGTCCGCGCTCAGGGAGGCCAACCGCCGCATCGAGGAGCGGTTCCTGGCCTTCAAGGCGGACGCGCAGAAGACCCTCACCGAGCGCCAGAACGAGTTCTCCTCGGTTTCCGAGGGGATCGTCGCCGCCCGCGACCGGGTCCAGCGCACCGAGGTGCGCTCGCCGGTCCGCGGGATCGTCAAGCAGCTCAAGATCAACACGGTGGGCGGCGTGGTGCGGCCCGGCATGGACCTGGCGGAGATCGTCCCGCTCGACGACACGCTCCTGGTGGAGGCCAGGGTCCGTCCCAACGACATCGCCTTCATCCGCCCCGAGCAGGACGCCATCGTCAAGATCTCCGCCTACGATTTCGCCATCTACGGGGGGCTCAAGGCGAAGGTGGAGCGCATCAGCGCCGACAGCATCATCGAGGAGAACAACGGCGGGCGGGACGAGAGCTACTACAGGATCATCGTCCGCACCGACAGGAACTACCTCGGCACGCAGCAGGCACCGCTGCCCATCATTCCCGGCATGGTGGCGAGCGTCGACATCCTGACGGGCGAGAAGACCGTCCTCGACTATCTGCTGAAGCCCGTCCTGCGCGCGAGGGACCGGGCGCTGCGCGAGCGCTGAGCCGGGCCATGGCGTTCGATCCGCTCCGCGCGCTGCGCCGCCTGGCGTCCTCCCTGGCGCTGTGCGCCGCGCTGGCGACGCCGGCCTGGGCCGACGGCGGCGAGGGGGCCGCGCCCGCGGCCAAGCCCCGCCTGTTCGGCTCGTTCGAGTTCATCGGCGGCCGCCTGGACGCCCTCCCGCAGTGGACCCGGGTGCTGGACAAGATCCGCGACGAGACCCGCACCTACAACGACTGCGAGGCCGACATCCGCCGCTGCCCGTTCCCGGCGGTGGCGGCATGGCGCGCCAAGGTGCGCAGCGTCGACGGCCTGCCGCGCCACCGGCAGATGATCGAGATCAACCGGTTCCTCAACAGCTGGGCCTACCGCGAGGACATCGAGAATTTCGGGGTGACCGACTTCTGGGCCTCGCCGCTGGTGTTCCTGCGCCGTTCGGGGGACTGCGAGGACTACGCGATCATCAAGTACGTCTCTCTCCGGGCGCTCGGCTTCTCCCCGGAATCGTTGCGGATCGTGGTGGTGATGGATACGCTGCGCAACATCGCCCATGCGGTGCTCGCGATCTACATGGACAATGATATATTCATCATGGACAGCCTGTTCGACGCCGTCCTCACCCATCGCAACGTCACGTTCTACGCGCCCCAGTATTCCGTCAACGAGACCACGAGGTGGGCCCACATCATGCCGATGACTCCGAGCGCAAGCATCGATTCGGGAGCAAGCGTGCCATGACGTCGCCCGGCGACAGCTCCGAATTCGACCTGGTCTTCTCCGAGACCGGCGAGAGCCGCCCCGCCGACACCCGGCGCCTCGTCATACGCACGGTGCTGGCGATCGTTTCGCTCGCGGTGGTCGCCGCCGGCGTCGTCTACTGGGCGGTCAGCAACCGGGAACGGGAGCTCTATTCGGACCTGCGGCAGCGCACGGAAATCTTTTCGGCCACCCGGGCCGAGGTGGTGAAGGGCTGGCTCGATTCCCTGGGGAGCGCGGGGCTGAGGTTCAGCCGCAGCGACCTGTTCCGTCTGTTCGCGGCCGAGGTGTCCCTCGGCGGCGTGCCGGCGCAGGGCTCGCCGCTCTCGGCGCAGCTTCCCTACATGATCCAGGCGGTCACGGAGTTCGCCCGCCAGGAGCGGCTGAGCGGCGTCTATCTGGTCGACAAGGAGGGGCGCGCGGTGCTGGCGAGCGGCGGCGCGCCCGGACTCACCGAGGCGCAGCGGAGCGCCGCGGTATCGGTGTTCGAGGGCAGGGCGCGGCGGGTCACCCCGGCGCGGGCCTCGGGCGACGGCCTGGTGCTCGACGTGCTCCTGCCCGTCGCCCCGCCCCAGGAGGAGAACCCCGCCACCCCCGCCGAGGTGGCCGGGGTGTTCGTCCTCGCCACCCCGGTGCGGGCGGCGCTCACCCGATTCCTGGAACCGTCGCCGCTGGCGGGGCCGGGGGAACGCACCCGGCTGCTGCAGCTCGACGACGGCGGACTTCGGGAGATCGATCCCCGGGGACAGCCGCCCTTGTCCGAGGCCGGCGCAGGCGAGGCCGTCGCCGCGGGCGCCCCCTTGTCGTTCGGGCGCCGCCCCTCGCTGGCGGGGGCGGGCGAGGTGTTCTCCGCCGGGGCCTGGATCGCGGGCGTCCCGTGGCTCGTGGTCCACGAGATCGAGGCCGACCTCGCGCTCGAGCCGCTGCGCGCCTTCACCCTCGCCGGCATCGGCTTCGCCGCCCTGGTGACCCTGCTGCTGCTGGCCGCGCTGCTGGCCATGTGGTGGCGGCAGGCCAGCGAGCAGAGCCAGGCCCTGGCCGACCAGTACCGGGAGCTCGGGGGCCGCATCAACGCCCAGCGCCGCTTCCTCGACAGCCTCATGCGGACGGTCACCGAAATGGTCGGCCTCAAGTCGCGGACCGGATCCTATGTCTACGTGAACCCGTCCTTCGCCGAGGCCGTCGGCCGCGCGCGCGAGGAGGTCACCGGCCAGGACGATACCGCGGTGTTCGGGCGGGGGACGGCGACCAGGCTGCACCGCAGCGACGAGCAGGTCCTGGAATCGGGCAAGCCGATCGTGGTCGAGGAACAGATACATTTGCCGGCCGGCGCGCGCTTCCTGCAGCTGTCCAAGGTGCCCTATCGCGGCGAGCGCGGCGACGTCGAGGGCATCCTCACCGTCGCCCGCGACGTCACCGAGCTGCGCGAGGCCGAGCAGAAGCGCCAACGGGCGCTGCAGGACATGACGCGGGCGCTGGTGCGCACCATCGAGCAGGTGGACCCCTTCCTCGGCGGCCATTCCCAGAACGTCCACGACGTCGGCGTGGCGCTGGCGAAGGGCCTGGGGATGAGCCAGGACGAGGTCACGACCGTGGATATCGCGGCGATGCTGGCCCAGATCGGCAAGGTGTCGGTGCCCAAGGAGATCGTGGCCAAGGAGGGACGCCTGTCGCCCGAGGAGCTGCGGGTCATGCAGTCCCATGTGGGGCACGCGGTGCGCATCCTCGAGCAGGTGGAGTTCGGGCTGCCGGTGGTCGACGCCATCTCGCAGATGTACGAGCGGCTCGACGGCAGCGGCTATCCCAGGGGCCTGTCGGACGGCGAGGTATCGTCCCTGGCCCGCGTCCTCGCGGTGGCCGACGTGTTCTGCGCGCGCATCGAGCCGCGCTCCTACCGCGGCGCCATCACCTCCGAGGAGACGCTGGCGGTCCTGGAGGAGCACCCGGAACGCTACGACGAGAAGGTGGTGGCCGCGCTCCGCGGATTCGTCCACTCGGTGGAGGGGGAGAAGATCGTCGCCCGCGTCCGCGGCGAATGACGCCCCGACCGGGCCGGATGCGCCCGGAGACGCCGATTGAAGGCGCCCGCGCGGCGGGGTAATCTCGCGTCAAGGGCGTGGAAACCGTCCATGGCCCCGGGGTTCCGGGGCGCGCAAACCGATCGACGACAGGAGGGGAACATGGTGGAGGCATCGAAGGGCAGGATTGGCGTTCTGGCGGGGATCGCCGCCATGGCCGTCGTGACGGCCGCGGCCGTGCCCGCCCCGGCGGCGGATTTCTACGCGGGCAAGACCCTCAATATCCTCGTCAGTTCGGGACCCGGCGGCGGCTACGACCTCTACGCGCGCATGCTGGGCCGCCACATCGACCGGCACATCCCGGGCAATCCCTCGGTCGTCGCCCAGAACATGCCCGGCGCCGGCGGCATGCGCCTGCTCAACCACGCCTACCGGGTGGCGCCGCAGGACGGCACCGTGATCTTCACGCTCCACCAGAACCTGCCCATGTACCAGCGCATGGGCGCGCGCGGGGTCCAGTACGACGCCCTCAAGATCCAGGGCATCGGCCGGCTTTCCGCAGGCAACGAGCTGCTGCTGGCCAGCGCCGCCTCGGGCGTCAAGAGCTACAAGGATCTCTATGAGCGGGAGGTGGTGGTCGGCTCCACCGGGGCGAGCTCCAACTCGACCGTCTACCCCTACCTCGCCCGCAACATGCTGGGCCTCAAGTTCAAGGTGATCGCGGGCTACAAGTCCGGCACCGAGGTGAGGCTGGCCATGGAGCGCGGAGAGCTCCAGGGCATGGGCAGCTGGTCGCTGGGGTCCATCTATGCCTCGGGTCCCGAGTTCCTCAAGCCGGGCGCGCTGGTGCCCCTGGTGCAGTTCGGCTTCAAGCCCGAGAAGGAATGGCCCGGGGCGCCGGTGGTGACCGCGCTGGCGAAGTCCGCCGAGGACAAGGCCGCCCTCGAGGTGGTGGCCCTCGGCCCCGAGATCGGGCGCTCCTACTGGGCCGGCCCCGGGGTGGCGAAGGATCGGGTGCAGGTTCTCCGCGCCGCCTTCAATACCATGATCAAGGACCCGAAGTTCCTCGACGAGTTCGAGCGCCAGCGGATGCTGCCGCGCTTCGCCACCGGCGAGGAGATGGAGGGCTACATCAAGCAGATCTTCGCCGCGCCCCAGTCGGCCATCGACCGCCTGCGCGGGGCGATGACCAGGACCGGCGTCGGACGTTGCGAGGACTATTCCAAGGCGGCCGTCTGCGCCAAGAAGAAGGCGAAGAAGAAATCGAACTGATCCCTTCGGCCGAGGACGCGACAACGGGGGGCCCAGAGCCCCCCGTTGCATATCGGCTCCGCCGGTGTCACCTTGCCCCGGTCAGGGGAGTCCGGCGGGGCAGGCCCCGGGGCGCGGTGGGCAGTTTCCGTCCGGCACGGTGAACGGAGCCGTCATGACCGCGATGAAATGGATCGCCGTCTTCGGCGTGGCCGCGGCCGTGTGGGCCACGGCGGTCCCAGCCTTCGCCTACCATGACAGTCTCGATGACGGTGCCCCGGTGGTGGCCGGCCGCGGCATGATCGGGGTCGTCATCGCGATCGCGGTCCTCGTCGCCGTCCTCATGGTCGCCATGGGCGTGTGGGGACGGAACAAACGGCAGCGGCGCAGGCGCAGGAGGCGTCGGCCCGGCCGTTGAGCAGCCCCGTGGAGGCACGAAGGGACATGGCGGCCCGGGGCTCCCGTGCCCCGTCGGTCGTCGGTCGGTGCGTTGCCGTCAGTCCTTGGTGCCGATCGGCCTGCCCACGTATTCCTTGCCGAGGTAATGCGCCTTCTTCTTGTCGTAGAGGAGCTCGGCCACGTCGTCGGCGTGGAACATCTTGATGAGCTGATCCACCTGCCCGAACAGCGGCAGCAGCACCTTGCGCTTCTGGGCGAGGTCGAGCGCGATGTCCATGTCCTTCTCCTGCCAGGTGAAGCGGGTGCCGTCCCAGCGCTCCAGCGTCCCGTTGTTGCCCGGGCACTCGATCAGGGTCTCGCGCATCTTCTGGCCGTCGATGCCGTAGGCCTTGGCCAGCAGGATGACCTCGTAGTTGGCGATGCAATGGGCCCAGTGCAGCATGTTGTTGCAGGTCTTGCCGATCTCGCCGGCGCCGAGCTCGCCCAAATGCGGCGCCGCGCGGGAATAGCACTCGATCACCGGGCGCGCCTTGTCGTAGTCCTTCTTGGCGCCGCCGACAGTCGACATGAGGGTGCCGTTGCGCGCCCCGTCGAGGCCGTAGCAGACGGGCGCGTCGATGACGCCGAGGCCGCGCGTCTTCGCGATCTCGGCGCATTGGCGCACCATGTCGGGGTGGCTGGTGGCGGTGATGACGATGACCGCGCCCTTCTTGCCGTCCTTGGTGACGTCGGTGACGACCTGCTTGACCTGGTGGTCGTAGCCGACCATGACGATGACGACGTCGCAGGTCCTGGCCAGCCCCTTGAGGGTGGCGACGGGCTTCACGCCCTTCTTCCTGGCCGCGGCCATGGCCTGCTTCCGGAGGTCGAAGCCGTAGACGGCGAACCGCCCGTCGCCCTTCTCGACCACGTTGCGGGCCATCTCGCCGCCCATCTCCCCGAGGCCGACGAATCCTACGTTCAGTGCCATTGCGTGTTCTCCCGGATCGCTGAGGGGCGCCCGGACGGGCGCCTTTGGGGCGGTCTCCCGCCCGAAGCCTAGGTGGCCCTTACCTAACACGCGGGTCCGCCGCCCCGCCACAGGAAATCGCCGCGCGCGTTGACGGGGACGCCGCCCTCGGCTGTAATCCATCGGTCAACGAACGGGGAGGCGGACATGGCCGGGGCCTTCGAGGACCACTGCTGGAAGGACGTGATCGACGACGATCTCGTCGAGATCTACGGCTCCTACGAACGCGAGACCTTCGTCGGCGACCGGCCGGCGGTGCTGGCCATCGACCTCTACAAGAGCGCCTATCGCGGCGGCGACAAGCCGGTCCTCGAGGCCAACCGGGAATGGGCGGGCTCCTGCGGCGAGAACGCCTGGCGGGCGCTGCCGCCCACCCGGAAGGTGCTGGCGGCGGCGCGGGCGGCCGGCGTCCCCGTGATCTATACGACGCGCCGGGTCGATACCGGCGGCGTCCATTCGACCAAGCGGACCGGCAAGAAGCGGCTCGATCCGGATTCCTACGACATCATCGACGAGGTGGCGCCCGAGCCCGGCGAGCTGGTCATCTACAAGGAGCGGGCCTCGGCCTTCTTCGGCACGCCCCTGATCGCGCATCTCAATACGCTCGGCATCCGCTCGCTGATCGCGCTTGGGGAATCGACCTCGGGCTGCGTGCGCGCCAGCGTGGTGGACGCCTATTCCCACGGCATCCACACGGTGGTGGTGGAGGAATGCACCTTCGACCGCTCCATGCTCAGCCACAAGGTGAACCTGTTCGACCTCCACCACAAATACGCCGACGTCATGCACGTGGACGAGGTGCTGTCGCACCTGGAGGGGATGAAGCGGAATGTCCTCATAGCCTAGCAGCGATCTGACTGCCACTTTCTCACATCTCATCATAGGGACCGGATGCTGGCATGAAAGCTGATGACGTTCCGTTACTAGCACTTTTTGAGAAGAAGATGCGGCTCGAAGTGCCTCTGTTCCAGAGGCAATATATTTGGGGCAAAGACGAGCAGTGGGAGCCTCTGTGGGAAGATATAGAACGAAAGTTCTCCGAATATCTTGAAGGCAGAAAGGACGCGCCAAAGCACTTCCTAGGCGCAATGGTTCTAGACCAGAAACAAACTCCAACGACTCATGTCGAAAAGCGTCAGGTTATCGATGGTCAACAACGGCTCACCACACTTCAAATATTTCTTGCTGCCTTCCGCGATTTTTGTCGAAAACACGCTTGCGACGAGCTAGCGACTGAGTGTGAGGGCTTCACTCTCAACAAAGGCATGATGGCCCAACCTGACTTGGATAAGTTCAAAGTCTGGCCAACGCACCTTGACCGTCCACAGTATATCGATGTGATGTCCTCGGGGTCGCGAGAAGAACTCGAAATGCGACATCCACTCGCGCGACGTAAGTACGCACGGAGAGCTGATCCTCGACCTCGGAGGGTTGAGGCGTACATTTTTTTCTACGATCAAATCGGCGAGTTCTTCCTAGGTACGGAAGCGGATAAGCCCGTGGCTTCCAATGTGCTACTTGCGATGAGGTTAGAGGAATGTTTTCAGGCGTTGAAGGGCGCGTTATTGGTCGTGGTAATAGATTTGGAGCAGGACGACGACGCGCAGGTCATTTTTGAGACTCTGAATGCCCGAGGTGCACCGCTGCTTCCAGCGGACCTCCTCCGCAATTATATCTTCCTTCGCGCCTCAAGGCGCGGCGAGCCGGTTGAGGCTCTTTACGACGAATATTGGCGGCGGTTCGATGAGCCCTTTTGGCGCGTTGAGGTGAAGCAGGGGCGCTTGCTTCGTCCTCGCAGCGATTTATTCATGCAACATTTTCTTGCTAGCCGACAGACGATTGACATACCTATTAAGCACTTGTTTGTGGAGTACAAGTTTTGGATCGAGCATAAGAAGCCATTCTCCACAATAAAGGAGGAGCTCTCAAACCTTGCTCGGCAGGGCAATGATTTTCGGAGAATAATCGAGCCGAAGAAAGGGGATTACCTCTATCCGTTAGCAGTGTTCCTTGATGCTTTTGACATTCGAACGTCGTACCCCCTCCTTCTAATGCTGCTGGATGCGCAGCTTTTTGAAACGGAATGGAAAAAAATCTCTATTACGCTCGAATCATACCTATTGCGCAGAGCGGTATGTGGGTTGACCACAAAGAACTACAACCGGGTGTTTCTTGCGTTGACACGCAATCTTCGCCGGGACGGAGTTACATGCGAGAATCTTGCAGCGCAGCTTGCTGCTCAAACGGGAGACTCCGCTGAATGGCCATCGGACGCTGCATTCAGAGAAGCGTGGCGCACTAAACATGTCTATCAGACCCTTAATAATCAAAAGATCGTCCACATACTTAAACGTCTGAACGATACTTACCTAGAAACGAAGATGGAACCCATATCAATCAAGGGTGAATTAACGGTCGAACATATTTTACCTCAGAAATGGATAGAACACTGGCCGCTTCGGGATGGTCAGAAGGGAATGAACTTTATGGAATTGATTGACGCTGGCACGGATGATCCTCGAGCAGTCGCTACACGTGAGAGAAACGCGATGCTTCAGACGTTTGGCAATTTGTCCATCCTGACTCAAGCGCTTAACTCCGCAACATCGAATGGTTCCTGGGCTCAGAAGA
>DASWKZ010000093.1:0-3352 GCA_036396355.1 Alphaproteobacteria bacterium
AGGGGGGCCTGACGCCGACGGTTTGAAGCGGCGTCCTTTCGTGCCAGACTCGACGCGCCCGGCGGGCCATCGATCGGGAGGCCGCGGGACGCGCGGCCCCGCCCGTGCCGCTGCCGCCCCCTCCGCGGGGGTCGCCCGGCCCGCCCCAACCCAGGGAGAGACCGCCATGCCGACCTACATCCTGCTCAGCACGCTGACCGGACAGGGCGCGCGCACGCTGCATTCCAACCCCGACCGCATGACCGAGGTCAACCGCGAGGTCGACGGCTTCGGGTGCAGGATCGTCTCCCAGTACGCCCTTCTCGGGGACTACGACTTCCTGACCGTCGTCGAGGCCCCCGACAACGCCACCGTCGCCCATCTCTCGGCCGACATGGCCTCGCGCGGCACGGTCAGGATCACCACCCTGCCGGCGGTGCCGGTGGACGACCTGGTCAAGAAGATGAAGGCGCCCCACAAGATGGGGCACGGCTGAGCGCAAACGTCACGGGGATCGCGCGGGCTGGGCCGGCCGGACATCAGCCGAGAGGCAAGCCGGCCCCCGAGGGGGATGGGGGCCGGCTCGCAGGTCCGCTAGTGGTGTCGGTGTCGCAACGCGCCCATTCGCGCGGGTACTTCTCTCGTGGGCCCGATCGCGCGGGCCGCCTGCGGCGGGAAGGGGAGCGTCGGGCGGGCTTCCCCTCGCCGCCGGGATCATCCTAGGCGAATTGGTTGACAGCGCCGTGACCCGCCGGTAACCGGACGGTGACCGCGCGCGTGTTGCCCGCCGCGCCCGGAAAGTACCCGCCATGCGCGACGGGCGAGGGACGTCCCGTTAGCTCCCGGTGCAGCCCGGCTTGTTGGGGTTGCAGGGCTTGCCGCCCCCGCCGCCGCCGACGGCGATGGTCTCGCTCACGCTGTCGGACTCGGCGCCGCGGGTGACGGTGAGGGTGACCACGTGGTCGCCCGATTTCTTGGGCGTGAACGTCGCGGTGGCGGTGCCGTCCTGCTGCAGCTCGGGATCGTTCTTCCAGCCGCCGGGCCAGGAGATCGACCATTCATAGGTGTCGCCGTCGCCCGGCGTCGCCGTCAGCGTCACCGAGTCCCCGACCACGGGCGCGCCCGGGCTCCAGGTGAAGTCGGCCACCAGGGGATCCGGATCCGGCGGCGGGGTCACGGTGACGGTCACGTTGAGGGTGGCGCTGTCGCTGCCGCCGTTGCCGTCGGAAACCGAGACGCCGAACGCGTTGACGCCTTCGTCGGCCTCCACGGGCGTGCCGCCCAGCGTCCCGTCGGCGGCCACGGTCAGCCAGGCCGGCCCCGAGACCTTGGCATAGCCGAGCGCGTCGCCGTCGGCGTCGGTCGCGGTGCCGGCCAGGGTGCCCGCATAGGCGGTGCCCGCCTCGACACTGCCGCCGTCGATGGGATCGCTCGTGAACACCGGCGGATCATTGACCGGGTTTATGGTGATGGTGACGGTGGCGGTGTCCGAGGCGCCGTCGGTGTCGGTCAGGCGATAGACGAAGCTGTCCGACGTGGTCTCGCCGCCGTCATGGGTATAGATGAAGGTGCCGTCGGCGTTGAGGGTGAGGAGGCCATGGGCCGGGCCGGTCTCGAGGCTCACCGCGAGATCGGCGAGCGCGTCCTCGGTGTCGCTGTCGTTGGCGCGGACCGAGGTGGCGCCGCCCGTGAGCTGGGTCTGGGCGCCGCCCTCCGGGACCGTCATGGAATCGTCCGCCGCCACCGGTGGCTCGTTGGCGGGCGCGGGATCGCCGGCGCCCACCGGGCCCATGGTGATGATGACGTCGGCGCTTTCCGACGGCTTGTTGTCGAAGGCATTGCCATCCCAGGGATAGACACGCACGCGCCAGGTGCCGAGCGGCAACTGCCCGCCCGCGAAGTCCGCGGGCTCGGCCAGCAGGGTCTCCTGGCGGCCGAGCGCCCCACACTGGGTGTCGGCATCGACCTCGCAGGTGCTCATGTCCACCAGGGCGTTGGAAGGCGAATAGAGCTCGGCGTCGAAATCGGCGCCGGCATCGACCCCGAGGCAGAGGGGAATGCCGAAGAAATTGATGTAACCGGTGCACCGCCACGGGCCGCCGTTGAAGACGTTGACCGAGAGGAGAGTCGTGGGGTCGGTCACCTCGAACTCGAAATCCCAGACCGTGTTGTCCTGGATCGTGGGTTTTTCATAGATCTGGGTGGGGAAGGGGGTCGGCTCGTAGCCTGCGGCCCCCGCCGCCTCCGCCACCGCCGCATAGGCATCCACCTCGCCCCAGCCGAAATCGATGTTCTTGGGCCAGCCCGTGCCGGCGGGCACCAGCGTGCTGTCGTCGCCCCGGCGCACCGCGGTCGCGGCCAGGATGTCCTTGACCTGCTGGGGCAGGAGGGTGCCGTCGGCGTCCAGCATCAGGGCGGCGACGCCGGCGATGAAGGGAGTCGCCATGGAGGTGCCGCTGAGCGACGTCTGCCCGCTTCCGGTATGGGCGTCGGCGGCGAGGATATCGACGCCCGGCGCGACGACGTCCGGCTTGATGCGATTGTCGGCGGTGGGCCCGCGGCTCGAGAACACGACCAGGCCCTTGCGCCAGCCCGCGTCGGCGCTCAGCCAATCGGCCACCGCGCCGACGGCGATGGGCTTGTCGGCGGAGGCGAGGGGACCGATCTCGTAGCGACCGGGCCCGTTATTGCCTGCCGCGACCGCGACCACTTTGTTGTAGGGGGCGCTTGAGGCCGTATTGGCGGCGACGCTCATGGCGTCGGTGCCGTTGCCAGAGCCGACGGCGCCGAGGCTGAGGTTGAGGACGTTGACGCCGGCCTGGGCCGCGCACCACTCGATGCCGGCGACGATCTGGCTGGAGGGTCCGCTGCCGGCGGAATTGAGGACCTTGGCGCCGTAGAGCGAGGCCCCGGGCGCGACCCCGAGGTCGCCGCCGGCGATGGAGGCCACGTGGGTGCCGTGGAAGTGATCGTCGTAGGGCGCGGTGGTGCCGGGGTCGGACGCGCCGCAGCCGCCGGCGGTGGCGTCGCAGAAGGCCACCACCTTGCCGCCGTCGAGCTGGGTATGGGTGGCGTCGATGCCGGTGTCGATGATGCAGATGCCGGTTCCGGCGCCGGTCACGGGCGTCGCCAGATCCTCGCCGGCATGGACGCGGTTGACGCCGAAGGCGTTCTTGGCGTCCTGCAGGAAGGCCTTGACCTCGACGTCCTCCTCGATGCGCACGACGCCGGCCGATCCCGCCAGCGCCTCGACCTGGGCGCGGGTCATGGTGGCGGCGAAGCCGTTGATGATGGAGAAGCTGCGCTTGACCTGGAACGGGCCGGCGACGCCCTGGGCCGCCGTCGCGCCGCGGCCGGGCGCCATGGTCACGAT
>DASWKZ010000094.1:0-12025 GCA_036396355.1 Alphaproteobacteria bacterium
AGCTCGCCCTCGACGCGCAGGCCGTTGCCGAACATATAGCCGCCGGCGATCAGGGCGGCCCAGCCGGTGTCCCAATCGTATGTGCCGACGGCGACGCCGCTGTCCGTCACGTCCGTGTCGTCCAGCCAGTTTGCGCCCAGCTGGCCCGATACGTATGGGCCTTTGGCCTTGGTGAGATCATCGGCATGGGCTGACGTGGATAGCAGTGCCGCGACGATTGCCAAGGCCGCGAACGGTTTCGTGAAGTCATGCACCATATCTCTTGCCCCTCAGACCGTTGGAACCGCCCGATTCGCCAACATCGGCAAACGGTCAGCGAACGGAAATACTATTTTCTATTTAAACACAATAACCTGGCCAAGCCCCCCGCAAAGGACATGGACAGGCCTCGGTGGCCTGCGATCCCAAAGGACATCGACGGAGTATGAAGGCCAAATATTCCAGACAAACCAAATGTTCGGGCACACCTTCGATGATCCACGCGATTGAGTGACAATTATGCAACTGTCGGGCTTGGCGCTACGCCGAGCGACCCGCGGCCGATCGAGCCCTTGCTCCGCCGCAGGCGCACGCTCGCGGTCCGGAGCTGGCCGCAGGCGGCGAGGATGTCCTGGCCGCGCGGGGTGCGCACCGGCGCCGACAGGCCGCCGGCGTTGACGATCCCGGCGAAGCGGCGGACCGCGTCGGGGCTCGAGCACTCATAGGGCGCGCCGGGCCAGGGATTGAAGGGGATGAGGTTGGTCTTGGCGGGAATTCCCTTGAGCAGCCGCACCAGCTCGCGGGCGTCGGCCGCGGAATCGTTGACCCCCTTGAGCATCACGTACTCGAAGGTGATGCGCCGGGCGTTGTGGATTCCCGGATAGGCGCGGCACGCCGCCAGAAGCTCCGCGATCGGGTACTTGCGGTTGAGCGGAACCAGCACGTCGCGCAGCTCGTCGCGGACCGCGTGCAGCGACACCGCGAGGTTGACGCCGAGCTCCTCGCCGCAGCGGGCCATCATCGGCACCACCCCCGCGGTCGAGAGCGTGATACGGCGCTTGGAGATGGACAGCCCCTCCGGGTCCATGATGATGCGCAGCGCCTTGGCGACATTCTCGAAGTTGTAGAGGGGCTCGCCCATGCCCATCATCACGATGTTGGTGATGCGCCGCTCCCGGGAGGGCTGCGCCCATTCGCCGAGCGCGTCGCGCGCCGCCATCAGCTGGCCCACGATCTCGCCGGCCACCAGATTGCGCACCAGGCGCTGGGTGCCGGTGTGGCAGAACGAGCAGGTGAGCGTGCATCCCACCTGGGACGACATGCAGAGCGTGCCGCGCTCCTCGGCCGGAATGTGGACCGTCTCGATCAGCTCTCCGTCGGGAAACCGGAACAGCCACTTGCGCGTGCCGTCGGCCGACAGGCGCTCCTCGGCGGCCTGCGGGCGCGCGAGGCTCCACCGCGTCGCGAGCCTGGCCCGCGCCTCCTTGGCCAGGGTGGTCATGGCCTCGAACGAGGCCGCCCCGCGGCCGTAGACCCAGTGCCACAGCTGGCGCGCCCGGAACGGCTTCTCGCCGAGCTCCTCGCAAAGCCGCGCGAACTCTTCCCGGTCGCACCCGATGAGACTCGGCAGTGGCGGCGGCGGCGAATCCGCGCCGCGCTCGCGGGCGGGGCTGTCGACGGCCATGGACATGGTTCCGGCCTCAACTCACGGGCGTCAGCCCGCAGGCCCCGGTGATGCGCTTGTGGGCGGCCGTGAAGCCGCGCAGGGAATAGGTATCGATCGTCTCCACCCCACGCACCGACATGCCCTTCACCTCCATGGTGATGCCGTTGATCATCGCCTCGATCATGGCCCGCTCGTCGTCGACGTTCCTCGCCCAGGCGGAATCGTTGGTCGTGAACAGCGAGAAGGAGCGGTCCTTGATAGTGACCGTCACCGTGCTCTTGGGCTTGTAGGTGTAGCCCGCCTGGAAATTGATCACGTCGCGCTCATCCTCCTTCGGACGATGGGTGACGAACGCCACGACGTCGCCGCGCTGCTTCACGCCGCCGCGGCTGCGGATGGGCTTGCTCACCATGTAGCAGGTGCGGTTACCGCCCTCCCTCAGCCGGTAGGCGTACCAATCCCGGTACTGGCCGAGGAAGTCCTGCGCGTCCGCCGCGGCCGCCCGGGCGGACGGAAGCCAGGCGCTCGGCACGGTAAGGGCGAGGGCGACGGCCAGGGCGGCGCATGCGAGGACACGGAGAGCGTTCATGCCGCCTATTAATATCGCGCCGGCGGCGCCTTGTCAGCCACGGCGCCGATGGGGCGGGGGCGGGATCGGCGCGCCCCCCCTCCATGACCGGGCGCTCGGCGAACCGGCCGAGGACGCGGCCGCGGAGGGGACGGGACCGGCGCTGGCGCGCCCGGGGCTTCGGGCGTAACTTGCCCCGATGCCCCTTCCCCGCCCGCGGTTTCCCGGCCTTTCCGGCGCCCCCGCCCCGATCCTGGGGGCCGCCTGGATGCTGCTCTCGGGCGCCCTGTTCGCGGTGATGATCTCCCTGGTACGCCACGCCTCGGCCGAGATGCACCCGTTCGAGGTCGCCTTCTTCCGTAACCTCTTCGGCCTCCTGTTCATGGCGCCGTGGCTGGCGCGCACCCGCCTGGGCGGGCTGCGCACGGGCCGTCTCGGCCTCTACGCCCTCCGCGCCCTGTTCGCCCTCGCCGCCATGCTGTCGTGGTTCTGGGCGATCTCGGCGATGCCGCTGGGCGACGCGGTGGCGCTCTCCTTCACGGCGCCGCTGTTCGCCTCGGTTGCCGCCGTCCTGGTCCTGGGCGAGACCATGGGCGTCCGGCGCACCAGCGCGCTCATCGCCGGATTCGCGGGCGCCCTCGTCATCCTGCGGCCGGGCTTCGCCGAAATCAGCCCGGCGGCGCTGGTGGTGGTGTTCTCCTCGGTCTGCATCGCGGCGTCGATCATGACCCTCAAGATCCTGTCGCGCAGCGAATCGACCGCCGCCATCGTCACCTGGATGGTGGTGTTCCTGACGCCGATGTCGCTGGTCCCCGCGGCCTTCGTGTGGACCTGGCCGGACGCCCGGATGCTCCTCGTCCTCGTCGCCATGGGCGGCGTGGCGACCCTCGCCCAGCTCGCCCTCACCCGCGCCTACACCGTCACCGACACGACCGTGGTGCTGCCGTTCGACTACGCGCGGCTGCCGTTCGTCGCGGTGATCGGCTGGTTCGCCTTCGGCGAGGCGACGGACATCTGGACCTGGACGGGCACCGCGGTGATGGCCTCCGCCACCGTCTACATGGCCCATCGCGAGGCCCGCCTCGCCCGGGCCGGCGCCGGGCCCGGCACCGTCGCCCTCGGTCCGGCCGGGGCCGAGGCGACGCCGCCCGCCCCCGGCGGCGGGCGATGACCGCCGCGGCCGGCGCCGGGCTCCGCGCCGCGTGGGACCGGCTGCCCGCCAACCTGCGCGGCGCCTTGTGGGTGATCCTGTCGGCGTTCCTGCTCACCGTCATGGGCGCCCTGGTGAAGGCCCTGGGCCGCGAGATCCACAGCTTCCAGATCGTGTTCTTCCGCTGCCTGATCGGCGCGCTGGCGCTCTTCCCGTTCATCCTGCGCGCCGGCCTCGGCAGCCTGCGCACGCGGCGCGCGGGCCTGCACGCGCTGCGGGTGGTGGTCGGCGTCGGCGGCATGTTCTGCGTGTTCTACGCCTTCGCCCACATGCCGCTGGCCGAGGCGGTGGCCATCATCTTCTCGCGGCCGCTGTTCGCGGTGGCGCTGGCGGTGCCGCTCCTGGGCGAGGTCGTCGGCTGGCGCCGCGCGCTGGCCGCCGGGATCGGCTTCGCCGGCGTCCTCGTCATGGTCCGCCCGGGGACGGCGGCCTTCGACCCGGTCTCGCTGGTGGCGCTGGCGGCCGCCTTCACCGCCGGGTCCGTCGCCATCATCATCAAGAAGCTGTCGGCGACCGAGTCCACCGGCGCCATCCTCATGTGGTTCACCGTCGGCGGCACCGCCATCGCGCTCCTCCCCGCCATCATGGTGTGGACCTGGCCGACCCCGGCACAGTGGCTCGACCTGGTCCTGATCGGGGTCATCGGGGTCGCCGGCCAGGCGGCGATGACCCGCGGCTTCAGCACCGGCGAGACCTCCTTCGTCACCCCGTTCGACTACTCGCGCCTGCTGTTCGCGACCCTGTTCGGCATCATCCTGTTCGCCGAGGTGCCGGACCTGTGGAAGGCGGCGGGGGCGCTGATCGTGGTCGGCTCGGGCTATTACATCGTCAGGCGCGAGCTCGCGCGGGCGCGGGCGCGCCGTGCGGTTGCCGGCGCGGCGGCGCCCGGGTGACGGCGGCCGGCCGGCGGGCGCCGTCTTGGCCGCGCCCGCGCCCCGCGCTATGGTCGCGGCCATGAACCCGCCCCCGCCCCGCCGCCCGGTCGAGCCGCCGTCCGCCGCCGACCTCGAGGATCTCGCCCGCGAGGCCTTCGCCACCATCCCCCAGCGCCTCGCCCGGCATGTGCGCGACGTCATCATCCGAATCGAAGAGTTTCCCGACGACGCGACCCTGGACGAGATGGGGCTCGAATCGCCCTTCGACCTGCTCGGCCTCTATCGCGGCGTTTCGCTGGACCGCAAGAGCGTGGCCGACGTGTCCACCGACGTCGACATGATCTTCCTTTACCGCCGCCCGCTTCTCGATTACTGGGTCGAAACCGGGGAGCCGCTCTACGACGTCGTCCGCCACGTGCTCATTCACGAGATCGGCCATCACTTCGGCCTGAGCGACGCCGAGATGGCGCTGATCGAGGATGACGCCTGGGCGCGGGGCGGCGGCGCGGGAAGCGAACCGGACGACACCTAGAGAGGGGGGGGACCGCCATGGACGTGCCCAAGCCGCTTGCGCCCGACGCGCTGTGCCAGCGCTGCGATCCCGGCGAGCTCGGGTTCCGCACCACCGACGAGCTCGAGGACCCGCTGCACATCGTCGGGCAGAGCCGCGCCGTCGACGCCATCCGGTTCGGCGTCGGCATGGCGCGCGACGGCTATAACATGTTCGCGCTGGGGCCCTCGGGCACGGGCAAGTATTCCGTGATGCGCCAGTTCCTCGAGGGCCGCGCCGCCAAGCTGCCGCCGCCGCCCGATCGCTGCTACGTCAACAACTTCGCCGAGCCCCACAGGCCCAACGCCATCGCGCTCCCCGCCGGCCGCGGCGCGCCCTTCCGCGACCACATGGCGCAGCTCGTCGAGCTCGCCAAGGTCGCCATCCCGCGGGCCTTCGAGGGCGAGGAGTACCGCAACCGGCGCCGCGAGCTCGAGGCACGTTTCCGCGCCGCCCACGAACAGCTGTTCGAGGCGGTTCAGGCGGAAGCGGCGGAGCATTCCATCGCCGTCCTCCGGACCCCCGGCGGCCTGGTGCTGGCGCCCATGCGCAACGGCGAGGTGGTGCCCCCCGAAGAGTTCGAGAAATGGCCGGAGGAGGAGAAGGAGAAGACGCGGGCGGTGATGGAACGCCTCCAGGGCAAGCTGCGCGACGCCATGACCGAGTTGCCGAAGCTCGAGCGCCAGATCCGTGAGGAGATTCATCAGCTCAATCAGGGCATCACGGTGTTCGCCGTCGGCCACCTGATCGACGACCTCAGGGCCCGCTACGAGGATCTGACCGAAATCCAGGTCTATCTCGACCAGGTCCGCGCCGACCTGGTGGAGCACGCCGAGGAGTTCCTGCGCGCCGGCGGGGGCCAGGAGGCGCCGTCGAGCGAGGGCGCGGCGCCGCCCGCCGCGGGCGAGGGAATGGCCGTCAACTTCTACAACCGCTACAAGGTCAACCTCCTGGTGGACAACGGCAGTCTCCAGGGCGCGCCGGTCGTCTACGAGGACCTGCCGCACCTCCAGAGCCTGATCGGCCGCATCGAGCACGTGGCCCTGTTCGGCACGCTGCTCTCCGACTTCACCCTGATCCAGCCCGGCGCGCTCCACCGCGCCAATGGCGGCTACCTGATCCTCGACGCGGCCAAGGTCCTGACGGCGCCATTCGCCTGGGACCAGCTCAAGCGCGCGCTCAAATCCAGGGAGATCCGCATCGAGAGCCCGGAGCGCATCATGTCGGTGGCCACCACCATCACCCTCGACCCCGAGCCGATCCCCCTCGACGTCAAGGTGGTGCTGATGGGCGACCGGCTCATCTACTACCTGCTCACCCAGCACGATCCCGAGTTCAACGAGCTGTTCAAGGTCGAGGTGGACTTCGAGGAGGTGTGGGAGAGGACCCCCGAGAACATGCGCATGTTCAGCCGGTTCCTCGCCAAGGTCATCCGTCACCAGGAGCTGAGGCCGTTCGAGGCCGGCGCCGTCGCCCGCGTCATCGAGCACGCCTCGCGGCTGGCCGAGGACGGGCAGAAGGTCAGCACCCACATCCGCAGCCTCTGCGACCTCCTGGAGGAGGCCGAGTACTGGGCCTGCGCCCACGGCAACGCCCATGTCACCGCGCCCGACGTGCAGCTGGCCATCGACGCCAAGGTGCGCCGCGCCGATCGCATCCGCGACCTCGTCTACGAGCAGATCGGCCGCAAGACGGTGCTGATCGACACCGCCGGGGAAGCGGTGGGCCAGGTCAACGGCTTGTCGGTCATGCAGCTCGGCAAGTTCCCGTTCGGGCGGCCCAGCCGCATCACCGCCCGGGTGCGCCTGGGGCGCGGCCAGGTGGTCGACATCGAGCGCGAGGTCGAGCTCGGCGGCCCGTTGCATTCCAAGGGAGTCCTGATCCTCTCGGCCTTCCTCGGCGCGCGCTACTGCCCGGAGCTGCCGTTGTCGCTCGGCGCCAGCCTGGTGTTCGAGCAGTCCTATGGCGGCGTCGACGGCGATTCCGCGTCCTGCGCGGAGCTGTATGCACTGCTATCGGCCCTGGCCGACGTCCCCGTCCGGCAGGGCCTCGCCGTCACCGGCTCGGTCAACCAGTACGGCCGGGTCCAGGCCATCGGCGGCGTCAACGAGAAGGTCGAGGGCTTCTTCGACATTTGCCGCATGGAGGGTCTCAGCGGCGATCAGGGAGTGCTGATCCCCGCCTCCAACGTCCAGCACCTGATGCTGCGCCGCGACGTCGTCGAGGCGGTGCGCGAGGGCAAGTTCCACATCTATCCCGTGACCCATGTGGACGAGGGAATCGAGCTCCTGACCGGGGTGCCGGCGGGCGAGCGCGGCGCCGATGGGACCTTCCCCGGGGGCTCCATCAACGGCCGTGCCGAGGCACGCCTCGGGGCGTTCGCCGAGGCCGCCCGCCGCTTCGCCGCCCGCCGCGAGGACGATTCGGGGACCTCCCTCAACAAAACGTGAGCCCACGCCGCGGACCGGTTGGGGCATGATGGCCGACGATATTCCCAGCCGGACCGTGCCCGCCGCTTCGTGACCCGACGCCGCCGATGATCCCGCCCACGACGACTGCCATGGTCCTTCCCTGGATCGTGCTCGGCGCCTATTGCCTGATCGTCCTGCGCATGACGCCGGCCAGCGTCACCCCCGCCCAGTTCTTCGGCGGCGGCGCGCGCAGCGGGGCCGAGCCGGGCCTGTGGCTGCTGGTGGCGTCGGCGGCCATCACCTGGATCTTCGCCAAATCCATCGCCAACGCCGCCGACCTCGCCGGCGCCTTCGGCATCGCCGGCGGTATCGGCTACGCGCTGTATTATCTCAGCTTCGTCGTCGCCGGCGTCGCCATCTACCTGATCCGCGTCAGGGGCGGGCACGAGTCTCTGGCCTCCTTCCTCACCGCCAAGTACGGCACCGCCTGCGCGCGGCTGTTCCTGATCGCCATCGCCATCCGCCTGTTCAACGAGGTGTGGTCGAACACCAAGGTCGCGGCCCTCTATTTCGGGGCCGAGGGCAGCGCCGCCTACTGGGTCGGCGTCGGCTTCGTCACCGCCTTCACCGTCTACTACTCGTGGCGCGGGGGGTTACGCTCCTCGATCCTCACCGACGGCGCCCAGATGCTGCTGGCGGCGCTGCTGCTGGTGGCGGTGCTGGCCGTCGTGTGGCCCGGGCTCGCCGCCCGCGGCCTGCCCGAGGTGCCGCCCGGCGCCCATCTCGCCGGCGTCACCTTCTGCGGCCTCGCCCTCGTGCAGGTGCTGAGCTACCCGTTCCACGACCCGGTGATGACCGACCGCGCCTTCATCACCCGCCCGCGCGCCATGGCGAAGGGATTCGTCCTCGCCGGGCTGGTGGCGGGCGCCTTCATCCTGCTGTTCTCCTCGGTGGGGCTCTACGGCCGGGCGCTCGGGCTCGCGGGCGACATGGCGGTGGCGGTGCCGGCGGCGCTGGGCCTGCCGGTGCTGCTGGTGTTCAACGCCATCATGCTGACCAGCGCCGGCTCGACGCTGGATTCCACCTTCGCCTCGGCGGCCAAGCTGGCCGGGCGCGACTGGCCGGGCCGCCGCGGGAGCCCCACCGAGGCCGAGACCCGGTTCGGCCGCCGCGTCATGGTGGCGATCGCCCTGGCCGGGAACCTGCCGCTGCTGGCCGTCTATTCCGGCGACGCCGTCGGCCCCGCCATCATTGCCGCCACCACCATCTCGGGCACCATGGTGATGGGGCTCGCGCCCATCTTCCTGCTGGCCTTCCTGCCCCATGTCGGGCGCGAGAGCTTCCACCTGGCGTTCTGGCCGGGGCTGGCGCTGGGGGTGCTGGTGACCCTGGAAGGCGCCCTCGGCGTCGACATCTTCCCGGCCTCGATCGACATCGGCACCGGCACCTACGCCGACGACCTCGGCGTCAATGTCTGGGGGCTGGCGCTGTGCACGGCGGGCTACGTGGCGGGCGCCGGCATCGGGTATCTGCGCGCGCGCGCGTGCACCGCCGCCTAACTGCGGCGGTCCTTGCCGAGACCGATCAGCCGGTGCACCCGGCGGCGCAACTCCGGCACCACCTCCGATTCGAACCACGGGTTCAGCTTGAGCCACAGCTTGTTGCGCGGGCTCGGATGGGGGGTGGGGAAGAACGCCGGCAGGTAGGCGCGGTAGTCGCGCACGGTGGCCGCCAACGTCTTCCCGCGCCGGTCGCCCAGGTAATAGGCCTGGGCGTAGGCGCCCACCAGCACCGTGAGCGCGATGCCCGGCATCGCCGCGCGCAGGCGCGGATGCCACAAGGGCGCGCATTCCGGGCGCGGCGGCGCGTCGCCCGATCCCTTGCGGCCCGGATAGCAGAACCCCGCCGGCACGATGGCGATGCGGGCCTCGTCGTAGAACACGTCGCGGCCGAATCCCAGCCACTCGCGGAGCTTGTCGCCGGACGGATCGTTGAAGGGAATCCCGGTCTCGTGCACCCGCGTGCCCGGCGCCTGGCCGACGATCATCACCCGCGCCGTCTCCGAGGCCCGCAGCACCGGGCGCGGCCCCAGCGGCAGATGGGCCTCGCAGACGCGGCAGGCGCGGACCTCGGCCAGCAGCGAATCGATCTTTCGGGATCGTGGCGGTCTCATGGGCAGCCGGTCTGGACAGGGTTCATGACGGAAGGTCATGCTAGCAGCCGGCCAAGGGTAAGAGGAGCGCGCCGCGCCGTGGTCCGGGTCCTGTTCGTGTGCATGGGCAACATCTGCCGCTCGCCCACCGCGCGGGCGGTGTTCGAGTCGCTGGCCGCCGAGCGGGGGCTCGCGGGAGCCGTGTTCGCGGACTCCGCCGGCACCACCGCCTATCACGTGGGCCAGGCCCCGGACCCCCGCGCCACCGCCGCCGCCGGCGCCCGGGGCTACGACCTCACCGGATTTCGCGCCCGCCAGGTGCGGCGCCGGGACTTCCGCGAGTTCGACCTGATGCTGGCCATGGACCGGGCCAACCGCCGCACGCTGCGGCACATGGCACCGCCGGGCGCGCGCGCCGAGCTGCGCCTGTTCCTCGACTTCGCGCCGGCGCTTGGCCTCGCCGAGGTGCCGGATCCCTATTACGGCGGCGTCGACGGATTCGAACGGGTGCTCGACATCTGCGAGGCGGGCGCAAGCGGGCTCCTTGACCATCTTGGCGACGGCGGCTCGATCGGCCCGCGTCCGCCACCGGTAGGCGATGGCCGAACCCCTTGAGGCCCGCATCGCCGCCGCCCTCGGGACGGCCGTCGCGGAGCTGGCGCCGCTCGCCGGCGGCTGCATCGGCCGGGCGTTCGCGGCGCGGCTCGAGGACGGGCGCCGGCTCGTCGCCAAGACCGGCGGGGCGCGGGCCAAGCTCGACATCGAGGGCCGGATGCTGGCAGAACTCCGCGCCCTGAGCGCGCTGCCGGTGCCGGAACCCGTCCACGCCGCGCCCGACCTCCTGATCATGACCCGGATCGAGCACGACGGCGGGCCTATCACCCCCGCGGTCGAGGCCCACGCCGCGGAACTCCTCGCCGCGCTGCACGGCATCGAAGGCCCGACCTTCGGCTTCCCGTTCGACACGCTGATCGGCGGGCTCGACCAGCCCAACGGCGAGTTGGATTCGTGGCCCGCCTTCTTCCGCGAGCGTCGCCTCCTGCACATGGCGCGGGCGGCGCGGCGCGAGGGCCGGATCGGCGAACCGCTCCTCGCCCGCGTCGAGCGTCTGGGCCAGGACCTTCCTCGTCTTATCCCGGAGACCGCGCGCCCGGCGCTCCTGCACGGCGACATGTGGGGCGGCAACGTGCTGGTGAAGGATGGCCGCGTCGCCGGGTTCGTCGATCCCGCCTGCTACTTCGGCGATCCCGAGATCGAGCTCGCCTTCGCGACGCTGTTCTCCACCTTCGGCGAGCCGTTCTTCGCCCGCTACGCCGCGCTGCGGCCGTTCGACGCCGAGGGCTTCTTCGGCCTCCGCCGCGACCTCTACAACCTCTATCCGCTGCTGGTCCACGCCCGCCTGTTCGGCGGCCATTACGTCGTTGCGATCGAGCGCACACTCCAACGGCTCGGGTATTGAAGCGGGTCGCCCTCAGGCCGAACCTGGGGACGCACCGCCGTCACCGTAGACCGACAGCTCGACGAGGTTGCCGTCGGGATCGCGGACATAGACCGAGATCATGGGACCGCGCGCCCCGTTGCGTGCCACCGGCCCTTCCTCGACCTCCACCGACTGCGCGGCAAGGGCGGCGGCGACGTCCGCGAGGGGGCCCTCGACCTCGAGGCAGAAATCGGCGGCGCCCGGCCGCGGCGCGCGGGCACGCAAGGCCGGGGCGCTGCCATCCTCGTGCAGGTTGATCTTGATGGACCCCAGGCGCAGCGCCGTGCGGCCGGCGCCATAGGTCTCGACGGCCATGCCGAGGACCCGCCCGTAGAACGCCGCCGTCCGCTCGATGGAGCGGACCGTGAGGACGAAATGATCGAGACCGAGAACGTGGATCATGGCTCCGGCACCCCCAGCGGATAGACCGCCTCGCGCCGGTGGATGGCGCCGGAACGGGCGAGGAAGGACGAGAACAGGGTGAAATTCTCCACCGTGAAGGGCGCAAACTGCAACAATCCGTTCTCGGCGATGAACGCATGGACCCGCCCCCGCGGCGCGTCCTTGAGACGGGCCAGGGTCACATGGGGGGTGTACTTGCGCCGGTCGGACTCGAGTCCGGCGCGCACCAGCGCCGTCTCCACGCGGTCCTGAAGGTGCAGGAGCGCCGGGTTCTTCTCGACCCCGGCCCACAGCATCGAGGGGCTGCGGCCCCGGGAAAAATGATCGACGCCCTGGATGGTCACCGGGAAGCCGGGCGCGCGCACGCGCGCCAGGGCGTCGTCGATGTCCCCCACCCGGTCGTCGTCCACGTTTCCGATGAAGCGGAGGGTGAGATGGATGTTCGCGGCCGGCACCCAGCGCGCCCCCGGCACGCCCGCGGCGAGGGCGGCGAGCCGCGCGCGGATCTCGTCGGGGATCTCGATGCCGGTGAACAGGCGGATCATGGGGCCCCGCCCCCGTCACGGGAACACGGCAAGCACGCCCGTGTAGCCGTAGAGCCGGTGGTTGAAGATCTCGCCGCTGGCGTAGAACCCGGCCAGGGGGAATTCGCCGAGCTCCTCGGCGATCAGCGCGAGCTCGCGCGAGCCCGGCCCGAACAGATGGGGCCCGCGCGCCACGCAGGAGAAATAG
>DASWKZ010000095.1:0-4856 GCA_036396355.1 Alphaproteobacteria bacterium
CCGAGGCCCGAGCCGGGCACCGATTCGTCGAATCGCTCGCCGCGGGCGGTCGCGCGCGCGCGATCCGCGGGCGCCAGTCCCGGCCCGTCGTCGTCGACGCGGATGCGCAGCCGCCCGCCCGGCGCCGCCTCGGCGGCGACGCGCACGCGTCCGCGCGCCCATTTGCAGGCGTTCTCCATGAGGTTGCCCAGCATCTCCTCGAGATCCTGGGCGTCGCCCCGGAAGGCGAGCGCGTCCGGGGCGGGGGTCTCGATGGCGAGCCCCCTCTCGGCGTGCATCTTGGCAAGGGTGCGGGCGAGCCCGTCGATCACCGGCCCGACGGCCGCGCGCTGGCCGAGCGCCCCGGCGGTGGCGGCGGTCCGCGCGCGGGCCAGGTGATGATCGATGCGCCGGCGCATCAGCGCGGTCTCGCGGGCCACCGCCTGGGCCAAGGGCCCCTCGGCGCGGGCGGCCTCGTTGGCCAGCACCGTGAGCGGCGTCTTCAGCGCATGGGCGAGGTTGCCGACATGGGTGCGGGCGCGCTCGACCACGCCGCCGATATGGGCGATGAGCAGGTTGGCCTCCTCCACCAGCGGCCGGACCTCGCCGGGGAACTCGCCCTCGAGCCTTTGGGCGCGGCCCCGGCGGATGCGGGCGAGGGCCTCCTGCAGGCGCCTGAGCGGCCCGAGGCCGAAATGCACCTGGATGAGGACCGCCGCCACCAGCCCGAGGCCGAGCAGGCCGAGGGCCCAGATCAGCGTGATGGCGAACGGCCTGAGCTCGGCCTCGACCTCGGCGAGGTCGCCGGCCACGGCGTAGCGGAATTCGGGCCCGTCGGCGTCGAAGGTGATGGTGCGCTCGATGACCCGCAGGAGCTGACCCTGGGGCCCGCTGAGCTCGTAGCGGCGCCCCGGCCCGGCGCTCGCGCCCGGCTCCGGCGCGGGCAGCGCCAGGGTCTGGTCCCACAGCGACCGCGAGGCCAGGCGCACCGCCTCGCCCTCGTTGATCTGCCAGTACCAGCCGGAGAGCGGCCGCTCGAAGCGCGGCTCGCCCTGGGGGCCGAGCAGGCGGACCCCGGTCGCGGGGTCGGGGTCGGTGACGGTGACCAGGGTCTCCAGCAGCACGCTCAGGCGCCCGTCGAAATTGCGCCGGACATGGTCCTCGAACAGCGAGGCGAGCAGCAGGCCCCCGGCGACCAGCCCGCCCACGATCCAGACCAGGGCGAAGGCGACGAGGCGGAAGCCGAGGGTGCCGGGGGCGAGCACCGCGTCCTCACGCCTTTCCGTCCGGCGTCTCCCCCGGGGCGCCCAGGCGATAGCCGAGCCCGCGCACGGTCTCGATGACGTCGGCGCCGAGCTTGCGCCGCAGCCGGCCGACGAACACCTCGATGGTGTTGGAATCGAGGTCGAAGTCCTGGTCGTAGATGTGCTCGGTCAGCTCGGTGCGCGACACCACGCGGTCGCGCTCGTGGGCGAGATAGGCGAGCAGCTTGTATTCGTGCCCGGTGAGCTTCACCGGCTTTCCCGCCACCGTCACGCGCGCGGCGCGGGTGTCTATGGCGAGCGGGCCACATTCGATCACCGGCGAGGCGTGGCCGGCGGCGCGGCGGATCAGCGCCCGGAGGCGCGCCAACAGCTCCTCCATCTGGAACGGCTTGGTGAGGTAGTCGTCGGCGCCGGCGTCGAATCCCGCAACCTTCTCGCGCCAGCGGTCGCGGGCAGTGAGGATGAGGACCGGCATGGCGCGGCCGTCGGCACGCCACCGCTGCAGCACGCTGACCCCGTCCAGCACCGGCAGGCCGAGGTCCAGCACCACGGCGTCGTAGGGCTCGGTGTCGCCGAGGAAGTGCCCCTCCTCGCCGTCGGCCGCGTGATCGACGCTGTAGCCGGCATCCTTGAGCGCGGACGTCACCTGGCCCGCCAGCGCCGCATCGTCCTCGACCACGAGGATTCGCATGGTCCGTCCCGTCAGCGCCGTCCGCGTCCGCGGACGTCGAGGATGCGGCCGCTATGGGCGTCGACCGCCACCCGCAGCACCCGCCCCTCCCGGGTCAGCATCTTGAGATGATAGACCCAGCGTTCGCCCGAGCGATCGAGCTGGGCATCCAGCACGCGCCCGGGATAGCGGCGCTGGACCTGGGCGATGACCTGCTCCAGGGGCCGGATCTCCCCCCGGCGCACGGCGTCGCGGCCACGGCGCTCGCCGCGCGGGCCGGCGTCCGCCGGCGGCCGCGGCACGAAGGGCGAGGCCCAGGGCGGGCGGCGGTCGTCCTGGGCGCGGTCGTAGGCGGGGCCCGGACCGCGCTCGCGCAGGTCCAGCGCGCCGGCCGTGGGAATGCCGGCGACCGCAAGGGAGAGGCAGAGGGCGAGGAACGGGGCGGTCCGCATAGTCCGCTTCTAGGCCCGGAAAGCTGAACCCCGCCTGAACGGGGCGTTCAGGGTGGTTTCAGGGGAGGCCTGCCAGGATCGCGTCACCGATTGCGGATCCTCGGCGGCGACCGCCCGTCGGCCCCGCCCAACAGAGAGGAGCAGATCATGACCAGGACCCTGACCCTTTCCGCCCTCGTCGGCCTCGGCCTCGGCCTCGCGGTGGCGCTGGCGCCCGATGCCGCGCGCGCCGGCAGCGATGCCCGGCTGAGCATTCATATCGGCAAGGCCTATCATGGCGGCCCAGTCTATCACCGCCATCGTCCCGCTCACAGCTACGGCTTCGGCCGACACTGGGACGGCGTGATCGCCGGGGTGCGGCGCGGACGGACCGTGTGCTTCTACCACCGCGGCCGGCCTTGGGCCCATGGCCATCGCTACTACCACGACCGCTACCGCCTGTCCGCCCACGCCCTCGTGCGGCACCTGCGCGCCGGCCACGGCCGGCACATCCATTGCACCCGCCGCTACTGATCCGGCGGCGGCGACCGAGGAGGACCAAAAAGATGAACGCGACGATCCATCCCGCCGCCACGATGCCGGTGCCGCGGGCCATGCGTCCCGCCTGCGCGGCCGAAGCCGCTTCGGCGCGGCGAAGGCCCGGGCGCATCGCGGTGGCGCTGGCCGCCGCCCTTGCCCTTGGCGCCTGCGCCACCCGCGATCCCGGCCCCAAGCAGACCGCGGGCACGGTGGTCGGCGCCGTGGCCGGCGGCCTCGCCGGCTCCGCCTTCGGGCACGGGACCGGCCGGCACATCATGATCGGGCTCGGCGCCGTGCTCGGCGCCTATGTGGGCTCCGAGATCGGCCAGTCCCTCGATGCCGCCGACCGGCTGGAGGCCGAGCGCGCCGCCCACGAGACCTTCGAGTACGGGCCGACCGGCCGGACCGGGAGATGGGTCAACCCCGATAGCGGCCACTCGGGCACGGTGACGCCGACCCGCACCTACCGGCGCGCCGACGGCGTCCATTGCCGCGAGTACCAGACCACGGTCACCGTCGGCCACCGCACCGAGGAGGCCTACGGCACCGCCTGCCGCCAGCCCGACGGGTCGTGGCGGATCATGAACGGATAGATCTTCCCCTGTCCCCCCGCCCGGCGGTTCGGTGTCCTCCACCGGCCGTCCCGGCGAACACTCGGGGCCGGCATCGCCGGCCCCTCTTTTCGCGGACCCCGCCGGTCCTCAGAGGGCGCGCACCACACCCCCCAGCACGCCCGTCGCGTGCTCCAGCGTGCCGCCGGTTTCCTCGATGGCCTTGCCGGTCAGCGCCCCGGTGACGAAGTCGAAGGCATCGTCCACCGTATCGGTGCGGTAGATCAGGTCGAGATCGCCGCGCGAGACGGTCCCCGCCTCCACCAGCGCGTTGAAGTCGAGGGCCTTGCGCCAGAAGTCGGTGCCATAGAGCACCATGGGCATGCGCTTCTTGAGCTTGAACGTCTGGCACAGGGTAAGGCATTCGGCGAGCTCGTCGAGCGTCCCGAAGCCGCCCGGCATGAACACCATGGCCTTGGCGAAATAGGCGAACCAGAACTTGCGCATGAAGAAGTAATGGAACTGGAAGGTGAGGCTGTGGGTGGAATAGGGATTGGCCGCCTGCTCGAAGGGCAGCGCGATGTTGAGGCCGATGTTGATGCCGCGCGCCTCCGACGCCCCGCGATTGGCGGCCTCCATGATGCCGGGCCCGCCGCCGGTGCACACCACGAAGCGCTTGCCGCCCGGTAGCCCCTTCGACCACTCGGTGAGGCGGCGGGCGAGCTCGCGGGTCTCCTCGTAGAAGCGGGACATCCGGACCTGCTGGCGGGCGACGGCGACCCGATGGCGCGCGGCCCGGGCCTCGGCCAGCATCCGCTCGGCCTCGTCGCGCGGCTTGATGCGCGCCGAGCCGAAGAAGACGACGGTATCCTTGACGTCGTGTTCCTCGAACCGCTTGGCCGGTTCCAGGTACTCCGCGAGGATACGGAGCGTGCGGGCCTCCTGGCTCATCAGGAAGTCCTGGTCGAGGAACGCCAGCGGTGGATGGGTGACCGGTACCGGCTTTCGTGGTGCCGTCCGGCGGCGCGTCGTCATTTTCGCCATGCTCGCCCCCGCAACTTGCCAAGTGGGATTCGACGGATTCGCATCTTAATGCATGAAGGCGCGGGCCTGCCTCATGCGCGTCCCGCGCGCGCCGAGGGCCGGGCAGAGGGGTGCCCGGCCCTCGGGGACCGCATCGGCCTCGGCGGATCAGGCGTCGTAGCCCGGGCTCACCCGGTCGAGCATGCGCTTCAAGGACTCCCAGCCGCTCGGCCGCTCTTGCGTCACCTCGGCGTCGCGCTCGAACTGGCGGGCGGTCGATTCGAGCAGCTCCAGGGACAGCTTGACGGTCTCGCCGCCGGCCGCCATCACCGCCAGCTGGGTCTTGCACGCCTTCTCCATGGCGTACATCTCCTTGAAGGCGCGGGGGATGGTCGGC
>DASWKZ010000096.1:0-7494 GCA_036396355.1 Alphaproteobacteria bacterium
GAACGGCCGCGCGTAGACCCGCCAGGGCTTGCGTCCGTCGGGCGAAACCCGCGGCAACGGCCCGACGCCGGTGCGTTCGATCAGGGCCGGGTCCGGCGCCGGCATGATCGCCGCGCCGAGGCCCGGCGGCGCCGCGGCGACCCGGACGTCCTCGCCGGCGCGCGGGCGCGGTTGCGCCCGGGGCACGAACGGCGGAGGCGAAGGGGGCCGTGGGTCGGCCCCGGACGGCGAGGGTGCCGGCGCCTCCGGCGTCGAGGGCCGCCCGCCGACCCCGGCCGCGACGGCGACCTCGTCGGGCATCGCGGCGGCCGGGGAGTCCACCTCGGGCGCGGGACGGATCGCCGCCGCCGGCCCGGCCGCCGGCGATTTCAAAGGCTGCGCCGAAGGCGGCGCCGGGATTGGCAAGATGACGCCGGACGCGGGGCGGCTTGGCGGTGGGTCCCCCGCCCATTCCACCCAGGCGGCGAACCCTCCCGCCAATCCGGCCAGGGCGAGGAAGGTAACGGTGAGTGCGCTCGGGCCCCTCCTTGGCCGGGTGGAATGCGGGCTCTCGAACGACACGCCTTGTCCTCGGCGGACGTGCGGTCTAGTCGGCCTTCCGACGGTAGAGCGCAATCCCCTTCAGCACGCCCACGGCGCGGGCGAGTTGGTAGTCCGTGATCTGGGCGTCCTCCCCTTCGCGGGCGCTGCCCGGCGTCGCTCTGCCAGGGGGCGCCCCCGTCCCCCTGTCGGTGCCGGTGTCCTCGCCGTTCCCGAGCGCGCCGCGCAGATCCCTCTCGCGCCTTTGCGCCCGGTCGGAGACCGCGGCGAGCTGGAGCTGCTCCACCTCGATGTCGGGTTCGATCCCGAGGGCCTGGATCGACCGGCCGGAGGGCGTGTAGTAGCGCTGGGTGGTCAGCCGGATGGCGCCATGCCCCGGCAGGGGGATGATGGTCTGCACCGAGCCCTTGCCGAAGCTCTGGGTGCCGAGGACGATCGCCCGGCGATGGTCCTGCAGGGCCCCGGCGACGATCTCCGAGGCCGAGGCGGAGCCGCCGTTGATCAGGACGACCATCGGCAGGCTGTTGACGATATCGCCCGGCGTGGCGTTCCACCGCTGTCCTTCCTCTTTCTTGCGGCCGCGCGTGGACAGTATCTCGCCTTTGTCCAGGAAGGCGTCGGTCACGCTGATCGCCTCCTTCAGGAGGCCGCCCGGATTGTTGCGAAGATCCAGCACGATGCCCTGGATCTTGCCCTGCTTGTTCAGGTCGGCGATGGCCTTGGCCAGGCTGGCGGTGGTCTGCTCGTTGAACGTGGTGATGCGGATGTAGCCGATGTCCTCTTCCTCGACACGGGCCTTGACCGGGGTGATCCGGATGTTGGCGCGCGTGAGGATGACGTCGAACGGATCCCGATTCTCGCGACGGATGGTCAGCTTGATGTCGGAGCCGACCGGACCCCGCATCTTGTCCACCGCCTGCTGCAGGGTGAGGCCGCGCACCGCCTCGCCATCGAGATGGGTGATCAGGTCCCCGGCCTTGATCCCGGCGCGAAAGGCCGGCGTGTCGTCGATGGGCGACATCACCTTGATGAGGCCGTCCTCCATGGTGACCTCGATGCCGAGCCCGCCGAACTCGCCCCGGGTCTGGACCTGCATGTCCCGGAACGTCTTCTCGTTCATGTAGCTCGAATGCGGGTCGAGGGAGGTCAGCATGCCGTTGATGGCATTCTCGATCAACTCGTCGACCTCGGGCTCCTCCACGTAGTCCGACCGCACGCGGTCGAACACGGTGCCGAACAGCTCGAGCTGGCGATAGGTTTCGCGTTCCTTGTCCTGGGCGATGGCCGCCGGAACGGTGGTCGCGACAACGGCCAGGAGGGCCGCAACAAGCGCTAGTCTTCTCATCCGCTTACCTTGCTTTTCGGTGGCGCCGCCAGCCATGGCAGGGGGTCGATGGGCCGGCCGTCGCGGCGCAATTCAATATAAAGCCTCGGGGGTCCCTTTTCCGCCGGGGCCGCAACGCCAACGGGTTCGCCGGCCAGCAGTCGCTGGCCGACGCCAACGTCGATCCGGCCGAGCCCTGCAAGGAGGCTATGATATCCCTCGCCGTGATCGATGATCAAGAGACGCCCGTAGCCGCGGAACGGCCCCGCGAAGGCCACCGTGCCGTCGAAGGGGACCACGACCTGGGCGCCCTCCTCGGTCTCGATCCTCACGCCCTTGGCCGTTCCCCCGGGGGCCCCGGGCGCCCCGAACCGCTCCACCACGTTGCCGGTGACGGGCATGGCCAGCCGCCCGCGGGCGGCCGAGATCGACGGCAGCGGGCCCAGGGCCAGGCTCGCCCGGGGCGGCGGCGGCGGGCGCAGCTGGATCCGCTCCGCCTCCCGCAGCTTGCGGGCAAGGTCCGCCTCGCGCCGCAGGCGGGCCTGCTCGGCCCTGTGCCGGCGCTCACGCTCGCGTTCGAGCTCGGCCACGAGCTCTCGCAGGGTCCTGGCCTGTACCGCCAGCGCCGCCACCCGGGCCGATGCCTTCTCCCGCTCGGCGCGTGTCGCGCGCCCGAGCTCGCGCTTGCGGTCGAGCAGGCCGGCCAATTCCCGCCGCCGCGCGTGGAGAGCGTCGCTCGCGCGCGACAGATCCGCCTCCCGAGCCGCGGCCCGGTCGCGCAGGCTTGCGAGGGCGGCCAACGCCGCCTTGAGATCGCGCGCCTCGGCCTCGAGCCGGGGGATGGCGGCGCGGAGCAGCATCGCGCTGCGCAGCGTGTCCCGCGGCGATCGCGACGACGCGATCAGGGCCTCGGGCGGGTGGCGCGCAAGGCGCTCGAGCGCGGCGAGAAGGCGGGTCAGCTTGGCGCGCCCGGAATGGAGCTCGGCGGACTTGTGCGTCTCCTCGGCGCGCAATCCCGCGAGATGCTCGCGGACCTCCCGGATTCCCCATTCATAGCCGCGGGCCTCCTCGGCGACCGCCACGAGGCGCCGCGATATCTCCGCCTCCTCCTCGGCGAGCCGCGCGGCCTCGCGGGTGAGTTCCCGCCCCTGGGCCTCGCTTTCCTCACGCTGACGCTCGATCTCGTCGAGGGAGGGCCCCGTTTGGGCGACCCCGAGGGCGGGGGCGAAGAGGCATCCGCCGGCCACGGCGAGGGCGGCTAGACGCGCGGCGCGGCGCGGCGGCGCGGTCCGCATCGCCGCCTCACGCCGAGGCCTTGGCGCGGACACGCTCGCGTCCGTCCCCGGCGACGTCGAGCAGCGAGGCGCCGGTCATCCCGTCCGGCTTCTCCAGCCCCATGAGCTCGAGGACCGTCGGCGCGATATCGGCGAGCTTCCCGTCGCGCACGCGCCGCACCCACGGGGGGGCATTGACGAGGACGAGGGGGACGGTGTTGACGGTGTGCGCCGTGTGGGGCTGGTTCCGCTCGTAATCGCGCATCAGCTCGGCATTGCCGTGGTCGGCGGTGATCAGCAGCACCCCGCTCGCCTTTGACACCGCCGATTCGAGCCGGCCGAGGCACTCGTCGACCGCCTCCACCGCCTTGACGGCGGCGTCGAAGTTGCCGGTGTGGCCGACCATGTCGCCGTTGGCGTAATTCACCAGGATGAAGTCGTACTTGCCGCTCTCGATGGCGGCGACGAGCGCGTCGGTGACCTCCCGGGCCGACATCTCCGGCTTGAGGTCGTAGGTGGCGACCCTGGGCGAGGGGATGAGGATGCGGTCCTCGCCCTTGAACGGCTCCTCGATGCCGCCGTTGAAGAAGAAGGTGACGTGGGCGTATTTCTCGGTCTCGGCGATGCGGAGCTGGGCGAGGCCCCGCCCGGCCAGCACCTGGCCGAGGAGCTGGTCGAGTCTCTCGGGCGGGAACAGGGCGGCGAGGAAGGCGTTGAGCGCCGTGGCGTACTCGGTCATGCCGAGGGCGGCGGCGAAGCGGACGGTGCGCGGGCGCTCGAACCCGGCGAAGTCGGGATCCAGCAGCGCGGTCAGGATCTGCCGGACCCGGTCGGCGCGGAAATTGCCCATGACCAGCCCGTCCCCATCGGCCATGCCGGCATAGCCGTCGATGGCGGTGGGGGCCACGAACTCGTCGCTCTCCCCGCGCCCGTAGGCCGCCTCCACCGCTTCCCTGGCGCTGGCGGCGCGTTCCCCCTCGGCGGCGGCGAGCGCGCGATAGGCCCGCTCCACCCGGTCCCACCGCTTGTCGCGGTCCATGGCCCAGTATCGACCGCACACCGTGACGATGCCCGGCCCCGGTACATCGGCGGTGTCGGCCTCGAACTTTTGGAGGTAGCCGAGGGCGCTCCGGGGCGGGGTATCGCGCCCGTCGAGGAAGGCATGCAGCGCCACCGGCACGCCGGCGCGGCCGATGATGCCGGCAAGCGCCGCGATCTGGTCCTGATGGGAATGGACCCCGCCCGGCGAGATCAGCCCCATGAGATGGCAGGTGCCGCCGGTCTCCCCGAGCCTGGCGATGAATTCGGCGAGCCTGGGATTCGCCTCGAGGCTGCCGTCGGCGAGGGCCTCGTCGATCCGCGGCATGTCCTGCATGACCACGCGTCCCGCCCCGAGGTTCATGTGCCCGACCTCGGAATTGCCCATCTGGCCCTCGGGCAGCCCCACCTCCAGCTCCGAGGCCTGGATCAGCGCATGGGGGTAGTCCTTGAGGAAACGGGTCCAGGCCGGCGTGCGGGCGGCGCAGATGGCGTTGTCCTCGCATTCGGGGCGGTAGCCCCAGCCGTCGAGGACACAGAGCACGATCGGCCGCGGGCGGGCGCCGTGCAGGGGTGTCTGGTCCGCCATGATGCTGTCGCTTCCGGTTCAGGAAACCGCCACGGTCGCGCGGGCGACCCCGCGACCCGCCGCGAACCTACCGCGAACGGGACCGGCTCTCAAGGCCTCAGCCCCGGCGCCGAAGCGGTGGCGCGGCGCGGTGGTAGGGGTGGCCCGCGAGGATGGCCTCGGCGCGGTAGAGCTGTTCGGCCAGCATGACCCGCACCAGCGCATGGGGCCAGGTCATGGGCCCGAGGGACATCACCAGGTTGGCGCGGTCGAGGACCGCGGGGGCGAGCCCGTCGGCGCCGCCGATGGCGAAGGCGAGGCAGGAAGCCCCATTTTCCCGGAGATTCAGCAAGCGGCGGGCCAGCGCCTCGCTGGAGAGGGCACGGCCCCGCTGGTCCAGGGCCACGAGGAAGGCACCGTCGGGAATGCGCGCGAGCAGTCGCTCGCCTTCGCGCTCCACGCGCTCGGCGGCGGGAAGCCTTCGACGCTCCTCGACCTCGGCCAGATCGATCCCGGCCGCGATGCGTGAGGCATAGGCCGCGAACAGCTCGCGCTCGGGGCCGCGGCTCAGGCGCCCGACGGCGGCGATCAGGATCCTCACGAGGACGGCGGCCCGTTCAGGGCCCGCCCGCCCCGCCGTCCCGCTCGCCGGCGGCGGTCCCGGCATCCGGCTCGGGGAGGGCCGCGCCCCACATCTTCTCCAGGTTGTAGAGCACCCGGATTTCCGGGCGGAACAGGTGCACGACCACGTCGCCGCCGTCGATCAGGACCCAGTCGGCGTTCGCCAGTCCCTCGATCGGCGGCGATGGCGCGCCGGAGGCCTTGATCTTCTCCTTGAGGTGCTCGGCCATGGCGCCGATGTGGCGCGGATTGCGCCCCGAGGCGACGACCATGAAGTCGGCGATCGCGCTCTTGCCCTTGAGGTCGATGACGGCGACTTGTTCCGCCTGGTCGGCATCGAGCGAGTTCTCGACCAGGGCGAGCAGCGAGCGGGGTGTCCGGGGGCTTGCCTTGACCCTGCGGCGCCGGGCCGGGTCGGGAGCGGCCCGGGAGCGGGAGGCGGGGGACCGGCCCGTGGTCGTCACCGGGCCTCCCGATGCGCGGGCATGGGTCGGCCCGCCCTTCTCGTCCGCGCTGGGGCCCTGTGGATCGCCGTCATCACTCCGCCGGTCGTCTCCTCTCGTTCATCGCCTTGCGCGTCGTCCGCCGGCCTTGGCCGGTCGCGACCGCTTGCGCCGGGTGGGACCCGCGCTGCGCCGCGTGGCCGCCTTCCGAATCTCCGTCGCCGAGGCCGGATGGAGGGGCGTATGCAGATACACCCAAGCCGGGGCCCGGCGGTCGGCGAGGCCGGCGGCGGCGCCGGGGCGCACCCGGAAGCGCCGGAAGCGGTGCGCGGCCTTGCCGGCGAGCGCCCCGAAAGAATAGGTGGCACGGTCGAAAACCGCAACGGGAACCGCACGGAAGATATCGGTCCACCGCTCCCACTTGGGAATCTGGCGCAGGTTGTCGGCGCCCATGATCCAGACGAAGCGGGCGCGCGGGAAGGTTGCCCGCAGCGTACCTAGGGTATCTGCGGTGTAGCGGGTGTTCAGCCGTGCCTCTATATCGGTCACCAGGATGCGCGGATGTCGCGCCAGCGAACGGGCCGAGGCGAGGCGCTCCGCGAAGGGGGCCATGCCGGCGGCCGGCTTGAGCGGGTTCTGGGGGGATACCATCCACCACAGCTGATCGAGCGCGAGGCGCTTGAGGGCGAGCCGGCTGATATGAAGGT
This sequence comes from Alphaproteobacteria bacterium, assembly GCA_036396355.1. GTDB lineage: Bacteria > Pseudomonadota > Alphaproteobacteria > SMXQ01 > SMXQ01 > DASWKZ01. Next base: position 6,516 of record DASWKZ010000096.1, read on the forward strand.
GCCCCTCATGGGCGGGGTTGAACGAGCCCCCGAGGATGCCGATCCGCGCCCCCGACCGGGCGGCGGCCACGGCCCGGGATGCCGTCTCGTGACCGGCGATGACCGATCCTCCCCTCAGGGCCGGCGTCCGGCGGGGGTCTCAGGGCCGGACCTGGCCGGCGCCATGGACCACGTACTTGTAGCTGGTGAGCTGTTCGACCCCGACCGGGCCGCGGGCGTGGAGCTTGTCGGTGGAGATGCCGATCTCGGCCCCCATCCCGAACTCGCCGCCATCGGCGAACTGGGTCGAGGCGTTGTGCAGCACGATGGCGCTGTCGATCTCGGCGAGGAACCGCTCCGCCGCCTCGGCATCGGCGGTGACGATGGACTCGGTGTGATGGGACCCGTAGCGCCCGATATGGGCGATGGCGCCGGCGACCCCGTCCACCATCCTCACCGAGATGATGGCGTCGAGATACTCGGTGGTCCAGTCGGCCTCGGTGGCGGGCCTGGCCCGGGGCTCGGCGGCACAGACCTCGGGATCGCCGCGGACCTCGCAGCCGGCGGCGATGAGGTCGTCGAGGATCGGCTTGAGGTGGCTCGACGCCACCGCGCGGTCCACCAGCAGGGTCTCGGCGGCGCCGCAGATGCCGGGCCGGCGCATCTTGGCGTTGAGCACGATCGCGCGCGCCATGGCAAGGTCGGCCCGGCCGTCCACGTAGACGTGGCAGATGCCGTCGAGATGCTTGATGACCGGGATACGGCTCTCGGCCGCGACCCGCTCGATCAGCGACTTGCCGCCGCGGGGCACGATGATATCGATGAGCCCGGTCATGGCCAGCATCTCGCCGACGGCGGCGCGGTCGGTGGTGGGGACGAGCTGGGCGCAGGCCTCGGGCAGCCCGGCTTCCGCCAGGCCCCTGGCGAGGCAGGCGGCGATGGCGCGCGAGGAGTGGAATCCCTCGGAGCCGCCGCGCAGGATCACGGCGTTGCCGGACTT
>DASWKZ010000097.1:0-2825 GCA_036396355.1 Alphaproteobacteria bacterium
CTGTGCGTTGTCGTGAAGGATGATCCTCTTTTCGTCATCCGTCAGGATATTCGCTTCGCGAATCTCCTCGAGATTCTCCGGAAATTCCCCGTCCCAGTGCGGAATGTCGGTGGCATAGATCAGGTGCTCCACGCCCACGAAGTCGATGGTCTCTCGGAGAAGCGATTCCTTGCCCTCGATGGAAACCTTGAGCGTGGAGTCCCGGAACGTGTCCGACGGCTTCTTCTTGAGATGCGGCATCTCCTCCTCGCCCCGTTTCTCCCAATGCTCATCGAGGCGATCGAGGAAATAGGGCAGCCAGGTGGCGCCGACCTCGAGGAAGCACATCTTGAGCCTGGGAAACCGGATCGGCACGCCCTGGCACATCACCGAGGTGAAGTTGAGCATGATCCCCGCGGGGAAGCCGTAGGCATGGACCTCGGCGAAGGTCTTGAGCTTGTCCGTGCCCCATTCGTGGGCCCAGTGGCGGGTGCCGTGGATGGCGATGGTGGTGCCGCAGTCCTGGGCCGCCTCGTAGACCGGATCGTAGAACGGATCGCCGAGCCCGAACGGCAGCCCGTCGGTGACGATCTCGAATCCCTTGAGACCGAGCTCCTTGGACGCGTGTTCGACCTCCCGCGCGGACGCCTCGGGATCGCGCATGGGCAACACGCCCACGGGATGCAGGCGATCGGTCTGATAATCGCTGGCGAAGTGCGTATTGACCGCCCGCGACACCGATTTCGCGAATGCGGGCTCCTGCAGCTTCTCGACGTTGCCGGAGCCGGTGGGAAACAGGACCGCGTGTTCGATGTCGTGATCCTCGAGGATGCGGTTCCAGATCTCCACCTGCTGCTTGGCCGACATTCCCCGTTCGTAGCCATAGGGAGGCTGGAGCTTGCCCTGCATCTCGGTGTCCCACGGCTGACCGTTCGGCCATAGACCTGTCGGACGGTTCCGCCAGCGGTCATCCAGATAGGGCCGGATTTCGTCCTGGCGCTCCAGGATATGGCCGTCGGCGTCGATCGCGGCAAATGCGGAAGCCATGTCTCGATCCTCCCAGATTCTCTTGTCCTTCGGGTGACTCCCGGGACATCTTAGGGCCCGCGCGCCGCCGCTGTCCAGCCGAGGCGGGCCGCGCGCGCCGAGACGGTTGCGCCGGTGCCGCGCCCGGCTAGAATTCCGGGATCGCCGCCCCTTCCCCACCGCGGCCGAGGAGCCATGCCATGAGCGAAACCGAGGCCCTCCCCTCCCTCGATCGATGCAGGGACATCCGGCCCGAGATCGTGAGCCTCCGCGCCCCCCTGGTCGCCCGGGGACACCTGAGCGACCTCCGGGCCAGGACCGAGCATATGAGCTTCCGGGTCATGTGCTACGCGCCGGGCATCGGCGAGAACCGGATGCACGCGCATCTGGAGGAGGATCACATCTTCGTCGTGATGGAGGGCGAGGCCCAATTCTCCACCCTCGACGGCCCGCTTCCGGTGGTCGGCAGGCATCGGGCCATCGTCCTGCCCAAGGGGTGTTTCTACCGGTTCTCCAACCCCGGCAGCGGGCCCCTGGTGCTGCTGCGCTTCGGGGCGGCGAAGGCGATATCGGAGGCCCGCGCCCGCATCGACCCGGACGGCCGCCCCATCGGCGGGCGCAGCACCGAGGACGGCGCGGCCAGGCCCACGGTGATCGAGAACGCGTTCTTCGAGTAACGGTTCGGCCTCTCAGGCCGCCAGCAGCGCCGTGATCTCGGCGATGTCCTTCACGTCCTCGAGGGCGTGGATCCGTTCGACCATCGCCTCGGCGCGGTCGCGGGGATGGCCGGCGAACCCCGCGCATTCGCGGAACTTCTCGGCGACCTCGTCGTAGCTCATGGGATAGGCGGGGCTGCCGCGGCCGAAATCGGCGCGGGCCTCGAAGCGCCGCCCGTCGGCGAGCTCGATCTCGACGATGGTGGTCATCTTGTCGTAGCCGGCGGCCTCGGCCTCGGGGTGGACGCCGAAATCGACCTTGCGGATCATGTCCTGGACGTCGGCGCGCATCACCGTCTCGTCGTTGAACTCGTTGAGCCCGGCGCGGCGCTCCAGCAGCAGGATCGCCATGCAGAACTCCATGGAGAACTTGGCCTGAAGCTCGTTCACCGGCCGGTGGTGGATCAGCGCGTTGGGCATGTTGCTGTTGGTGCCGACGCGGACGCGGGCGACCTCGCCGGGGCGGATGTCGTGCTCGAGGATCAGCTCGCGCATCCGCATCATGCCGGGATGGGTGAGCGAACCGCAGGGATGCGGCTTGATGGAGATGCCCGGCGAGGCGAAGGTCCAGGGACGGCCCAGCTTGCCGCGGATGGCGCCCTCGTCGTAGCCGCCGCCGGCCGCCCGGAAGAAGCCGCGCGGCGCCTCCAGGACGGCATCGGTCGCGGTCCAGCCGCGGGCCGCGAAATCGGCCGCCACCACGCCGGATTCCGAGGCGCGCCCGGCGTGGAACGGCTTGGTCATGGTGCCGAAGTTCTCGCGCAGGCCGGCCGACTGGGAGCCGGCCACCGCCAGCGCCCGGCGGGTGGTCTCGGCGTCGAATCCCTGCAGCTTCGACGCCGCCGCGGCGGCGGCGAAGGTGCCGCAGGTGGCGGTCGAGTGGAATCCTTCCTGGTAGTGGCGGGGATCGATGGCCTCGGCGATCTTGCATTCGACCTCGACGCCGAGGTGATAGGCCGTCAACAGCGCCCGGCCCGAGGCGTGGTCGCGCTCGGCGATGGCCAGCGCCGCCGGCAGGCACGGCGCGGTCGGGTGGGTGAGCAGCCCGTAGACCCGGTCCCTGGCCGCGGCGAGCTGGGTATCGTCGTAGTCGTCGGCGTGGAT
>DASWKZ010000098.1:0-4131 GCA_036396355.1 Alphaproteobacteria bacterium
GCGGCTGCAGGCCATGGGCCAGCCCAACTACGCCCGCGGCTTTGAGCTCGCGATGCACGAGCACGCCCTTGAACTGCCGCTCCGGTGGAAGAAGCCGCAGGTCGTGTTTGTAAACTCCATGAGTGACCTCTTCCATGAACAGGTCCCCGAGGCGTTCATCCAGCGCGTGTTTGATGTGATGCGGCGGGCTCACTGGCACGACTTCCAAGTCCTCACCAAGCGTGCCGTGCGGCTGGAGCAGATGAGCCCGAAGATCGATTGGCCCGCGAATGTGTGGATGGGCGTAAGCGTGGAGACCCGGAAGTATGCATTCCGGATCGATCACCTACGAAGGACCGAGGCGTTCACCAAGTTCCTCTCACTGGAGCCCCTCCTCGGTCCCCTGCCCGACCTCAACCTGGCGGGCGTCGACTGGGTGATCGTGGGCGGCGAATCTGGCCCGCAGGCCCGCCCCATGCGGGAGTCATGGGTGGTCGATATTCGCAACCAGTGCCGGGACGCCGCAGTGCCCTTCTTCTTCAAACAATGGGGCGGCGTAAACAAGAAGCGGGCTGGACGGCTCCTCGACGGGCAGAGCTGGGACGGAATGCCGGAGCGCTTTGGGCCGGGGGAGCGTGTTCAGCGTGGCCACCTCCCCATGGTGACGACAACGTGAGCGACCGAGCCACATGGGGTTCTTAAGATTGCAACTTCGCCTCTTGGCCACTCGGTGTGCGCCCCATCCGCATCTGCCTCTGCGGCCTCCCTTGCGCAACATGTGCGGCAGGGCCGGCAGTCGGCCGCAAACCGCGAGGTCCATACCGAGCAGGTCGACCGCATCGTGGAGCAATCCGCTGGCCGCCAAGATACAGAAGGCGTCGGTGTCAAGCAGCAGCCGCATCGTGCTCCGGATCGCCGTACACGCAGCGGAGCAAAGCTCGGTCGCTCTCGGGCGCCGCTTGTAGGTCGACGTGGCGATCGAAGTGCTCGCGGAGCAGCCGCCTCGCGCCCGACGCTCTGTAGAGCGCCTTCACCGCCATCGATGCCTTGGCGTAGTCCCCCGTGCTCGCGGCCCATGCGAAGATGACGGCGCTGGCATCCGCGCCGGTACTCCGCTCGATCTCCGAGGCCCGGCTGGCGATCTCTTTGAAGCTTGCGCCTTCCACGGGCGGGGCCGAATCTCCGCCGACAAGGACGTGAGTGGCGAATAGATCTGCCTTGCGCTCCATGTCGGTGTCATCGCGGATCTCCTCCTCCTCGTCGACCACCGGTTGCTCAGGCGCACAGTCCCCCGCCGCGATGTGGCCCACCTCGTGAGCGACGAGGAAGGCGACCCGTCCCGGCTCGTCGTATCGGTGGCCGAGCAGGATCACGGGCCGGCCCTCCACGATGCAGGCCATCCCTTGAAAGCTGGGGGTGGGCAGGACGTCAATGGGGACCACCGGGATGTCGCGCAACCACAAGTCGTCGACGAGCACGGGGAGGTCCACTGCGGGATGCGGGCGTCGGATTTGCTCACGCCACGAAAGGCCCTCGGGCGGTGGGATCGCCGGACCGGCCGCAGGCGGCCGGAGGCTGCGCACAACCGCCGCGCCGATCCGGAGAGCGGCGTGGATGGCGGGGGCGAGGCGGTCACGGTCCACGTCCCGCACGCGCCGGAGCTGCGCCTTGGGGTAGGCTGGCGGTGCCAAGGGAGTCGCCGGGTGCTTCACCGCGGAAAGTGGACGCCCGAGAAACCGCGCCACCCGGATTTCGACCTCCGGCAGGAGCTCCGGGTCGTCGGTGCAGGACTCGTCCCACCAGTCGGGAAGGATCGCCGGGCGCACGAACTCCTGCCTAAACCCAGCCCGGGACAAGCGACGCATCAGAGTCGTGAAGGTGTGCTCCACCGGTGGACCGCTCCCTCAGCCACACTACAAAAAGCCGTCCCTGGGTGCAGGGCCCTCGGGGCGGGCACCAGTTCCCGCCGCTGCGAGAGAAGCAAAACTTAGCACCGAGCGTCCGCAGCACCAAATCGAAGCTAGTCAACGAATGAAGCTCTTCCGGCGATGGCGAGTGGAATACCTCCCGGCTGCCTTTCCCCCATGCCGACAACCGCTCACCCCGTTCCTCGATCTCGCGCCTTACCTTGCGTACGGCAACCGCGCGCATGTACGCCACCCTCGCCGGCCCGCCGAACGCGGTCACGCCGGAGCGGAACAAGGTGACAGACAGCGCCGACAACGACCGGCGGTCGGGGGATACGCCATCCGCGCGCCCACCGGGGACGTCTCCCTACACACCACCGGGGCCGTGGCGCCTCACCCCGCGGGCGAGGGCGCGTCGATCTCGGTACCGTGATGGGCGCGGAGGTACTCGGCGACATCGCCCAGCGGCGCCACCCACAGCCGCCGCCCGAGTCTCTCCATCTCCCTCAGCAATGCCTGTAGGTACTCGACCGATCGCGGCGCCCAGCCGGCTTCGCTCGGCGGGGTCCGGTCGCCGGTGATCCCGTGGAAGGCGAGGATAAGCCAGTCGCCGCGGGCGATCGCCTGCCGGAGTCCTCGCGCCAGGCGGTCGACCGGAAAGTCTCCTACCGGCATGACGGCGGGCAGGACGAGCAGGTCACGATTCTTGAGGAATGACACGCCGCCGGCGGTGCGTGCCGCGACGTAGTATCTGCCGGCGGCGGCACGCACTCTGGGATCCCACACACCATAGGGGTAGGCGAGGCTGATGCAGCGGCTGCCGGCGATGTTGCGCTCGATCTCGCCGCGGGAGGTGCGCAGCTCGTGGTCGAGCTCGGCGTCGGTAAGATCGACGAGACGTCGGTGGGTCTCGGTGTGGCTGCCAACCTCGTGGCCGGCGCGATGGACCCGGCGCCAGTCGTCCCAGGTCGTGCCGTTGGTCTTGGCCCCGGTCCAGCTCGGCACGATGAAGAAGGTGGCGCGAATCCCGTGAGCGTCGAGGAGGGGTGCCACGAGATGGATGTGGTCGGCGGTCCCGTCGTCGAAGGTGAGGCTCACTGCGGCGGACGCGGCGCCAGGCCACTCAGGCGACGTCATGCCGCTGTCTGACATTGCCCGCGGGTCCGGCGGCACCCCGTCACGGCAGCCTGCGGGCAGGGCGAGCATTGGCACCCACAACAGGACGAGCAGGCGGGCGCGCCCGCCGGTGGCGGCGAGACGTGGCCGGTTGCGCAGGGGCGGCGAGCTCATGGTGAGGGGCGTGGGCCGGTCGACCTGCCGGCGCGGTCAAGTGGGACAGCCGGCGGCTCGGTATGGCATCTGGTCCGCCCCGACATTGCTATGGCTCCCTCTGGCAACGCTACGGTTTAGGGAGGATGCAGAGGTTTCATGGGGCGTTGTGGTTCAGTCCACCGGACGGACGGCGCCAGTCCATGCGACGGTCGGATGGGCTGCGATCCGTGGGTTGGCCACCCCCTGACGTACGTCCCTCGGGCGCCTGCCTCGGTCTCGGCTCGAGGGTTTGTTTCCGCCTCGGAACGTCAGCGAGGATGACGCCAAGTCCGGGGGGCATCACCTTCCGGTGGCCAAAGGGCGAGCGTTTTGGCGGCGGCTGCGTGGGCCGTGGAGGTCCGGTCAGACAGCGATCGGGATTGCGCGGGCGGTGACCCGATGGAAGGTCGCCCTCTCCCGGGCCACGGCGATGACCGCCTGGTGAGGGTTCATGTCACGGGCGGCCAGTCGCCGGGAGCGCTGACCCGGCCGGACCAGGGCACTCCGAGTCGCCTTGAACCGCTCCTCCCAGAGAACGAGGCCCAATGCCTCCTTCATGACGGCGCTCTTGTTCCGCCCGGTCTCACTGGCAAACCGTTCGAGCTGCGAGGCCATCTTTTCCCGAGAGGCTCACCGATACGGCCGATCTCATGGTCCATCCTCCGACTCAGACAGCACGTCACCTCTAGCACTCTACATAGACGATCGCATCATCGCGCCATCGGCAGCCGGATCCGTCGATCGGGGAGGCCCTCGGGGGCGAGGATCCTGGGCGGATGAGCGGCGGGCGCGCCCGGCCGTTCGATCCGCGCAAGGGGCGCCGGATCAGTTCTGCGTCGTCAGGTCGTAGGTGTGGCGGCCGATCTCGAAGCCGACCAGCATGTTCACGCCCTGGTCGTTGACGCGGCAGAAGAGAGAGACCGGTTGCGGATTC
>DASWKZ010000099.1:0-14660 GCA_036396355.1 Alphaproteobacteria bacterium
TCCGACCACGTGGCCCTCCACGCTCACCTCGCCGTCCTCGCCGATCACCGCGGCCAGGGTCCGATCCGCCTTGAGTCCCTTGACCAGCGCGGTGGTGCGCCGGTCGACGAAGCGCTGGGTGAGGCGGTCGTGCAGGGCGTCGGACAGCCGGTCCTCGATCACCCGCGTGCGGCCTTGCCATTGCCCGGCGTCGCGCACCCAGTCGGCGCGGTGGGAGATGTAGGTCCAGGTGCGGATGTGGTCGATGCGGCCGGTGAGGGTCTCGATGTCGCCATCGGCGCGGTCGAGCCGCGCGATATGCTGGGCGATCCAGTCGTCCTCGAGTCGCCCGGCGACGGCGAGGCGGCGGAACACCTGCGCCAGGAAACGCGCGTGGCCGGGCCCGGCGGCGTGGCGGAAGTCGGGGATGCCGCAGACCTCCCACAGCAGGCGGACCGTATCGGGGCGGGCGGCGATGTCGGCGATCTCGGGCTCGGCGGCCAGCGCCTTGAGGGCCGCATGGTCGGGGACGTCGCGCACCGCCACCATGCCCGGCCCCGGCGGCGGGCGGTCGAGGGACGCCATCAGCGCCGGCAGGCTCGCGAACACGAGGTCGCGGTTGCGCCAGTAGACGGCCCGCACCCGCTCGAAGGCGTGCCCCTCGATGGCGGCGACCAGCTCCGGGGCCAGCGGGCCCGCCTCCACGGTGGTGCCGAAGGTGCCGTCGGCCATGTGGCGCCCGGCGCGGCCGGCGATCTGGGCGAGCTCGGCGGCGGCGAGCGCGCGGCGGCGGTGGCCGTCGAACTTGGCGAGCTCGCCGAAGGCGACGTGGGCGACGTCCATGTTGAGGCCCATGCCGATGGCGTCGGTCGCCACCAGGTAGTCGACCTCGCCGGCCTGGAACATGGCGACCTGGGCGTTGCGGGTGCGCGGGCTGAGCGCCCCCATCACCACCGCCGCCCCGCCGCGCTGGCGGCGCAACAGCTCGGCGATGCCGTAGACGCCCGCCGCCGAGAACGCCACCACCGCGCTGCGCGGCGGCAGGCGCGTGATCTTGTGGGTGCCGGCATAGGACAGGGTCGAGAACCGGGGCCGCGCGACGAACTCGCAGCCGGGCACCAGGCGGCGGATGAACGGGGCCATGGTGTCGGAGCCGAGCAGCATGGTCTCGGCGTAGCCGCGCGCGTGCAGGATGCGGTCCGTGAAGACATGGCCGCGGTCGGGATCGGCCGCGAGCTGCACCTCGTCGACGCCGAGGAAGGCGACCTCGCGCCCCAGCGGCATCGATTCCACCGTGCACAGGAAATAGGACGGGTTGGGCGGGAGGATCTTCTCCTCGCCGGTGACGAGCGCCACCTTGTCCGCCCCCTTGACGGCCACGACGCGGTCGTAGTTCTCGCGCGCCAGCAGCCGCAGCGGGAAACCCATCATGCCCGAGGCGTGACCCATCATGCGCTCGATGGCGAGATAGGTCTTGCCGGTGTTGGTGGGCCCCAGCACCGCCGCGACCCGGCCACCGCCGCCGGAGGGAGCGATGCCGTCGGGACGTTGGCTCACGCGCGCGGGCATGATCGACGACCGGAGATACGGGCGGCCGGGGCGGCCGTCAGTGCCCCAGCTTCTCGTTGTGCTCGTGGACGCGGCGCTCCAGGGCGTCGAAGGCGTCGCGCATGGCGACGTAGACGTCGCCATGGGCGAGATCGGAGGCGCCGCCCTGGCGAATGACGATGTCGCCCTTGGGCATCATGAGCTCGAGGGTGAACTGGTAGGGCCGGCCCTTGTGGCTGCGTTCGGGCCCGCGGGCGTGCGGCGCCGCGACGATGACGTGAAGGCTGGTGGCGCGGTCGGCGAACGGCTCGAGCCGGGCCGCGCGCTCCCGGATCCTGGCCTCCACCGCATCGCTCGGATCGATATCGCGGAACGTGATATGTACCGGGATGGCCATGGACACCTCCTGATACGACGCGGACGGAACCGTCTCAGGATACCATTGCGCCCGGCTCCTCGCCAGAGAGCCCCGGGGCGCACGGAGCGCGCGGCCCTAGAACAGGGCGAGGAAGTCGGCGCGCCGGAACGGCTTGCGCAACGCGCCGGCCACGTTGAGGCCGCGACTCCGTCCGAACCGCACGGCCTGGCCGATCATCAACTCCGGCTGGGAGCTCACCACGGCGATCCGCGCCCCGCAGCCGAGATCGGCGAGGTACCGCATGAGCTCGAGCCCGTCCTCGTCGGGAATGGCGAGGTCGAGCACGATGTGATCGGGGCGGAAACCCGGGACCGCGCGGCGGAACTCCGCCCCGCTGTAGGTGGCGCGCGTCTCGAAGCCGGCGTCCCGGGCCATCGCGCCCATGATGTCGCACAGCACCGCGTCGTCGTCGACGATGAGCACGCGTCCCCGATGGCCCTCGCGGGGCGGCGCGGGACGTCCGGTCATGGCGGTCTCGCGGACGGGGAAGGGCCGCCTCAATGGGAGCCCGGGGGCAGGCGCATCGCGGCGGCGGCGAGAATGGCGCCGCTGTCCAGCTGCAACAGCACCGCGCAGTTGCCGTAGCCGGCGGCGATCTCGGCGGCGATGTCCACGGACACCTCCTTGGCGGCGCCGCTCCAGGTCCCGATCGGCCTGAGCGCGCGCACCACGTTGGAGTTGGTCAGCGTCCTGCCGGTGTTCTCGCCGCTCGGCACCGGAGTCGCGTGGCGGTCGTCGAACGCCACCAGCCACAGCCGGGCCGGGCCCGCCCCCGGCGCCGCGCCCACGCGCACCACGACCCGCCCCGCGGGGTCGTGGATCAGGGCCAGGTCCGGGCCGCGCGGGGCCGCCTGCCGCGCCTCGGCGATCAGGCGCTCGATCTTGGCGCGGTCGGAGCCCACCGCGTGCGCCCGTCCGCCCACCACCATCTGGGGCGTGTAGACGTAGCGTCCGCCGAGGGTATTGGCATAAGCGCGCTGCCGGGCGGTGACCTCGGGGCTGGAGAACGGGTCCTTCCAGCCGAGCGCGTTCCAGTAGTCCACATGCATGGAGAGCGCGAGGACGCCGTCGCGCCCGGCCAGCTCGCCGAGATAGGCGTCGGCCGGGGGACAGGAGCTGCAGCCCTGGGAGGTGAACAGCTCCACCACCAACGGGCGGCCGCCGCCGGGACCGCCGGTGTCGGCGGCGACGCCGGCCGCCACCGGGGCGGCGGCGCAAAGCGCCGCGAGCGCCAAACGGCGAAGCCTGATGCGCAGTCGTTCCATGAGGCTACCCTAGCGGCATCGGCGCAAGCGGCCCAATCAAACGCAATCACGCTTTGGTGAGGCCCCGGGCCGGGCGCCCCGACGGACGGGCTTCACGCGGCCTCGACCGTCACGGCAACGACGCCGACCCGCGGGCGGCGCGGTAGCGGCGGGCGACCTCGGCCGCCACCCGCTCGGTCTCCCGGAGCGGGGCCGGGCGCCAGGCGAAGTCGATCCGACCCTCGAAGGGCCGGGTGTGGCCGTTGGCCCGCATGGCCCCGTGGAAGGCCTCGAAGCGCGCCGAGCGGCCCTCGAACATGGCGACGTAGACGGGCTTGCCGGTGGCGGCGGCCTCGGTGGTCATGTTGACCGAATCGCAGGTCACGATCAGCGCGTCGGCGAGCGCGAGGAGGCCGAGATAGGGGTTGTCCCCGGTCCCGTCCCAGAGATAGGCCCCGCTCCCCGCGAGCGAGCCCCGGAGCGCGGCGAGGTTGGCGGCGCCGGTGCGGCGCGAGGGCACCGCCGCCAGCCCGCAGCCGGTCGCGCGAGCGAGCGCGGCCAGCCGCTCGCCGAGGACGCGCATCTCGGCCCCGCCCATGCGGTAGGCGCGGCTGGGCCCGCCCACCAGCACCGCCGCCAGGGGACGCGGCAGCGTCGCGAAGCGGGCCCGCGCGGCCTCGGCGGCGGCGTCGAGGCGCTCCGGCGTGAGCCCGTTGAGGGAGCCGAGGCAGGCGACGACGTTGGCGCCCGCGACCCGGTCGTGGGCCGGCGCGATCACGAGATCGAAGCGCGCGGGGTCGATCCTGGGATCCTGGACGTAGACGGTGAAGGTGCCGGGCCCGCCGGTCCGCCGGCTCGCTTCGCGCACGGCGAGCGCCGGGGCCACGCTGCGCCGCCCGCAGGCGATCAGGAGGTCGGGCCAGGGCGGGTCGAGGCGGTCGCCGCGCCCGCCCTCGAGCGCGAGGCGCCGCGGCCACAGGGGGGCCGGCAGCCAGCCCCAGGCCCCGGGCGCGCGCACCCGCTTGACGGTGGCATCGAGCCCCAGCGCCTCGGCCAGCGCCCGGGCCGGGCCCTCCATGCCGGCGTGGCCCTCGGTGAGCACCCAGGCGCTCCGCCCGGCGAGGCCCGGTTCGGTCATGCCGTCCCCCGGCCCGCCCCGGCGGCCGCGCGTCTCACGCCGCCATCATGCCCCGCAGCACGTAGGGCAGGATGCCGCCGTGGCGGTAATACTCGACCTCGTCAAGGGTATCGATGCGGCAGGTGAGGGTGACCGTCTCGCTGGAGCCGTCGGCGCGATGAATCGTCAGCGGCAGCGTCATGCCCGGCTTGACGCCGTTGCCGACGCCGACGATGTCGAAGGTCTCCGAACCGTCGATGCCGAGGGTCTTGCGGCTGACGCCCTCGGGGAACGCCAGCGGCAGCACGCCCATGCCCACCAGGTTGGCGCGGTGGATGCGCTCGAAGGATTCGACGATCACCGCGCGCACGCCGAGCAGCATCGTGCCCTTGGCCGCCCAGTCGCGCGACGAGCCGGTGCCGTACTCCTTGCCGCCGATGACCACCAGGGGCACGCCCTCCTCCTTGTATTTCATGGCGGCGTCGTAGATCGACATCTGCTCGCCGTCGGGCATGTGGCGGGTGACGCCGCCCTCGGTGCCGGGCGCCATCTCGTTGCGCAGGCGGATGTTGCCGAAGGTGCCGCGCATCATCACCTCGTGGTTGCCGCGCCGGGCGCCGAACGAGTTGAAGTCCTGGGCGCCCACCTGGCGGCGGATGAGATAGGCCCCGGCGGGGCTGTCGCGCTTGATGGCGCCGGCCGGCGAGATGTGGTCGGTGGTCACCGAGTCGCCCAGCAGCGCCAGCAGGCGCGCGCCCTCGATGTCCGTCACCGGCTCCGGCTCGCGCGACATGTTCTCGAAATAGGGCGGAAGCCGGACATAGGTGGACTCCTCGTCCCATTCATAGGTGACGCTGGCGCCGGTCTCGACCTTCTTCCACGCCTCGTCGCCCTCGAACACGTTGGCGTAGCGCGTGCGGAACATGTCGGGCGTCATCGCCTTCTCGAGGGTCTCGCGGATCTCCTGGCCGGAGGGCCAGATGTCCTTGAGATGGACGTCCTTGCCGTCCTTGCCCTTGCCGAGGGAGTCCCGGGTCAGGTCCTTGCGCAGCGAGCCGGCCAGGGCGTAGGCGACCACCAGCGGCGGCGAGGCCAGGTAATTGGCGCGCACCTCGGAATGGATGCGGCCCTCGAAGTTGCGGTTGCCGGACAGGACCGCGGCCGCCACCAGATTGCCGTCGTGGATGGCCTTGCTGATGGGCTCGTCGAGCGGCCCGGAATTTCCGATGCAGGTGGTACAGCCGAAGCCGACCAGGTTGAAGCCGAGCGCATCGAGGTCGTCCCGCAGGCCGGCCTTCTCCAGGTAGTCCATGACCACCTTGGAGCCGGGCGCCAGCGAGGTCTTGACCCAGGGCTTCTTGGCCAGCCCCCGCGCCACCGCGTTGCGCGCCAGCAAACCCGCCCCAAGCATCACCGTGGGGTTGGAGGTGTTGGTGCAGCTGGTGATGGCGGCGATCACGACGTCGCCGTGGGTCAACGAATACTCGGTGCCCTCCACCGGCATCTCGGCCGACGGCTGCGCGGCCTCGTGCCCGCCCTCGGCAACCATCGCCGATCCCCGGGTGTTGTCGTTGGTGCCCAGCATGTCGGCCAACGCGGTCTCGAACGCGACCGCGGCCTCGGACAGGGACACCCGGTCCTGGGGCCGCTTGGGACCGGCCAGCGACGGCTCGACGGTGGAGATGTCGAGCCCGAGGGTGTCGGTGAAGACCGGCTCCGGCGCGCCGTCGCCGCGCCACAGGCCCTGGGCCTTGGCATAGGCCTCGACCAGGGCGACGGTGTCCTCGTCGCGGCCGGTGAAGCGGAGATAGCGGAGGGTCTCCGCGTCGATGGGGAAGTAGCCGCAGGTGGCGCCGTATTCGGGCGCCATGTTGCCGATGGTGGCGCGGTCGGCGAGACCGAGATGGTCGAGCCCCTCGCCGTAGAATTCCACGAACTTGTTGACCACCCCCTTGGCGCGCAGCATCTGCACGACGGTGAGCACGAGGTCGGTGGCGGTGGTGCCTTCCTTGAGGGCGCCGGTGAGCCTGAATCCCACTACCTCGGGGATCACCATGCTCATGGGCTGGCCGAGCATGGCGGCCTCGGCCTCGATGCCGCCGACGCCCCAGCCCAGCACCGCGAGGCCGTTGACCATGGTGGTGTGGGAATCGGTCCCCACCACGGTGTCGGGATAGGCGACGCCGTCCGCGTCGGACCACACCACGCGCGCCAGATACTCGAGGTTGACCTGGTGGCAGATGCCGGTCCCCGGCGGCACCACGCGGAAGTTGTCGAACGCGGTCTGGCCCCAGCGGAGAAACGCGTAGCGCTCCTGGTTGCGCTCGTACTCGCGGGTGACGTTGGCGGCGAACGCCCCTTCCTTGCCGTAGACGTCGACCATCACCGAGTGGTCGATGACGAGGTCCACCGGCGACAGCGGATTGATGCGATCGGGATCGCCGCCCATGTCGACCATCGCATGGCGCATGGCGGCGAGGTCGACCACCGCCGGCACCCCGGTGAAGTCCTGCATGAGCACCCGCGCCGGCTGGAACGCGATCTCGCGGTCCGAACGCCGGTCCTTGAGCCAGTCGGCGACGGCCTGGATGTCGTCGGCGCGGACGCTGCGCCCGTCCTCGCGGCGGAGCAGGTTCTCCAGCAGGATCTTGAGGGAGACCGGCAGCCGGGCGATGTCGCCGAGGCCACCCTTGGCGGCCTCGGGCAGGCCGTAGACGGTGTAGGACTTCCCGTTCACCTCGATGGTGCGTCTGGATTTGAAGCTGTCAGGTGCCGTGGCCAAGGTCCGTCTCCCGATGTCTCCGCGGGCGGCGTCCGGGGTCCCGGACGCGCCCGCGCGGCTCTTCGTCGATACCCGGAGAATCCCGCGGAAAGGGGCGTGTTAGCGGAGAAACCGCGGCCCGTCAAATCCCCGTTGCCGGCCGGTTCGCGACGGTCCCGGCGCGGCCCCGCGAAAAATCACAGTTTCGCCATGTTGCAGGCCCACTGCTGTCATATTTCCGGTGTCTGATGCCAGCGTTGAAGGAGGACGGCGGCATCTTTCCCCCCTCCCTCGGTTGCCCGCCTCCTTCAGCACAGCCTCCATCGGCTCCCGAAAGTCGGAGGTTGAGCGGCCACCGGTTTCCCCCCACCGGTGGCCGCGCTTTTTCGGGCCCGGGTCCGCGGCGGGCGGCTTTGTGCTATAGGGGCGCCATGGCGGACTTCACGGGCGCGCGCTTCACCGGCACCGACATCGCCTGCATCCGCGGCCAGCGGGTCCTGTTCGCGGGTCTCGGCTTCGATCTGGCGGCGGGCGGGGCACTGCTGGTCACCGGTCCCAACGGCATCGGCAAGTCGAGCCTGCTGCGGCTGATGGCGGGGCTGCTGCCGGCGGCGGCGGGACGACTGCGCCTGACGCCGGGAGGCGACGCCGCCGCGGGGCCCGCCTATCTCGGCCACGGCGATGCCCTGAAGCCGCCGCTCACGGTCGCCGAGACCCTCGCCTTCTGGACCCGCATCGCCGGCCCGGCCGACAATGGCGCCCGCACCCGCGCCGTCGCCGCGGCCGTCGACCTGTTCGCGCTGGCGCCCCTCGCCCGGGTGCCGTGCCGCTACCTCTCCGCCGGACAGCGCCGGCGGGTGGCGCTCGCCCGGGTGGTGGCCCAGGGCGCGCCCCTGTGGCTCCTCGACGAACCGACGACCTCGCTCGACGATTCCGGCGTCGCCGCCTTCGGGCAGGCCCTGGCGCGGCACCGCGCCGGCGGCGGCATGGCGGTGATCGCGGGCCACGGTGCGGTCGGCGCCGACGGGGCGGCGGTGCTGGAGATCGCCCGCTTCGCCGGCCGCGACGTCACCGAGCCGTTCCACCGCGGCCTCCTGGCCGGCGCCTCGGCATGACCGCGATGGCCACCATCATCGCCCACGATACGCGCCTCGCCTTCCGGCGCGGCGCCGATACCCTCCTGGTGCTCGGCTTCTTCGTGCTGGCCTGCGTGCTGTTCCCGTTCGGCATCGGCGGCGATCCGGCGCTCCTCGAGCGCGTGGGCCCGGGCCTGATCTGGGTGACCGCCCTGCTCGCCGCCATGCTGGCGCTCGATCGCCTGTTCGCCGCCGATTTCGAGGATGGCAGCCTCGATCTCCTGATCCTCGCCGAGTCCCCGCTCGAGCTGGTGGTCCTCGCCAAGGCCGCCGCCCACTGGCTGGCCACCGGCCTGCCGCTGGTGGCGGCGGCGCCGGTGCTGGCCGTCGCCCTCAACATGCCGCCGCCGGGGCTCGTCGGGCTCCTCGCCGCACTCCTGCTGGGGACCCCGACGCTGACCCTGATCGGCGCCGTCGGCGCGGCCCTGACCCTGGGGGCGCGCCGCGGCGGGGTTCTCGTTTCCCTTTTGGTGCTGCCTCTCTATATTCCGGTCCTGATCTTCGGGGTGGCGGCGGTCGAGGCCGCCATCGGCGGATCCGGGACCGGCCCCCGGCTCACCGCCCTCGCCGGGTTCCTGCTGGCGGCCCTGGCGCTGGCCCCGTTCGCGGCGGCGGCGGCCCTGCGCCAGGCCACCCGCTGAGACGGCCGGGACGACGGATGTGAGCGGATGATCACCTTCCTCGCCAACCCCGCCCGCTTCCTGCGCGTGGCCGGCGCCGTCCTGCCGTGGTGCTGGGCGGTGGCGGCGGTCGCCGGCGGCCTCGGCCTGGCCATCGCGCTGTTCGCCTCGCCGCCCGACTACCAGCAGGGCGATTCGGTGCGCATCATGTATATCCACGTGCCCTCGGCGTGGATGGCGCTCGGCGCCTACACGCTGATGGCGGCGGCCTCGTCGGCGGCGCTGGTGTGGAAGCATCCGCTGGCGCATTTGGTGGCGCGGGCCGCCGCGCCGCTCGGCGCCGGGTTCACCGCCATCTGCCTGGTGACCGGCGCGCTGTGGGGCCAGACCAGCTGGGGCACATGGTGGGTGTGGGACGCGCGGCTCACCTCGGTGCTCATCCTGTTCTTCCTCTACCTCGGCGTCATCGCCCTCGGCCAGGCCTTCGACGACGCCGAGCGCGGCGACCGGGCGGCGGCGCTGCTGGCCATCGTCGGGTTCGTCAACATCCCCGTCATCAAGTTCTCGGTGGACTGGTGGGCGACGCTGCACCAGCCGGCCTCGGTGCTGCGGGCGGGCGGGCCGGCCATCGATTCCTCGATGCTCGCGCCGCTGCTGTTGATGGCGCTCGCCTTCCTCGCCTACTTCCTGGCGCTGCTCGTCCTCGGCGTGCGCGCCGAGCTCGCCGGCCGCAAGGCCCGCGCCCTGATGGCCCTGGGCGCGGCCGGGGAGGACCGGGCTTTATGAGGCGGCGGCGATGACCTACGTTGGGATGGGCCTCGAGATGGGCGCGGCCTGAAGCCCCGGACTCGGCGAGGATCGGCACCATGGACGCGATCACCGGTTTCCTGCACATGGGCGGCTACGGCGCCTATGTCTGGCCGGCCTTCGCCGCCGCCGCGCTGATCCTGGCGTGGATGGCAGTCTCGACCCTGCGCCGGCTGCGCGGGAACGAGCGGACCCTCGCCCGCCTCCAGGACCCCCGCGCGCCCGACGCCCGCCCGGCGGAGGGAGCGCGCAAGGGGGTCGGGGTCGAGCCGTGACCATGTCCCGCCGCCCGGCGCTCATCCGCAGGCGCCGGCGTCTCGCCCTGCTGGCCGCCGCCGCGGTGACCCTCGGTGTCGCCGTCGCCCTGATCCTCAACGCCTTCGAGGACAGCCTGGTGTTCTTCTACTCGCCCACCGACCTCGCCACCAGGGAGGTGCCGCGCGACCGCCCGATCCGCATCGGCGGGCTGGTGGAGGAGGGCAGCGTCCGGCGCACCGAGGCCGGGCTCGTCACCCGGTTCGTGGTCACCGACCTCGCCAACAGGTTGGAAGTGGTCCACCGCGGCATCCTCCCCGACCTCTTCCGCGAGGGCCAGGGCGTCGTCGCCCAGGGACGGTTCGCCGCCGACGGCACCTTCGAGGCGCAGGAGGTGCTGGCCAAGCACGACGAGACCTACATGCCCAGGGAGGTGGCCGACGCCATCAAGCGCTCCGGCCAGTGGAAGGGAGGCCCCGGCGCGCCCGGGGCGCCGGCGGAGGCGCGCCCGTGATCGCCGAGGCCGGCCATTTCGCGCTGATCCTGGCGCTGCTGCTGGCCGCCGCCCAGGTCACGGCCGGCCTTATCGGCGCCGCGCGCCGCGACGGGGCGCTCATGGAGACCGGCCGGATGGCGGCCATCGCCCAGCTCCTGTTCGTGGCGGCGGCCTTCGCGAGCCTCATGCACGCCTACGTCGTCTCCGACTTCTCGGTGGCCAACGTCGCCGAGAACTCCCACTCGGCCAAGCCGCTCCTCTACAAGGTCACCGGCGCGTGGGGCAACCACGAGGGCTCCATGGTGCTGTGGGTGCTGATCCTGGCGCTGTTCGGGGCCGCCGTCGCCGGTTTCGGGACCAACCTGCCGCCGACCCTGCGCGCCCGGGTGCTCGCGGTCCAGGGCATGATCGGCGCGGGCTTCCTTCTGTTCATCCTCGCCACCTCGAACCCGTTCCTGCGCCTCGACCCGGCGCCCGCCGACGGCGGCGGGCTCAACCCCATCCTCCAGGACCCCGGCCTCGCCTTCCATCCGCCGTTCCTCTATCTCGGCTATGTGGGATTCTCGGTGGCCTTCGCCTTCGCCGTCGCCGCCCTGATCGAGGGCCGCGTGGACGCCGCCTGGGCGCGCTGGGTCAGGCCGTGGACCCTGGCGGCGTGGTGCGCGCTGACGCTGGGCATCGCGCTCGGCAGCTGGTGGGCCTATTACGAGCTCGGCTGGGGCGGGTTCTGGTTCTGGGATCCGGTGGAGAACGCCTCCTTCATGCCGTGGCTCGCCGGCACCGCGCTCCTGCATTCGGCCATCGTCGTCGAGAAGCGCGACGCCATGAAGAGCTGGACCGTCCTGCTCGCCATCCTCACCTTCACGCTGTCGCTGATCGGCACCTTCCTGGTGCGCTCGGGCGTGCTCACCTCGGTGCATGCCTTCGCCAACGACCCCGACCGCGGGTTGTTCATCCTGGCGCTCCTCATCCTCACCGCGGCGGGCGCGTTCGGCCTCTATGCCGCGCGGGCGCCG
This sequence comes from Alphaproteobacteria bacterium, assembly GCA_036396355.1. Classification (GTDB taxonomy): domain Bacteria; phylum Pseudomonadota; class Alphaproteobacteria; order SMXQ01; family SMXQ01; genus DASWKZ01. Next base: position 11,398 of record DASWKZ010000099.1, read on the forward strand.
AGGCTGGGCGCCGGCGGCCTGTTCGCGCCGATCTCGCGGGAGGGCGCGCTGGTCCTGAACAACCTGCTGCTGGGCACCGCCTGCGCCACCGTCTTCCTCGGCACGCTGTATCCGCTGGTCCTCGACGCCCTGGGCGCCGGCCAGGTATCGGTGGGCGCGCCCTATTTCAACCTCACCTTCGTGCCCCTGATGACGCCGCTGGTCGTCGTCATGGGGATCGGCCCGCTGCTCGCCTGGAAGCGCGGCGACCTCGCCGGCGCGCTGGCGCGCCTGCGCGCCGCCGCCATGGTGACGGGCCTCGCCGTCCTCGCGACCCTCCTGCTCAACGACGGGCCGGCGCTGGCCGCCGCCGGCATCGCCCTCGGCGTGTGGCTGATCGCCGGGGTCCTGACCGAGCTCGCCGAGCGCATCCGCCTGTTCCGGATACCCCTCGCGCAGAGCCTCGGGCGCCTCGGGAACCTGCCGCGCGGCGCGCTGGGCATGAGCATCGCCCATGGCGGCCTCGCCGCAGTGGTCCTCGGCATCACCGCGTCCACCGCGTGGCAGTCCGAGCGGGTGCTGGTCATGCGACCGGGCGAGGCCACCGAGATCGCCGGGTACCGCGTGGCGCTGGAGCGGGTCGAGACCGCGCCCGGCCCCAACTATACGGCCGAGCGCGCGCGCATGGTGGTGACCCGCGCGGGCAGCACCGTCACGGTGCTGCGTCCCGAGCGCCGCAGCTTCCGGACGCCGCCCCAGGTCACCACCGAGGCCGCCATCCACACGACGTTTCTCGCCGACCTCTACGCGGTCATCGGCGAACGCCAGGAGGGCGCCGCGGGCTGGACGGTGCGGCTCTACCACAACCCGCTGGTACCGTGGATCTGGATCGGCGCCGTCATCATGGTGGCGGGCGGACTGGTCTCGCTCACCGACCGCCGCCACCGCGTCGGCGCGCCGGTGCGCCCGCGCGCCGCCGCCGGCGCCGGGACCGCGTGAGGCGCCGTTGCGCCGCCTCCTCTTCGTCCTCCCCGTATTCGTGCTGGCCCTGCTCGCGGGCGTGTTCCTGTTCGGGCTCGATCCCGCGCGCGACCCCGCGCGCGTGGACTCGCCGCTCATCGACCGGCCGGTCCCCGCCTTCCGCCTGCCTTCCCTCATGGGCGGACCCGACGTCACCGAGGCCGATCTTGCCGGCAAGGTGACGGTGCTCAACGTGTTCGCCTCGTGGTGCATCCCCTGCCGCGCCGAGCACCCCATCCTCCTGCGCATCGCGAAGGACGGAAAGGCGCAGGTGATCGGCCTCAACTACAAGGACGCCCCGGAGGACGCCAGGGCCTGGCTCGCCGAGCTCGGCAACCCCTATGCGAAGATCGCCGCCGACCGCGAGGGCCGCGTCGCCATAGACTTCGGCGTCTACGGCGTGCCCGAGACCTTCATCATCGATGGCGCCGGGCGCATCCGCTACAAGCATGTGGGGCCCATCATGCCGTTCCAGTACGAGGAACGGATCGCGCCGGCGATCGAGAGGCTGGCGCGATGAAGGGGATTCGCGCTGGACTGCTCGCGCTTCTCCTCGGCCTGATGCCGGCGGTGCCGGTGCTGGCACCCGGCCCCGCCATTGCCATCGGCGCCAACGAGGCGCTCGAGGATCCCGAACAGGAAGCCCGCGCCCGGGCGCTCTTCAAGGAGCTCCGCTGCCTCGTCTGCCAGAACCAGTCGATCGACGATTCCGACGCCGACCTCGCCCGCGACCTCCGCGTGCTCGTGCGCGAGCGCATCCGGGCCGGCGACAGCGACCAGGAGGTCCTCGCGTTCCTCACCGCCCGCTACGGGGATTTCGTGCTGCTGAGGCCGCCGGTGCGGCCGTCGACCTGGCCGCTGTGGTTCGGCCCCTTCGCCCTTCTCGCCGCGGCGGCGCTGGGGCTTGCCTGGGCGCTCAGGCGCCGCCGCGCGCGGTCCGAGGGCGCGCCCCAGCCCCTCACCGCCGAGGAGCGCGCCCGCCTCGACGCCCTGCTCGAGGACGGGGAGGAGAGGCGGTGAGCCTCGCCCTCCTGCTCGCCGCCATGGCGGCCGTGGCGGTCGCCCTGATCGCGGTGCCGCTGCTGCGCCGGCGGGCGGACGCCCCGGACCGCGCGGCGTTCGACCGCGCGGTCTACCGCGATCAGCTGGCCGAGATCGAGCGCGACCGCGCGCGCGGGCTCATCGGCGAGGCCGAGGCCGCCGCCGCCCGCACCGAGGTCGAGCGCCGCCTGCTCGCCGCCGCCCCTGGCGGGGAGCCCGACGGAGTTCCGCGACGGGATCCCAAGCCGGGCCGCGCCCTGGCGGCGGTCATGGTCGTGCTGCTGCCGGCGGCGGCAGGCGCCATCTATCTCGGCTTCGGCGCGCCGGGGCTGCCCGGGCAGCCCTTCGCCGAACGCCCGCGGGCGGAGGCCAAACCAGGCAATGGCCTCAGCCGGGAACGCCTCGCCGCGCTGGCCGGCATGATCGAGGCGCGGCTCCAGGAAAGCCCCGGGGAGATCGAGGGCTGGCGCCTCCTCGCCACGTTGTATCCGCGTCTCGGTCGCACCGAGGACGCGCACGCGGCGTATCGGCGCGCCATGGCGCTCGCCCGCGCCGAGCCCGCGCGCGCCGCCGCCATCGCCATCGCCTACGGCGAGGCCCTGTTCGCGGCCTCCGACGGAATGGTCACGCCGGGCGCCCGGGCCGCCTTCGAGGACGCGCTCGAATTCGATCCGGGGAGCCCGCCGGCGCGCTACTACCTCGGCCTCGCCCAGCTGCAGGCGGGCGACGCGCGCGGGGCGCTGGCCATGTGGGCGGCACTGGAGAAGGACGCGCCCGCCGACGCGCCGTGGCTGGCCTCCCTCAGGAGCCGCATCGAGCGGCTTTCCCGCGAGCTCGGAGTCGAACGGGAAGCCCCGTCCCGCTGATCGCGAGTCGAGTCCTCAAGCCCGCGACGGCGATTCCTCCGCCGTTTTCTTCCAGGCCGCGCGCGATCGGCGCCGGGCCCGGTGGATCGCCTGGTCGATCCGCGCGGTCAGCCAGGGCCGGCCGAGGACGTGGCCGTCGACGGACCCGACCGGCCACAGCCCGATCACGGCGTTGGTGAGGAAGGCACCGTCGGCGGCGCGCAAATCCTCCACCGTGAAGCGGCCGGTCTCGACCACGATGCCCGAGTCGCGGGCGTGGTCGAGGACCAGGCCGCGCGCTACCCCGGCCACGCCTTCGCCCGCGATCTCCGGGGCCAGCAGCCTGGCGCCGCGGACCAGGAACAGGTTGGTCATGGT
>DASWKZ010000100.1:0-3600 GCA_036396355.1 Alphaproteobacteria bacterium
CGGGGAACGCCGTCGCCCAGGAGGTATCGTTCGAGGGGGCGCGTATCAACGTCATCATCGGCACCTCGCCGGGCGGCGGCACCGACGGCACGACGCGGCTGGTCGGCCGTTTCATGGAGAAGTACCTGCCCGGCAATCCGCAGATGGTCTACCGCAACATGCCGGCGGGCCACGGCGTGGTGGCGACCAACTACTTCGCCAATGAGGCCAAGGCGGACGGGAGCTTCTGGATGGGCGGCGGCAACGCCTATATCGACGCCAATACCCTGCGCAAGAGCGTCGTCAAGTATGACCCGACCAAGTTCGAGTTCATCGGCGGCGTCGCACGGGGGGGTTCGGTCATCAGCCTGCGCAAGGAGAAGCTCAAGAACTTTTCGGACAAGTCGCTTCCCCCCGCCGTCGTCGGCACGCCCGACGGCAGCGACACCTGGGCCGAGATGATCGCCTGGGGGGCCGAGCTGCTGGGCTGGAACGTCCGCTTCGTGGTGGGCTATCCCGGCACCGCGTCCCTGCTGCTGGCCGCGCGACGGGGCGAGATCGACTCGTTCGGGACGTCCAATATCGAGATGCTGAGGAGCCTGGAGAAGACCGGGAACTTCGCCTTCGTCGCCCAGAACGGCCAGCGGGAGGGCGGCAAGGTGGTGCCGCGATCGGCCTTCCCGGACGTTCCCACCATGCCCTCGCTGGTCGAGGGCAAGCTGTCGGGCATCGCCGGGAAGGCGTTCGAGTACTGGGAGAAGTCGAACCAGATAGACAAATGGTACGCGTTGCCCCCGGGCACCCCGGCCAAGGTCGTGGGGGTCTATGCCGCCGCCTACGAGAAGGTCTTCAGGGACGAGGCGTTCCTGAAGATGGGCCGCCACCAGTTCAGCGCCGATTTCGGCGGCCAGTCCCGGGCCGACATGACCGACCTGGTGAAATCGACCTCCTATCCCAACGTCGAGATCCTGGATCATCTGCGTTCGCTCAAGGTCAAGAACGGGCTGCCGGCCGAGGCGCTGTCGGCGGCGGAGATGGCGAAGCTCGCGGCCAAGCTCGGGCTCGGCAACAAGATCGCGACCAAGCTGGTCGCCGTGGAGAGGGGTGGCCGCGTCATCAAGTTCGAGGCCGCCGGCAAGGCGCAGTCGGCGCGGATCAGCGGCAGCCGGACCAAGGTCACCATCGGCGGCAAGGCGTCGAAGCGCGGGGCGCTGGCGGCCGGTATGGCGTGCGAGGTGTCCTACGCCGGCGATGGCGGCGAGGCCCAGCTCGTGGCCTGCCGGTGAGGGCGACGGTGGGCGCCGGGTGGCTTGGAGCGGCCCGGGCGGCGCCTCGGGTGGCGGCGTGATGCGCGGCCCCGCGGCCTTTTCGGTGGTCGCGGACGGCTGGGCCCAGCTTCCTTGACAGGGTTTCGGCCAGGCAGTACATGGGGCCCTCCCGTGACCTAAGGGGTGGGGGACGAACGGGGGTGTAGCTCAGTTGGTTAGAGCGCCGGCCTGTCACGCCGGAGGCCGCGGGTTCGAGTCCCGTCACTCCCGCCATTCTGCCGCGTCCGTGCGCACGATCCCGGGGGATCGGCGGAAACGGAGCGCCTCGGAGAATCCGGGCTTTTCTTGAACCCGTTATCTTTATAGTCTAGCGCCGCGCCGTCCGGGCCTCGCCCGAAGGCGTCACCCAAACCGCGGATTCCGCGCGGCATCGATCATCCGGGATGGACATCATGCAGGAGTTGCTGGCCGAGTATCTTCCCATATTGATCTTTCTCGGGATCGCGGTGGGGCTCGCGGCCATCATCGTGCTGGCCTCGTTCCTGGCGGCCCGTCAGAACCCCGATTCCGACAAGCTCACGGCCTACGAGTGCGGGTTCGATCCGTTCGACGACGCCCGGGGCCGGTTCGACGTGCGCTTCTACCTGGTGGCCATCCTGTTCATCATCTTCGATCTCGAGGTCGCGTTCCTGTTTCCGTGGGCGGTCTCCCTGGGGGAGATCGGCATGTTCGGATTCTGGTCGATGGTCGTTTTCCTGGCGGTGCTGACCGTCGGATTCGTCTACGAATGGCGCAAGGGGGCGCTCGAGTGGGAGTAACCCTTGAGGTGCGAGGCAGGCGGATTATCTGATGAGTATGACCAGCGATCGGATGGCCGGGCCCGGGGCGCCCGCGCCTCGGCCGGCCCGGGGCGGGATGCCCGAGGGTGCCGCCCAAGAGCTTCAGGACAAGGGGTTCATCGTCACCAGGCTGGACGCGCTGGTGAACTGGGCGCGGACGGGCTCCCTGTGGCCGATGACCTTCGGGTTGGCTTGCTGCGCGATTGAAATGATGCAGACGGCGGCCAGCCGCTACGACATGGACCGCTTCGGCATGCTGTTCCGGCCGTCGCCGCGCCAGTCCGACGTGATGATCGTCGCCGGGACGCTCTGCAACAAGATGGCGCCGGCGCTCCGGCGCGTCTACGACCAGATGGCGGAGCCGAGGTGGGTCATCTCCATGGGGTCCTGTGCCAACGGCGGCGGCTACTACCACTATTCGTATTCGGTCGTGCGCGGCTGCGACCGCATCGTGCCCGTCGACGTCTATGTCCCGGGCTGCCCCCCGACGGCCGAGGCCTTGCTCTACGGCATCCTTCAGCTGCAGAAGAAGATCCGCCGCACGGGAACCATCCGGCGGTGATGCGGACCGCCCGGCGGCACGCGGTTCCCTTCGAGTTTTCTGGCGTTCAAACGGTGGCATGGAAGACAAGCGCGAAGAGCTAGAGGCCCTCAAGGAACTCGGGGAGTATGTCGAGGACCTGCTGGGGGAGGAGGTGCGCGCGGTCCGGCTTGCCTATGGCGAGCTCTCCACCACCGTCCGCCGCGAGTCCATCGTCAAGGTGATGACGATCCTGCGCGACGACAGCAACTGCCAGTTCCACCAGCTGATCGACCTGTGCGGGGTGGACTTTCCCGAGCGCGACGAGCGCTTCGAGGTGGTCTATCACCTCCTCAGCATGCGCCAGAACCAGAGGATTCGGGTCAAGGTGACGACCGACGCCGCCACGCCCGTCCCCTCGGTCACCGGCGTGTTCTCCGCCGCCGGCTGGTTCGAGCGCGAGGCATGGGATCTTTACGGCATCCTGTTCTCGGACCATCCGGACCTGAGGCGCATCCTCACCGATTACGGCTTCCAGGGCCATCCCATGCGCAAGGATTTCCCGCTCACGGGCTATGTCGAGCTGCGCTACGACGACGACCAGAAGCGCGTCGTCTACGAGCCGGTCAAGCTGACCCAGGAGTTCCGGACCTTCGACTTCCTCAGTCCGTGGGAGGGGGCGGAGGCCGCCCATCGCGCGCTGCTTCCCGGAGACGAGAAGGCGGACGGCGACGCGCCGGAGGGCAAGGGCGACAATGGCTGAAGCCCAGATCCAGAACTACTCCCTCAATTTCGGGCCCCAGCACCCGGCCACCCACGGCGTCCTGCGCCTGGTGCTCGAGATGGACGGCGAGATCGTCGACCGGGCCGACCCCCATATCGGGCTCCTGCACCGCGGCACCGAGAAGCTGATCGAATACAAGACCTACCTGCAGGCGATCCCGTATTTCGACCGGCTCGACTACGTCGCTCCCATGGCCCAGGAGCACGCCTT
>DASWKZ010000101.1:0-5544 GCA_036396355.1 Alphaproteobacteria bacterium
CGCGTGCCGCCGAGCTCGCGCCGGTGGACCGCCCGGGCGCCCGCCTCCGTCGCCAGGATCCGCGCCATCTCGCCGAGGATGACGGACTCCGTGAACTTCTTGGAGCCGATGCGGATTTCGGGCCCCTCGGCGCGCACGGGCAGGGCGGCGAGCAGGAAGAGGACTGCCAGGACAGCCCGGCTCATGGGTCGTCCTCGGCCCAATGGCCGCGCTGGGCGGCGAGGAAGCGGGCGACGAACGGATCGGCGGGGCGCGCGACGAGCTCCGCGGGCGGGCCCGCCTGCACGACGCGTCCCTCGCGCATCAGCAGCACCGTGTCGGCGAAGAACGCCGCCTCGGCCATGTCGTGGGTGACCATGACCACGGTCTTGGCGAGCGCGCGGAAGATGTCGCGGAGCTCGGCCTGGAGGTCGTAGCGGATGAGCGGGTCGAGCGCCCCCAGGGGCTCGTCCAGCAAAAGCAGGTCGGGATCCAGCATGAGCGCCCGCATGAGGCTCACCCGCTGGCGCTGGCCGCCCGAGAGCTCGCCCGGGTAGCGGGCGAGCGCGTCCTCGGGGAAGTGCGTCAGGACGCAGAGCTCGGAGATTCGCGCTTCGGTGCGCCCGCGCTCCCAGCCCATGACCCGCGGCAGGAGCGCGAGGTTGCCGGCCGCCGTCAGGTGGGGGAACAGCCCGCCCTCCTGGATCACGTAGCCCATGCGGCGGCGGGCGGCCGCGAGGGCGCCGTCGGCGAGCGGCGCGCCGTCGAACAGCACCCGGCCCTCGCTGGGCGCCACCAGCCCGTTCATGAGGCCGAGCAGGGTCGACTTGCCGCAACCCGACGGCCCGATCACCACGAGGGTGCGGCCCGCCGCCACCTCAAGGTCGAGGGGGGCGAGGGCGAGCACGTCGCCGTAGCGCTTGCCGGCCTTCTCCAGGCGGAGCATGGGGGCGATGATGTCACAATCCCCCGGTGCGGCCCACTCCCGTTCGGTCGGGCCTATGGCTCATTCATTTCGGTTCCTGCCAACTTTTTCGGGTCGAGCCTCGTTCACTCCCCTCGTCATGCCCCGCTTCATGCGGGGCATCCAACGGTGTCAGTCTGACGTGAGGGTATCGCCAAGCCGGGTCGGCCGGCAGGCAAGGCTTGATCCTGCCGCATCGAAGCGCGGGGATACCGCTGGATGGCCCGGACGAGCCGGGCCATGACGAAATGAGTGAACGAATCCTAGCCGGAGGGCCCCCCTGCGCGGCTCTGCCCCGGCGCGCTTGACGGGGCCCGCCATCGCGGATACCCATGGGCCACCGCGACGGAGGCCGGGATGCCCAAGGTGCAGATCTATCAGCCGAGCCGCACGGCCATGCAGCAGGGCGAGGCCACGACCCGCCACTGGGTCCTGGAGTTCGAGCCGGCGTCGCCGCGCACGCGCGACCCGCTCATGGGCTGGACCTCCTCGGCCGATACCCGGGGCCAGGTCCAACTGCGCTTCCCCACCCGCGAGGCGGCCGTCGCCTACGCCGAGCGCAACGGGCTGGACTACCGGCTGATCGAGCCCAAGCCGCGAAGACCGCGCATCAAGAGCTACGCTGACAACTTCCGCTACGACCGGGTAGAGTAGGGACCCGGCCGCGGCCCGGATCACGGGGCGCCCTTAGCTCAGCTGGATAGAGCGGCGGCCTTCTAAGCCGCAGGTCGCAGGTTCGAGTCCTGCAGGGCGCGCCACCAACCCCTCGCGGGAAATGATTTGGGTTGGGAAGTCCGGGCCCGAAGCCCGGATGCCGTGCGGGGAGTCCGTAAGGCCATACTTGACAGTTGTAAGGTAACGGCTTACAGTGCGGCGTGATCCGGTCGTTCAGGAACAGGGCCCTCGAGCGCTTCTTCGCGACGGGGGACGGGCGCCGGCTCAGCGTGCAGAATACGAGACGGATCGCCAATATTCTGCGCGCGCTCGACGACGCATCGCGACCGGCAGACATGAACTTGCCGGGCTTCCGTTTTCATGCGCTCGCCGGCCGCGACAAGGACCGCTATGCGGTCAACGCCAGCGGAAACTGGCGGATCACGTTCGGCTGGATGGAAGGCGATGCCGTCGACGTCGATCTGGAGGATTATCACTGAGGATGGGTTCGATGACCAGGAAGCCTCCTAAGCGCGGCCTGCCCCCTATGCATCCCGGCGAACTTCTGCGCGAGGAGATTTTGCCGGCGCTTGATCGGTCCAAGACCGAGATCGCGAGGCTGCTCGGCGTGTCGCGTCAGACGCTTTACGACATCCTCGAGGAACGGCAGCCGGTGACGCCGGCCATGGCGCTGCGGCTCGGGAAACTGTGCGGGAACGGCCCCGACCTTTGGCTCAATCTGCAGAAGCGCCATGATCTGTGGCGCGCAGAGCAGGAGCTGGGGGAGAAGATCAGGGCCATTCCGACATTGAACTTGGCATGAGGGTTGGGGCCGGGCGCCACCGCACGCCACCCTCCCGCCGTCACCCGCCCGATGCCCGACGCCCGATCCGCCCCGCCGCCCGACTTCCAAAGCGTCCTCGTCTATACCTACGAGGACACGGTGGGCGACGGCCTCGCCAAGCTGCCGTTCCTGCGCGCCCTCAGGGGCCGGTTTCCGGCCGCGCGCGTCACCTGGTGCGCGGGGGTGGGGCCGTCGGCCTATGCCGGGCCCCTGGCGCCGCTCGTCCCCGGCCTCATGGACGAGGTGATGGAGCGCGCCGGGATCGGCAGGGGGCCCGGGGACCTGCTCCTGGTCCAGCCGCTGGGCGGACGCCGCTTCGACCTGGTGCTCGACACCCAGACCGCCATCCTCCGCACGCTCTGCGCCCGGCGCATCCGCCACCGCCTGTTCCTCACCCAGGCCGCCGGCTTCCGCCTCTCCGACCGGCGCCCGGAGTCGGGCCGCCCGTGGCCCCGCCACCTGGTGACGGCGCTTTCGGCGCTGCTCGATCTCGCGGCGCTGGCGGCGGCGGCGGGGGAGCCGCCGCTCGCCATCCCCGAGCCGTATGTGGCTCTGGCCGCGCGCCTGCTGCCCGACGGGCCCGTCCATGTGGGGATCGCGCCGGGGGCGGGGGACCGCGCCAAGTGCTGGCCGCTCGCCAATTTTGTCGCGCTCGCCCGGGACCAGGCGGCCAGGGGCCGCGTGCCGGTGTTCTTCCTCGGCCCCGGCGAGGAGGAGTGGCGGCGGGAGATCGCCGACAAGGTTCCCACGGCCCTGTTCCCGGAATCGGAGGAGGCGGTGGCGCGGGCGGGACTCGGCGGGCCGGTGCTCGCCGTCGCCCTGGCCTCCCGCCTCGCCGCGGCGGTGGCCAACGATTCCGGCGCCGGCCACATGCTGGCCGCCGGCGGCGCGCCGCTGGTCTCGCTGTTCTCGAAGCACGATCCCGTGAAATACGCCCCCGCTGCGCCCCGCCTCGCCGTCCTCGATTCCAAGGATTACGGGGGGACCGATCCGGCGCTCATCCCGCAACAGGCGGTCGCAGGGGCGCTCGAGCGCCTGCTCCCCCCGGAACCCGCCTGAGCCAACGCCCTGTTGGGCGGCGGGGCGTCCTTGCCCATAATGGCCGCCGGTGAAGCGGGCAGCAGGAGAGGGGGAACCCATGGCAGCAAAACCCGTGAAAAGCGTCGCCGTCATCGGGCTCGGCAAGATGGGCGGGCCCATGGCCGCCCACCTCGTCGCCAAGGGCTTCGAGGTGCGCGGCTTCGACATCAATCGGAAGCTCATGGAGGCCGCCCGCCGCGCCGGGGCGAGGGCGGCACGCTCGCCCGCCGAGGCCGCGCGCGCCTCCGAGCTCGTGATCGTCGTGGTCGGCTTCGACAGCGAGGTGGACAAGGTCCTGTTCGGCAAGCGCGGCGTGATCGAGGGCGCGCGGGCCGGCACCGTCATCGCCATCGCCTCCACCGTGCCGCCGGACTACATGCGCGCGCTGCCAAAGCGCCTCGGGCGCAAGCGGCTGGAGCTGGTGGACGCGCCCTTGTGCCGGGGCGAGCCCGCGGCCGAGGCCGGCAAGCTGCTGGTGCTGGCGGGCGGCACGCGCGCGGCGTTCGCGCGCTGCCGGCCGGCGTTCTCGGCCTTCGCCGACGCCATCCATCACCTGGGCGGGCTCGGCGCCGGGCAGGTGGGGAAGATGGTCAACAACCTGATCCTGTGGGCCTGCATCTCGGCCAACTACGAGGGGCTCAAGCTGGGCCGCACGCTGGGCGTCGACGAGGAGAAGCTGCGCCGGGCGCTCTTGGTGTCGTCGGCGCGCAACTGGCCGCTCGAGACCTGGCACGAGCAGCGCAGCATGCCGTGGGCCGAGAAGGACATGTCCATCGTCCTGCACGAGGCCGACATGGCGCGCATCGCGCTGCCGCTCTCCGGCGCGCTGAAGGAGGTCATCAAGGGCATCAAGATCGAGAAGGGCTACGGAATGCCCCGGGCGGCGAAGGGGTAGGGCCGGTCGCGAGGGGCGGCCGTCAATTCCCTGGACAGCATTGGTGCCCTTTGGGGATGATCCCCGGAGCGGGGGCCCGGACGGCGCAGTTCCGCCACATCGCCGGAGGATTCGCCGATCGCCATGGATGACGCGCTCCGATACTACCTCGCGTTCAACGGCGGCCTGAAGGTGCTGCGGGCGCGGGGAGGCCAGACGGCCGAGCTCGGCGAATTCTTTCGGGGCAGGACCCTCGAGGACGTGACGGGCTGCCGCGAGCGGTCCGAGGTCGTCTTCGCCGCCGTCGCCTTCGACGGGGGCTACCGCACCGAGGACGGCGGTGCGAGCTGGCGGAAGGTGCTGGACGGCGACGTGCGCACCTTCACCGTCGATTCCCATGACGAGCGGGTGGTCTACGCGGGCGCCGGCCCCATCCGGCTCTACCGCAGCGAGGACAACGGCCTCACCTGGGAGCCGCTGGACGGCCTGCTGCGGGTCCCGGACGAGGTCAAGAGCAAATGGGACGTGCCCCAGGCCTATCGCGGCAAGATCCCCCCGCACGTCCGCCATATCCTCGTCCATCCCGACGATCCCGCGCTCATCTTTCTCGCCCTCGAGCATGGCGGGATCGTCGTGAGCCGCGACCGCGGCGCGGCCTGGGAGGACGCCAGCACCGGCATCGCCTATCTCGACATGCACCTCGTGCGCAATCTTCCGGGCGACAGGGATCGCTACCTCGTGTCCTCGGCCCGCGGGTTCTACAAGAGCGACGACCGCGGCGGGACCTGGCGGCGTTCGGAGGCGGGCATGCCCTGGGCCGGGTCGGAACTCTACAGCTATTCCCATGACTGGCTGTTCTGCCCCGGCGAGCGCCGGCGCATCATCCTCGGCGGCGCCAAGGGTTCGCCCGGCGTCTGGCGCCGCGAGAGACGCAAGCCCGAGGGCTACGTCCTTCTCAGCGACGACGATGGCGAGAGCTGGTGTCCCGCGTCCGACCTGCCCACGAATATGCCCTGGGCGCCCTGGGTGCTGCTGCACCACCCGCACGCGCCGGACACCCTCTTCGCCGGCATGGGCGACGGCACCCGCGGCTTCGGCTTCGATCCCCACCGGCGGGGCGAGGGCCGTCTCTACCGGTCGGAGGACCGG
>DASWKZ010000102.1:0-1500 GCA_036396355.1 Alphaproteobacteria bacterium
GCGAGGGGTGCGCCGGGGTCGGGCTGTTCCTCGAACAGCGGGCGGTCGGGCGTGACCATCGGGGTGCGCCGGGGCATGGGGCGAGTCTAGTGCGTCGCTATCATGCCCGGATGGAGCAGAACCTCCGTGTCCCGGGCCCCACGCCCCTTCCTCGTGCCGTTCGTCATGCGCAGGCGGGGGCGATGATCAACCACCGCGGACCGGAGTTCGCGGAGCTCCTGCGCGAGACCACGAGCGGGCTGGGACGCCTGATCGGCACCCGGGGCGAGGTGTTCCTGCTGACCGGCTCGGGGACCGGGGCCCTGGAGGCGGCGGTGGTGAACACCCTGTCCCCCGGGGACCGTGTGCTGGGGATCTCGATCGGGGCCTTTGGCGACCGGTTCGCGCGGATCGCCGAGATCTTCGGTGCCGAGGTGGATCGGCTCGACTTCGAGTGGGGCGCCGCGGCCGATCCGGATCGGCTGGCGGCGCACCTGGCCGGCGCGGAACCCTATCGCGCGGTGCTGCTGACGCACAACGAGACATCGACAGGGGTGACGAACCCGCTCCGCGAGCTGGTCGCGACGGTACGCGCCGCGCCCGGGGAGTCGCTGGTCCTGGTGGACGGCATCAGCGGCCTGGGCGCCCTGCCGTTCGAGATGGACGAGTGGGGCGTGGACCTCGTGGTCAGCGCCTCGCAGAAGGCGTTCATGGCCTCGCCGGGGATCGCCATCGCCGCCGTCGGCGCGCGCGCCCGAGCGGCGGAGGCCGAGGCTCGGATGCCGCGCTTCTATTGGGACCTCGGGGAGGCCCGGCGCTGGGCGGAGAAGGGCCAGACGCCGTGGACTCCGGCCGTCAGTGTCCTGTACGGGCTCCGCGTGGGCGTCGCCAACCTCGCGGCCGAGGGCCGCGAGCAGACGTGGGCCCGCCATGCGGCCGTCGCGGCCGGGGCGGCCGCCGGTCTCGAGGCACTGGGCTTCACCCTCGTCGCCGCGCCCGAGCACCGTTCGGCGACCGTGACCGCCGCCTGGCTGCCAGACGGCCTGGATTGGGGCGAGTTCGGCGCCGCGCTCCGGAGCCGCGGCCTGGTGCTGGCCGGCGGCCAGGGCAAATGGACCGGGCGGATCCTGCGCATCGGCCACATGGGCGACGTCGCCTGGGGGGAGATCGACGCCGCCCTGGCGGTGATGGCCGAAGCGCTGGTGGCCGTTGGCCGGCCGGCCGACCCGGCCGCGGCGCGCGATGCCGGGCGGGCGGCGTACGAGGCCCGGGCCGGCGTGGGAGTCGCCTAGCCGGTCAGGCGCGGCGCCCAAGCAGCGCGGCCAGCCGGCGGCGGACCGCCAGCCCGGCGAGCGGGAAGCGCAACGTATCCCAGGCCCGCTCGATGGCCTCGATGGCGCGCTGGCTCATGGAACGGCCGGAGTAGGCAGACCACACCTTCCCCTCGGCGATGGTGCGGATCTCGCCGGCCCGGCTCGGCAGCTCGGCTTCCAGCCAGCCGGCGTACTCGTAGAACGTCTC
>DASWKZ010000103.1:0-1586 GCA_036396355.1 Alphaproteobacteria bacterium
GCCCGTGCGCGCCGAGGGGCCCGAAATCCGCATCGGCTCCAAGAAGTTCACGGAGTCCGTCATCCTCGGCGAGATGGCGCGGATCCTGGCGACGGAGGCGGGCGCCCGGGCGGTCCACCGGCGCGAGCTCGGCGGCACGCGGGTGCTGTGGAACGCGCTGCTGCGCGGCGAGATCGACGCCTATCCGGAATACACCGGCACGCTCAGGGCGGAGACCCTGGCGGCCCTCAGGCTGGACAGCGACGAGGCCCTTGCCCGGGCGCTCGCCGCGCGCGGGATTCGCATGAGTCCCCCCATCGGCTTCAACAACACCTACGCCCTCGGCATGGAGCCCAAGCGCGCGGAGGCGCTGGGTATCCGCGCGATCTCGGACCTCGCGGACCATTCCGGCCTGCGCCTCGGATTCAGCAACGAGTTCATCTCCCGCGCCGACGGCTGGCCGGCGCTCAAGCGCCGCTACCGGCTGCCCCAGGAGGACGTGCGCGGCCTCGACCACGACCTCGCCTACCGGGCGCTGGCGGCGGGCGACACCGACGCGACCGACGTCTACGCCACCGACGCCGAGATCGCCTATTACGGGCTCGCGGTGCTCGACGACGATCTCGGGCATTTCCCCGCCTACGACGCCGTCTTCCTCTACCGCGCCGACCTCGCCCGGCGCGCGCCGGGCGCGGTGGCGGCGCTGGAACGGCTGGCGGGCCGGATCGACGACCGCGCCATGGCCCGCCTCAACGCAAGGGTGAAGATCGAGGGCGCGGCCGAGGGCGCGGTCGCGCAGCGGTTCCTGCGCACGGCGCTGGGCATCGAGGGGACGGCCGCGGCGGACACCCTGTGGGCGCGCCTCTGGCGCCATACCGGCGAGCACCTGGTGCTGGTGGCGGTGAGCCTCACGGCCGCCATCCTCATCTCGATCCCGCTCGGGATCATCGCCTTCCGCCGGCCGCGGGCGGGACAGGCGATCCTCGGCGCGGTCGGCATCATCCAGACCGTGCCGGCGCTGGCGCTCCTCGTGTTCATGATCCCGCTGCTGGGCATCGGCGGGCCGCCGGCCGTGGTGGCGCTGTTCCTCTACAGCCTGCTCCCCATCGTCAGGAACACCCATGCCGGGCTCGCCGGCGTCGCCGAGCCGTTGCGGCGCTCGGCCGAGGCCATGGGGCTGAGCACGGGCCAGCGGCTGCGCCTCGTGGAGCTGCCGCTGGCGCTGCCCACCATCCTCGCCGGCATCAAGACCTCGGCGGTGATCAACATCGGCACCGCCACGCTGGGCGCGCTGATCGGGGCCGGCGGCTACGGCCAGCCCATCCTCACCGGCATCCGGCTCGACGATTTGGGGCTGATCCTCGAGGGCGCGGTGCCGGCGGCGGGCCTCGCGTTGATGGTCCAGGGGGCCTTCGAGCTCGCCGAGCGGACGCTGGTGCCGCGCGGTCTGCGCGCCGGACGCCGGCCCGCCTGATCGAGGGGTGGTCGGGGAGACTGGATTCGAACCAGCGACCCCCTGCTCCCAAAGCAGGTGCGCTACCAGACTGCGCCACTCCCCGGCGGGCGCCAAGCTAGCGGATTGCGCCGGATTCCACAACGGCGGGCCG
>DASWKZ010000104.1:0-1895 GCA_036396355.1 Alphaproteobacteria bacterium
ATGGACCGGCTGGGCGCGCGCCGGGTCATGCTGTTCTTCGCCGCCATCGGCCTCGCCGTGCCGGTCCTGTTCCCGCTGCTGCCCTGGATCTGGGTGGCGGGCGTCCTCAACCTCGTCATCGGGCTCACCTCGACCATGAACTGGGTCGGCGCCCAGACCCTGGTGGGCCAGGTGATCCGGGGCGACGCGGCGCTGACCTGGCGGGTGAGCTTCTGCAACCGGCTCGGCCACTTCGTCTGTCCGATCCTGGCGGGCGCCATGTGGGACGCGTTCGGCCCGTGGGGCGGCTTCGGCGTGACCTTCGCCTGGGCGGTGCTGTTCATGGCCGCCGCGCTGGTGCTGCCGCGCCACGCGGGGCCGCCGAGGGCGGCGGCGGAGGCGACCCGGCCGTCGGGGCTGCGCGACCTGCTCCCGCGCCCCGCCGACTACGCCCGCGCCTTCGCGCTCCTCGGCATCCCGCTGGTGGCGGTGGTGGCGGCGGGCTCGGTGCTCAACATCGCCGTCGGCGCCATCCAGGGCTCGTTCTTCATCGCCTACATGAGGGAGATCGGCCTCGGCGCGACGCTGATCGGCGTCGTCTTCGCCGGGCTCAACCTCTCCGGCCTCGCCGGCACCGCCGGCATGACGCCGCTGGCGCGCCGCCTCGGCGACGTGCGGTTGCTCAACGCGACGGTGGTGGCGGCGCTCGCCGCCATCACGGCGACGCCGCTGCTGGCGGCCTTCCTGCCGCTGCTGGCGGTCACCGTGCTGCGCGGCTTCGCCCAGGGCATCAGCCAGCCGCTGATGATCATGATCCCCTCGAAATCGGTGCCGAGCGGGTCCCAGGGCGCGGTGGTGGGGCTCCGCATCTCCCTCAACCGCCTGATGCAGACGGTGCTGCCGCCGGTCATGGGCGGGGTGGTGGGCCTGGCGGGGCTGGAGGCGAGCTTCTACCTGGTGGGCGGCACCCTGCTCGCGCTCACCTGCGCGTTGTGGGCCGTCTTCCGCCCGCCGGCCCGGACCGGGGCGGAGACGGGCTGACGGCGGAGGCCGCCCGCGTCGATCCGCGGAAAGAAATCGAGCGCCCGCAGGCGCCCGAGGGTGGTTGCGTTGGCGGCCGCGCCCGGGGCACGGCCGCCGGGCCGGTTCCCGCTAGTTCTTCCCGCTAGTTCTTGCAGTCGACCTTCTTCGCCTCCTGGCCGGCGGCCGGATAGGTGAAGGTGCAGGTCATGCCCATCTTCACCTCCTTGCGGCCGGCCTTCTTGCCGTCGATGGTCACCGCCGTGCGCGAGCCCGAGACCTTGGCCGAGACCTCCTTGCCGTCCCCGCGCGTGAGGGCGACGGTGCGGCCGGCCTTGACGATCTTGCTCACCTTGCCGGTGTCCTCGACCATCTGGATCGTGGCCTTCTTGACGAACATGCCCTCGTCCTTCTCGGTCGCCTCCTTGGCGGCCTGGACGATGTCGGGCGGCGTGGTCATGATCTCGGTGACCAGCTCCTGGACCTCGCGCCCGGGGATGGGGGCGAGCTCGAGGTTGCGCTCGCGGATCTCCCTGAGGAACCGCTCGTCCTTCATGGTGGCGTCGAAGGCCGCGCGCAGGATCTCGACGCGGTGCTCGGGCACGTTGGGGGGCGCGACGATGGGTCGGCCCATGGCCTGGGGCGCGAAGATCAGCGTCAGGATCCGCCGCGCCCGCGCGTCCTTGGCGAGGTCCATCACCCACGGCACCTTCATCTCGGTGAGCTCCGGGTGCCGCGAGGTCGACATCTGCAGCACCACGTGGATCTTCTTGTCCCTCAGCCAGTGCGAGAACGTCGTCTTGATCGACGTCCACGACCAGCTGCACCGGCCCTGGACCTCGTTGCGCTCCATGGCGAGGTTGATGGTGGTGCCGGTGGGATAGCCGAAGATGAGG
>DASWKZ010000105.1:0-4594 GCA_036396355.1 Alphaproteobacteria bacterium
GCACGCCTGGCTCAGGGACACGGGCCGCGTCACCTACGTCGCCGCCACCGACAAGGAGGCGCTCGACGCGTTTCAATTGTGCACCCGGCTCGAGGGCATCATTCCGGCGCTGGAGCCCGCGCACGCGCTCGCGTTCGTCACCAAGCTCGCGCCGACGCTGCCCAAGGACAATCTTCTTGTGATGAACATGTGCGGGCGCGGCGACAAGGACATCTTCGCCGTGGCCGGCCACCTCGGCATGGAGATGTGAAGCGGCACCAATGACAAAAGAGACCCGCATCGATCGCCGCTTCGCCAAGCTCAAGTCGGAGGGCCGCAAGGGGCTCGTCACCTTCGTGACGGCCGGAGACCCCGATCTCGAAACCTCGAAAAGGATTCTGCTCGGGCTGCCCGCAGCCGGCGCCGACGTGATCGAGCTCGGCATGCCGTTCTCCGATCCCATGGCCGACGGCCCCGCCATCCAGGCCTCCTCCCTGCGCGCGCTCGGGGGCGGACAGACCATGATCCGCACCCTCGAACTCGTGCGCCGCTTCCGCGCCGAGGATGACGCCACCCCGATCGTGCTGATGGGCTATTACAACCCCATCTACATCTATGGCAGCGAGCGCTTCCTCGCCGACGCCAAGGCCGCCGGCGTCGACGGGCTCATCGTCGTCGACCTGCCGCCCGAGGAGGATCGGGAGCTGTGCCTGCCGGCCCAGGCGGCGGGCCTCCACTTCATCCGCCTGGCCACGCCCACCACCGACGAGGCGCGCATGGCCAAGGTGCTGACCAACGCCTCGGGATTCATCTATTACGTCTCCATCGCCGGCATCACCGGCACCCGCAGCGCCGAGGCCGCCGACGTCGCCGCGCACGTCGCCCGGCTGCGCAAGCGCACCGCGCTGCCCATCGCCGTGGGCTTCGGCATCCGGACGCCCGCGCAGGCGGCGACCATCGCCGGGGTCGCCGACGCCGCCGTGGTCGGCTCGGCCCTGGTCGAGCGCGTGCGGGAGGGGCTTGACGCCGACGCGCGGCCCGGCGCAGCCTTGGTCGCGGACGCGCTCGGCTTCGTCGCGGCCCTGGCCGAGGGCGTGCGCGGCGCGCGCGAGGCCCGGGCCCCGGCAGGATAGGACCATGAACTGGCTCAAGAACTTCGTCAGGCCCAAGATCCGCGCGCTGGTGCGCAAGGAAGACCTGCCCGAAAACCTGTGGGAGAAGTGCCCGGCCTGCGATCAGATGATCTTCCATCGCGAGCTGGCCAACAATCTCTATGTCTGCACCCATTGCGGGCACCACATGCGGGTCGCCGCCAAGGGCCGTCTCGACATGGTGTTCGACGATGGCGGCTACCAGCTCATCGAGTTGCCCGAGACGGTCAACGACCCTCTCAAGTTCCGGGACAAGAAGCGCTACACCGACCGTCTCAAGGAGGCGCGCAGCCGCGTCCACATGAACGACGCGATCCTCGTCGCCCACGGCACCATCGGCGGCGTGCCGGCGGTGGTGGCGGCGTTCGACTTCCGCTTCATGGGCGGGTCCATGGGCATCGCGGTGGGCGAGGGCTTCATCGCCGCCGCCCGCCTCGCCGTCCTGCAGGAGGCGCCGCTGATCGTGTTCCCGTCCTCGGGCGGGGCGCGCATGCAGGAAGGCGTGCTGTCGCTCATGCAGATGCCGCGCACCACGGTGGCGGTGGAGGAGGTGCGCGAGGCGGGTCTCCCCTACATCGTGGTGCTGACCGATCCCACCACCGGCGGCGTCTCGGCAAGCTTCGCCATGCTCGGCGACATCACCCTGGCCGAGCCCGGCGCCATCATCGGGTTCGCGGGCACGCGGGTGATCGAGGACACCATTCGCGAGACCCTGCCCGAGGGTTTCCAGCGCGCCGAGTACCTGCTGGAGCACGGCATGATCGACATGGTGGTGCCGCGCCACGCCGTGCGGGATACCCTCATCCGGCTTCTCGACATCCTGCGCAACCGCACGCCGGCCGCCGACGTCGTCAGCCTGCCCACCGCCCAGGACAAGGGGATCACGGGCGGGAGAACCGCCCCTGGCCAGTGACGCCGTCCTCGAGCGGCTGAAGGCGCTCCACCCCAGGACGATCGACCTGTCCCTCGGCCGCATCGAGCGGCTGCTGGCCGCGCTCGGACATCCCGAACGCGCGCTGCCGCCGGTCATCCACGTCGCCGGGACCAACGGCAAGGGCTCCGTCGTCGCCTTCCTCCGCGCCATGTTCGAGGCCGCCGGCCTGTCGGTGCATGTCTACACCTCGCCCCATCTGGTGCGATTCGCCGAGCGCATCCGTGTTGGCGGCCGATTGATCTCCGAGGACGCGCTGTCGGCGGTCCTCGACGACTGCGAGCGCGCCAACGCCGGCGAGCCCATCACCTTCTTCGAGATCACTACGGCGGCGGCCTTCCTGGCGTTTGCGCGCGAACCCGCCGACGTGACGCTGCTCGAGGTCGGTCTCGGCGGCAGGCTCGACGCCACCAACGTGGTCGACCGCCCCGCGGTCACCGTCATCACCCCGATCTCCATGGACCACCAGCACTATCTCGGCCGGCGGCTCCGCGACATCGCCGCGGAGAAGGCGGGCATCCTCAAGCCGCGGGTGCCCGCGGTGATCGGTCCCCAGCACGCCATCGCCGGGCGCGTCGTTGCCGGCGCCGCCGGGACGCTCGGGGCGCCCATTCTCCGCTGGGCAGAGGGGTTCCGCGGAACCAGGCGGGACGCCGACGGCGCCCTCCTCTACGGGGCGGACGGGCGGACCACGGCCTTCCCCGCCCCCGCCCTCGCCGGTCCCCACCAGTACGCCAACGGCGCGATCGCCATCGCCGCGGCGAAGACCTTCGGCGATACCTCGGTGGATGACGCCGCCATCGGCCGCGGCCTTAAGCGAGCCGTGTGGCCGGCGCGCCTGCAGCGCCTCACCAGGGGGCGGCTCGCCGGGCCCCTGGCCGGGCGCGGCTTCGAGATCTGGGTCGACGGCGGACACAATCCCCAGGCGGGGCGCGCCCTCGGACGCGCCATCGCCGCCTGGCGCGGGCGGCCCACCTATCTCGTCATCGGAATGGTCGAAGGCAAGGATCCAGCGCACTTCCTGGCACCGCTGGCGCCGCACGCGGCAGCCATGTGGGCGGTGCCGATCCCGGGCGAGCATGCCAGCCTTCCCCCCGAGGCGATCGCGGCCAGTGGACAGCGCCTCGGCCTCTCGGCGGCGGCGGCGGCGTCCGTCGAGGCCGCCTTTGCCGCCATTTCCCGGCGCCGGCCCGGGCGTGTGCTGGTCACGGGGTCGCTGTACCTCGCGGGCGCATTGCTCGCCGGCAACGGGCGCGCCTCCCTGCCGCGGTAGGAGGGACGGGCCCGGGGAGGACCGGGCCCGCACACCAACGGCCCCGCGCCGAGGCGGGGCCGGTTTCCTCGATGGCCGGATCGGGGTCGCGGGCTACAGGACCGATTCCACCCACTCCACGAGGGCGCCCTTGGGCACGGCGCCGACCTTGGTGCCCGCCACCTGTCCGCTCTTGAACAGGATCAGCGTCGGGATGCCGCGCACCCCGTACTTGGAGGGGGTCTGCGGATTGTTGTCGATGTTGACCTTGGCGACGCTGAGCCGCCCCTCCATCTCCTTGGCCATTTCCTCCAGCACCGGCGCGATCTGCTTGCAGGGCCCGCACCACTCGGCCCAGAAATCGACCAGCACCGGCTCATCGGCGTTGAGCACGTCGTCTTCGAAACTGCTGTCGGATACATGCCGCAAACCCATGGTGTTCCCCTGAGCTGGTTGGCTTCTTGGCCCCAAGTTGGCGGCGAGTCTAGGGGGCGGGTCTGACAGCGTCAAGCAAGCCCGGCCCGGGCCCTTAACGCCCGCGCCGACCGCCGCATCGCGGGCCGTCAGGGCAGCGCCAGCGCCGCCTCGGGCAGGGCGATGAGCGCCGGCCCGGCGGTGTAGAGGAGGGCGCAGCGCACCTCCCGGTCGGGGAATATCCGGGCGAGGGCCGCCCGGTAGAGCGCCATCTGGCGGCGGTGGGCGGGCGGCACCGCCTCGGCACCGTCGGGCACCGGGCGGGAGGTCTTGTAGTCCACCACCAGCACCGCGTCGTCGGTCACCACGAGGCGGTCGACCTGTCCGGAGACCACGGCGCCGCCGATGGCGCCGGTCACCGGCACCTCGGCCAGGCTCGCCGGCCCGAACAGCGGCACGAACCGTTCATCCTCCAAGATCGCGAGGGTTTCGGCCGCGATCTCCCCCTGGAGCGCGGGGGTGAGGCCGAGAGCGGGCCGGGCGAGGAAGCGCCGCGCCGCCGCCTCCCGCGCCGCGGGGGCGAGCCCGGGCAGGGTCTCCAGGAGCCCGTGCACCAACCGGCCGCGAAGGAACCGGGCGCCGCCGTCGCCGCCGAGGGGGCTGAGGACCGCCGGCTCGTCCTCGGCCGCCGAGGGGATGAGCGGCCGCGCCGGCGCCGGCTCGGCCGGTGCCGGCCGCCGCGCCCAGCCGGGCGCCTCGGCGGTCGTCTCGCCGGCGAGCGCCGCATCCTCCCGCACCGCGGCCTCGGGGTCCTGCGAGGCGGCCAGGCGCAGGCCGGGCCCGGCCCAGCCCATGGCGCCGTGGTCC
>DASWKZ010000106.1:0-1540 GCA_036396355.1 Alphaproteobacteria bacterium
CGGCCGGCAGCTCGACCAGGCCGCCGAGGACGCCGCCAACAAGGCCGAGGAGATGAAGAAGCAGCTGGAGGGGAAGTAGGCCCACGCGGGCCCGGCCCCGGGGAGCCGGGGAGGGCCCCTCGACCCACACGTTAACCCGCCGGGGACCGAATCGCGATAATCTATCGGCACCGCCCCGAACGGGCTCTCGCGGGCGGGTTCACGGGAACGAAGGAGCACGAAGATGGTCTTTAAGCCTCGCATGGTGGCGGCCGGCGCGCTCGCCGCCCTCCTGGCGGCGGCCTGGTCGGTGCCGCCGCCGGCCTATGCCGATCCGCCGCCCTGGGCACCGGCCCACGGCTACCGCGCCAAGGGCAAGGGCAAGGCCCGGGCCTACGACCATCCGCCCTCGGTCCCCTTCGACATCGACCTCGGGCGCTGCAACCGCGAGGCCCTGGGCCAGGTGCTGGGCGGCGTCGCCGGCGCCGCCGTCGGCTCCACCGTGCGCGGGGACGACCGCCCGGTGGCCATCGTCGCCGGGGCCATCATCGGGGTGCTGATCGGCGGCGCCATCGGCCGTCACATGGACGAGGTCGACCACCACTGCGTGGGCCAGGCCCTCGAATACGCCGAGACCGGCCGCAGCGTGACCTGGCGCAATCCCGACAAGCGCGCCGACTACCGCCTGACACCCTTGGAGCCGCGGCGCATGGCCAACGGGGAGTACTGCCGGGAATACCGCACGGTCATCACCGTCGAGGGACGCCGGCAGGAGGCCCACGGGACGGCCTGCCGCCAGCCCGATGGGTCCTGGCGCTCGGCCCGGCGTTGATGTCGTCCACGCGGAGCCGCGCCCGTTGACCTGAGCCCCGGGCTCTTCTAGACCTTTGGCCGCGTCGGCCGGCGCGGGGCCTTTCCCGCGCGCCCGCCGCCGCCCGGGAATCGCCGCTTCCATGTCCACAGCCCCGCCCATCCTCGGCCTCAAGGACGCGCGCCTCGCCTTCGGCGACAAGCGGCTGTTCGAGGGCCTCTCCCTGTTCCTCGGCGCGGGCGACCACTTGTGCCTGGTGGGCGCCAACGGCACCGGCAAGTCGACCCTGATGCGCTGCCTCATGGGCGCGGTGGAGATCGATTCCGGCGAGCGCGTGGTCAAGCCCGGCACCACCATCGCCCTCGTTCCCCAGGACGTGACAGTGGGCGCCGGGGAGACCGTGCTCGATTTCGTGGCCGCGCCGCGGGACGTCGCCGGAGACGGCGTGCCCGAGGCGCGCGAGCCCCTGCCGGCCCACCGCGCCGAGGAGGCGCTCAACCACCTCGGCCTCGATCCCGCGCGCACCGGGCGCACTCTCTCGGGCGGGGAGACGCGGCGCGCGGCGCTGGCCCGCGCCTTCGCCCGGGCGCCCGACGTTCTGCTGCTGGACGAGCCCACCAACCACCTCGACCTCGCCGCCATCGAGTGGCTGGAAGGGGCGCTGGCGCGGTTTCCGGGGGCGCTCATGGTGGTGAGCCATGATCGCGCCTTCCTCAACACGATCGGGCGGGCGACCCTGTGGCTGCAGCG
>DASWKZ010000107.1:0-11506 GCA_036396355.1 Alphaproteobacteria bacterium
CGGCCCCGGAGGGCTAGGCGGGGCCAGCGGCGCGCTCTATGCTCACGGGCAGGCAACGGGAGCGGCGGAACGCCATGAGGCTTCTTTCGGTGAACGTGGCGGAGCCGCGCGAGGTGAGCTTCCGCGGGCGCACCTACCCGACGGCGATCTTCAAGGAGCCGGTGGCGGGGCGCGTGCGGGTGGGACGGCTCAACCTCGCGGGCGACCGGCAGGGCAACCCGCGCACCCATGGCGGGCCCGACATGGCGGTCTACGTCTACGGCCACGAGCATTACGACCACTGGCGGCGCGAGCTGGGGCGCGCCGATCTCGCCTTCGGCGCCTTCGGCGAGAACCTGACGGTCGAGGGCCTGCCGGAGGACGAGGTCGCCATCGGCGACGTCTTCCGCGTCGGCACGGCGCGCTTCCAGGTGACCGAGCCGCGCACGCCGTGCCACAAGCTGGCCATGAGGTTCGACGATCCGGACCTGCCGCGCCGGTTCGCCGCCAGCGGGCGGGTCGGCTTCTATTTCCGCGTGCTCGCGGAGGGCACCGTCGGCGCCGGCGACGGGATCGCCCGCGAGGCGCGCGATCCCGCCGGCTTCACCGTGGCCGAGGCCCTGGCGCTGTGGGCCGACAGGGGGGCGGGGGAGGCGGCGCTCGCCCGCGCCCTCGGGGTCGAGGCGCTGGCCGCGAGCTGGCGGGCATCGTTCGAAAGGCGGCTGGCCGCCGCGCGGGGGCGGGGCGATCCCGCCGGGCGCCCCGATCGCCAGGAATGGGACCGCGAGCGGCTGGCCTGGTCCTGAGCGGGCGCCGACGCGGCATCGACGCATTGTTGTCCGGCTGAGCGAGATATCAACTGGTGAAGGGCAGGGCTTGCCAACGCTTTCGGGCGGTGTCGCTTTTGGGCGATACTCCAACCCCCACACTTTCGTCATACCCCGGCTTGGCCGGGGTATCCAGCGGTTTCGGTGCGCTTCGATGGCGGGGTGTCGGGCCGACATTGTCACCACCGGACCCGATCACATGGGCTGCGCGGCCAACCCAGACTGGTGAGGCCCATACGAACGTCGGGCGTGAGCTGGATGCCCCGCATAAAGCGGGGCATGACGATGTGAGTGAACGAGTCTTAACCGGACGATAGTGGCACAGATGGGGAGGACGGCATGAGCGACGATGCGGGCAATCAGGCGATCGAATTCCGCTTCCGCCACACCATGCTGCCGGTGGGCGACCTCGCGCGCTCGGTGGATTTCTATACCCGCCTCCTCGGCATGCGCGTGGTGCGCCGGCGCGACGATCCCGAGGGCGGGCACAACGTCGCCTATGTGGGCTACGGCGAGGAGGGCACCCATCCGGTCCTCGAGATGATCGAGAACACCGGGGATTCCGACAAGCGCTGGCACGGGCACATCGCCGTCGCCGTCTCCGACCTCCGGGCCCTGTGCCGGCGGCTCGAGGCCGAGGGGGTGCGCTTCACGCGGCCGCTGGCGGCACCCGGGAGGGGCACCAACCGCTACATCGCCAACATCCTCGATCCCGACGGCTTCGAGATCGAGCTCAACGAGCGCAAGGGCGGCATCTACAGCTAGGCCCCTGGCGCGTGCCCCTACTTCGCTGCCGCCAGCCGGTCGATCTTGGCGGCCATGATGAAGTCGTTCTCGTGCAGGCCCTTGATCTTGTGGGTCTGGAGCGAGACGTCGGCGTAGCCCCAGCCGAAGGCGATGTCGGGGTGGTGGCCCTCGGTCTCGGCCAACGCCCCCACCCTGTTCACGAAGTCCAGGGCCTCGGCGAAATTGCCGAACTTGAAGCTGCGGCGGATCCAGGTGCCGCCGTCGGTGAGGTCCCATTGCGGGGTCTGCCTGCGGAACATCTCCGCCTCGTCCGGCTTCAATGGCGGAATCCCGCCCTGGCACGGGGTGCAGACCTTGGCGGTGAGATTGTCGTCCATGATCGGTTCTCCCTTGCTTGCGGGCGCGGGGCCCGCGTGGCCCATTTCAGGCCATGGCGCGCCTGACCGCGGCGACGATGCGCCCGGGATGGGGCGCGATGGCCTGCTCCAGGGGTGGCGAGAACGGCACCGGGGTGGGCAGGCGGGCCACCCGCTGCACCGGCGCCTTGAGCGACCCCCAGGCGTGCTCAGCGGCCAGCGCCGCGATCTCGGAGCCGATGGAGCACGGCTGATAGCCCTCCTCGACGGTGACGAGCCGCCCGGTCCGGGCCACCGAGTCAAGGATCGCCTGGCCATCGAGGGGCACCGCCGAGCGCGGATCCACCACCTCCGCCTCGATGCCGTCGGCGGCCAGGATGTCGGCGGCCTCCATCGCCCACAGCACGGCCCGCGAGGTGGCGACCACGGTGACATCCTTGCCCGGCCGGCGGATGTCGGCGCGCCCCAGCGGAATCTCGTAGGCGCCGTCCGGGACCTCCCCCTCGACGCCCAGCAGCGCCCCGTGGTCGACGAACAGGGTCGGGTTGTCGCCCTTGAGCGCCGCCCGCAGCATCCCCTTCGCGTCGCGCGGCGTGGTCGGCATCATGACCTGGAGCCCGGCGTTGTTGGCCAGCATCGACTGGGGGCTCAGCGAGTGCTGGGCCGAGCCTCCGCCGCGCAGGCCGTGGAACATGTGGAACACCACGGGCACGCGCAACTGGCCCCCCGACATGGAGTGCGCCGTCGCGGCCTCGTGGATGATCTGGTTCCAGGCCTCGAGCGCGAAGCTGGCGGTCCCGAAATGCACGAACATGCGCAGCCCCTGCATGGCGGCGCCGATGCCGAGGGACGCCGTCGCCCCCTCGGCGGTGGGCGGCTCCAGGTAGCGCGCGCCGAAGGTGTCGCGCAGGCGCTGGCCGTGGTGGCCGTGGGCGCCGTAGCCGACGATGCTGTGGCCGACGATGGCCAGGGGGCTCGCCCTCCTCGTGGAGCTCGCAGAGCGCGTCCACAAGGGCTTCGGCGAAGGTCTTCCTGGTCATGGCCTTCTCCCTCTACGCCAAGGCCAGCGCGGTGACCGCCGACGGGTCGGGGAAGGGGCTCGCTTCGGCGAAGGCGCGGGCCTCGGCGAGCCTCGCCCTGACCCGCGCGTCCACGGCGAGGATCCCGTCGCGGTCGATCGCGCCCTCGGCGAGGAGGCGCTTGGCATAGAGCCTCAGCCCGTCATGGTCCCGCACCCAGTCGGCATGCGTCCCCGCGATCCGGTCCTCCTCCCAGGCGAGGGCGAGGTCGGTGACGCCGGTGGGGAACTCGGGCCTGAGCTGATGGGAGCCCGGCCAGCGCTCGAGGTTGGGCTGGAGGAAGACCGGGCCCTTGCCGGCGCGGATATGGGCGACGGCCCGGCGCGCGGCGGCGAGCATCGCATCGGCGTCGCGCCCGTCCACCACCACGGTGCGGATGCGCAGCGCCGCCGGCACGTCGCGCAAGGCCTTGGCCGCCAGCATGGAGGACGGCCGCTGGCCCTCCTTGGCGTTGTTCTCGCACAGGAACAGCACCGGCAGGGCGAACAGCGAGGCGAGGTTGAAGGCCTCGTAGCAGATGCCCTCGTCGAGGGTGCCGTCGCCGAAATGGGCCACTGCGATCCCCTTGGAGGCTTGCATCCTGAGGGCGAGGGCGGTGCCCACCGCGAGTCCGACGCTGCCCCCCACCATGGCCGAGGTGGACCCGATGCCGACCGAGCGGTCGGTCAGGTGCCATGGGCCCCCGCGCCCGCCGTTGAGCCCGTCGGCGCGGCCCATGATCTCCGCGAAGGCCCGCCCGGGGTCGGCGCCGCGGGCGATGACGTAGCCGTGGTTGCGGTGGGTGGTATGGAGCACGTCGTCGGGGCCGAGCACCGCTACGACCGCCGCGCCGGCGGCCTCGTGGCCGATGTGGAGGTGCTGGCGGCCGACATAGGGGTGCCGTTGCGCGATCCGCAGCACCTCCTCCTCGAAGCGGCGCATCAGCACCATGCGCTCGAACAGCGCGATCCGGGGCTTCGCCCTCGCCCTTCCGGCCACCGGGTCCTCCCTTCCGTCGTTGCATCGTTCGGCCGCCGGATCCGTTGCCGGCGCCGCCCCCTATATACGCCATCGGCCGGCCCCGTGACAGGCCCCGGGGAGGTCAATGAGGTGTGGCGGCCCCCACCCGAAACGGGCTAAACTCAAGGCAATAAGCAAGACCCCGTCCCTGGGGCGGCCGGTGCCGGCGACATCCTCGGGCGGACGTCCGGAAGCGGTTGCCTACCGGTTGCGGCCTGGGCCGAGTCGTCGCTCGTCCGGATGGGCCCGGGGGGACGCAGGCGGAGGCGCGCGGGTGCTCATCGATGGTTTCAGCCACCTCGCCCGGCTCGACCTACCCGGCGGCGGCCAGGTGGTGGTGGAGGGCGACTATGCCTATGTGGGCCACATGGACGCGCCCCACGGCACCTCCATCATCGACGTCTCCGACCCGAGGCGACCCAAGGTGGTCGCCGCCATCACCCTCGAGGACGAGGCCAGCCACAGCCACAAGGCACGGGTGATCCAGGACGGCAACATCCTGATCACCAATCTCGAGCGGGCGCGGCGCGGCTTCTTCCGCCGCGGCCGGGACGCGGCGGCGGCCCGCGACCGGCTCCGGGCGTCGCTGGGCCGGGCGCCCACCAACGAGGAGATCGCCGAGTCCACCGGCTGCGATGCCGCCGCGGTCCCCGATCTGCTGGCGGCGGCCGAGGTCCCCTACGACCGCGGCGGCATCCGCATCTGGGACATCTCCGACAAGACCGCCCCCCGGCTGATCACCCATCTGCCCACGGGCGGCGACGGCTCCCACCGCTTCGACTGCGACGACGACTACGTCTACGTCTCGAGCGGGGCCGAGGGGTTCGTCGGCAACATCCTCCAGATCTACGGCATCGCCGATCCGGCGCGGCCCGAGCCGGTCTCGCGATGGTGCCTCCCGGGCCAGGAGATCGCCGACGGCGATCCGCCCATCGGCCCCAGCGGCAAGCGCCAGCTCCACCACGCCATGCGCTGCGGCGACGAGCTGTGGGCGGGGTGCTGGTACGCGGGGGTCCGCGGGATCGACGTCTCCGACATCCGCAATCCGCGCACCTTCGCCGAGTACGACTACCATCCGGCCTTCCCGCACCCGACCCACACGGCGATGCGGCCGCCGTTCAAGGTCGGCGGTCGCGACATCGTCCTCGTCATGGACGAGGAGGCCGAGCACCGCCACGGCCAGAGCCATGCCTTCCTGTGGATCTTCGATGTCACCAACGGCAACGGAATGACGCCGATCTCCACCTTCCACATTCACGAGGGCGATACCCCCCATGCCCGCAACGGCGGTCGGTTCGGCGCCCATCAGTACCGGGAGCATTTCGACGGGCCGGTGATGTTCGCGACCTGGTTCTCGGGCGGGCTCCGGGCGATCGACTTCTCCGACCCCTTCGCGCCGAGGGAGGTCGGCTGCTTCATCCCGGACCCGGCCCGTCCGGGCCGGAACGTGCAAACCAACGACGTCGAGGTCGACGGTCGCGGGCTCGTCTACGCCCTCGACCGATTCCACGGGCTTGACATTCTCGAGGTCAAGGGCGGATGAGGGTACGTTCTGGCCGCCGGCCGAGAGGCGGCGGGCATGACCGGTGACATGGGAGAGATGAGATGACGGCCATCGGTGCGGCGGGAGCGGTGCGGGACTTCGCCCGGGAGCAGGTTTCCGGGCTGAAGCTTTGGCACTGGATCGTGTTCCTGACGGTGATGGGGGCCGTGATCACGCCGCTCGTCTTCCTCGTCCTCGGCAGCTTCTCGACGGCCAGCCTGCCCACGGAATTCACGCTCACGGAGTTGAGCTTCATCAACTACGAGGATGTGTGGTTCGACCCCGACACCTACGCCGTCTTCTACAACACCTTCGTCTACGTCACCGGGGCCACGGCCTTCGGCATCACGCTCGCGGCCAGCCTCGCCTGGATGGTGGAGCGCACCAATATCCCCGGCAAACTCTGGATCTACGCCGGCGTCCCCATGACCCTGGCCATGCCGGGCATGCTCCAGGCCATGGCCTACGTGCTGCTGCTGAGCCCGCGCATCGGCTTCCTCAACAAGGCCATCGAGCCCCTCGGGCTCGGTCCCATCAACATCTATTCGCTGGGCGGCATGATCTTCATCGAGGGGCTGCGCCTGGTGCCCACCGCCTTCCTGATGCTGGTGCCGCTGCTGCGCTCCATGGACCCGGCGCTCGAGGAGGCTGCCGCCATGTCCGGCGCCCATCCCCGGCGGACCCTGCGCAAGGTGACCCTGCGGCTGATGCTGCCGGGGCTCATGGCCGTGCTCATCTACCAGTGCATGACCGCCCTCGAGGTGTTCGAGGTGCCCGGCATCCTCGGCCTGCCGGCCTCGATCTACGTCTTCTCCACCAAGATCTACTCGATCCTCCATTCGGTTTCGGTGATCCCCGCCTACGGCCAGGCCAACGCGCTGGCAATGATCTACGTGGTGATCGCGGTGGTGGCGACCTGGATGTACATGCGGGTGATCTCGCACTCGGAACGGTTCACCATCATCACCGGCAAGGGCTATCGGCCGCGCGAGCTCAATCTCGGCCCCTGGCGCTGGGCGGCATTCGGCGTGGTCTTCCTGTTCCTGATGTTCTCCATCATCCTGCCGTTCCTGGTGCTGTTCTTCGTATCGTTCCTGCCCTACTTGCAGGCGCCGACGCTGGCGGCGTTCCAGTCGATGAGCTTCGAGCACTACATCGAACTGTGGCGCACGCCGCTGATCGCGACGGTGATGAAGAACACCGTCCTGATGGTGGTGATCACCTCGACCCTGACGGTGATCGTCTCGTTCTTCATCTCCCTGGTCATCGTCCGGTCGAAGTTCTGGGGGCGCAAGGTCCTCGACCAGCTGGCCTTCATGCCCCATGCCATCCCCGGCATCGTCATGGGCCTGGCCTTCCTGTGGGTGTTCCTGCAGGCGGACAAATTCGGCATCCCGATCCATGGCGGCATCTGGGCCATCTCGCTCGCCTTCACGGTCGGCTTCATGGCCTACGGCACGCGCTCCATGAACGCCGCCATCCTCCAGATCCACAAGGACCTGGAGGAGGCCGCCCACGTCTCGGGCGCGCCCCACTGGCGCACCATGTGGCGGGTGTTCTACCCGCTGATGCTGCCGACCTTCGTCGGCGTGTGGGTGTGGTCGATGCTCCATGCCATCCGCCAGGCGGGCAAGCCGCTGATCCTGTACGAGGGCTCGGAGAACCAGGTGCTCTCCATCCTGATCTGGAACATGTGGGACGAGGGCAACATCGAGGCGGTCGGCGCCATCGGCAGCCTGCTGATCGTCGGCCTCCTGATCGTCACCCTGGGGCTCCGGGCCATGGGCTTCGGCCGCGGCGCGGCGATCCAGCAGTCGGGGCATTAGGCGCGGGCGGACCGCCGGCCCCGCGCCGGCGGTCCGTGCCCCTTTCTCCGGGCAAACGGACGGCGGTTGCGGCGGCTCCTCAGGAGGCCGCGGACGCGGCCTCGCGCGGGAAGACGGCGTCGATCCGGGCCATGTCGTCCCCCGAGAGCGCGATGTCGGCGGCGGCGGCGTTGGCCTCGAGATGGGCGACCCGGGAGGTCCCGGGAATGGCCACGAATCCCGGGCCATGGGCGAGGATCCAGGCGAGGGCGAGCTGGCCCACGGTGCAGCCCTTGGCGTCGGCGATCCTCTTGAGAGCCGTCAGCCGCTCGAGGTGGGACCCGATGTTGTCGTCCTCGAAACGCGAGTCCCGCCGACGCCCGTCCTCGGGCCCCAGCGAATCGATGGCGCGGATCGCGCCCGCGAGGAACCCCTTGCCGAGGGGATAGTAGGCGACGAAGCCGATGCCGAGCGCCGCGCAGGCGGGCAGAACCTCGGCCTCGTGGCCGCGCACCCACAGGGAGTAGTCGCTCTGGAGCGCGGCGACGGGATGTACGGCCGCGGCCCGCCGGAGGATCTCCGGCCCCGCCTCGGACAGCCCGACGTGGCGGATCTTCCCTTGTTCCCGGAGACGCACCATGGCGCCCACCGTATCCTCGATGGGCACGGCCGGATCGACGCGGTGGAGGTAGTAGAGGTCGATGACGTCGGTCCGGAGCCGCCCCAGGCTCTCCTCGCAGCACGCGATCGCGTAGTCGGGCCGTCCGTTGACGCCGCGCGAGCCGTCGGCGTGCTTCACGATCCCGAACTTGGTGGCGAGCACCACCCGGTCGCGCCGGCCCCGGAGCAGGCGGCCGAACATCTCCTCGTTGGCGCCGTCGGCGTAGGAGTTGGCGGTGTCGATCAGGGTGACACCCAGCTCGATGGCGCGGTCGAGGACGGCCCGCGCCTTGGAATCGTCGTCCCTGGTGTCGGTGTAGATGTCCGACAGGCGGCGGCCGCCGAGGCCGATGGCCGAAACTCTCAGCTTCTCCGGTCCCAGTTCGCGGTACTGCATGATCCTCCCCGTGGAATGGCCCCGTCAGGGCAGCATGATGCGCCCGCCGTTGATGGCGAGACCCTGGCCGGTGATGTAGGCCGCGTCCTCCGACAGCAGCAGCGCGACCATGCCGGCGATGTCGTCGGGATGGCCGACGCGGCCGAGCGGAATCTCCCTGCCGCGCTCGCGCAGTGCCTCCAGGGTCCCGCCCGCCTCGAGCGGCTGGCGCGTCTCGGACACCCCCGGAATGATGGCGTTGACCCGGATACCGTGCCTCGCCCACTCGGTGGCGAGCGTCTTGGTCATGGCGATGATGCCGGCCTTGGAGGCGGCGTAGTGGATGCCGTTGGGGGCGCCCTCGATGGCGCGGCCCGAGGCGAGGTTGATAATGACGCCGCGGCCGCGTCCGATCATGGCGGGCGCGAAGGCCTGGGCGCAGAAGAACGCACCCGTCAGGTTCACCGCCAGCGTGCGGTTCCACGTCTCCGGCGTGACCTCGAGAGAGGCCGCGCGCGGATGGATGCCGGCGTTGTTGATGAGCGCGTAGACCGGCCCGAACCGCTCGAGGACGGCCCCGGCGCCTTCGCGGATGGCCGCCACCTCGCCCATGTCGCAGCGGAAGAATTCGGCCTCGGCGCCGGCCTCGCGGCAGAGCGCGGCGGTGTCCTCGCCCTCGCCGTCGATCACGTCCCAGAGGGCGAGCCGGGCGCCCCCACGCGCGAGGCGGCGCGCGATCGCCCGCCCGAAGCCCCGGGCGCAGCCGGTCACCACGGCGACGTCGCCCGGGCGCAGATGGTCGCGGGCGATGGCCCGGCCGTCCTTCTCGATCTCCCGGTCGAGGTCGCGCGAGCCGATGTCCGTCACCTGTATGGTCCCTCCCCGATCGGGCCCGACTCACGCCAGGCCATAGAAGGCGCGGGCATTGGCGTCCAGGATCCTGCTCTTGACGCCGGGATCGACGTCGTTGCGCCGCTCCAGGATGCCGAAGGCGTCTATCTCCGAGGAGGGATCGTGGTGGCCGTAATCGGTGCCGAGCATCAGGTGATCGTCGCCGGCGTAGCGCAGGATGTAGGGGATATCGTCGGTCACCTCGCAGGCGACGTACATCCGGTTCGCCGCCAGCAGGTTGTCGGGCACCTCGCGCCCGGCGCGGCGCAGACGCCCGCCGAGGTCGTGGCAGACATAGGGCACCCATTGGGCGCTCACCTCGATGAAGCCCCACCGGACGAGCGGAAAGCGGGCCGGAACGTCCTTCTCGACCAGGGAATGGAAGGCGCCCACCACGGCCAGCTTGAACCTGGTGAAGGTGGTGTCCTCCAGGAAGAAGTCGTGGTGCAGGATGGAATTGTTGCCCGAGTGGAAGCAGATGGGCAGGCCCAGCTCGTCGGCGATCCCGTAGAGGGGGAAGAAATAGGGATCGGCCACGTTCCGGTCCCATTCGAGCCCGCGCATGAAGATTCCACAGGCGCCGTGGTCGCGCGCCCACAGGATCTCGTCACGGACCCTGTCCATGGATAAGAGCGGCGGCAGCACCACCCAGCGCAGGCGGTCCGGTGCCGCGCGCCAGATCTCCGCGAGCCAGCGGTTATACGCCCTGGTCAGCGCCAGCTCGGCGTCGCGGGTGCGCACGGCCGGCCGCAGGAACACGGTGGGGTAGAGGACCTGGAACTCGATGCCCAGCCTGTCCATGTGGGCGAGCCTGGCCTCGACGCTCCGCATCTCGCGGGACTCGGCGGCGGTCTCGTAGCCGATGTTGCGGTCCTTGGCGTGGACGCGGTTGTCCATGAGCCAGTATTCCACCGC
This sequence comes from Alphaproteobacteria bacterium, assembly GCA_036396355.1. GTDB lineage: Bacteria > Pseudomonadota > Alphaproteobacteria > SMXQ01 > SMXQ01 > DASWKZ01. The sequence continues at coordinate 10,178 of DASWKZ010000107.1, forward strand.
CGGACGGCCCTGGTTGCCCTTGACCTCGGGACCCCAGGTCTGGGTCACGAGGAGGGGGCAGTGCCGTCTCTCCTTCCCCTCCAGATGCGTCCACGTCAGGGGGGTCTCGATCACGTGGGCGTCGGCATCCACGTAACCCATCGGGCGCCTCCGGTCCGGTTCCTCCAAGGCCATCATATCGCGCAGGCGCGGCCCGTGTCATCCGTTGGCCCCGATTGAAGCGGCGCACCCGGGCGGCTAATATGAACCACATCCGGATCGAAGGAGAAGCCCGATGGGGATCGAGGTCATCCGCTGCGCCGAGCTCGCGAGGGAGAAGAAGAAACGCACGGTGGTCATGAACACGCGCAAGATGCACGCCTGGGTCCACTACTATCCCGACCCGGGCGACCATGACGACATGCATTGCCACAACGAGGACCAGACCTTCTATTGCATCGAGGGGCAATGCACCATGCATTTCCCGGACGGCGGCAAGGCGGTGCTGGACCCCGGCATGGCGGCGCTGATCACCGGCGGGTCGTTCTACATGCTGGAGAACACCGGCGACGGCCCCATGATCATGATGGGCAATCGCTCCGGCAATCAGGACAACATCAAGCACATCAACTACGAGACCCGGAAGGACCTGCGCGCGGAAGGAACCCCGAGCATGGCCTTCCATGAGCGGTTCACCGATAAGCCCGCTTGACGGGGCGGGGTTGTCCGCAAATGGGAAGGGCCGCCCATGGGGGCGGCCCTTCGACTTTACGGGCGAGATCCCCGGTGCGGTCAGAAGTCCATGTCGCCCATGCCCGCGCCGTGCGGCATGGCGGGATCCTTCTTCTCCGGCCGCTCGGCCACCATCGCCTCGGTGGTGATCAGGAGCCCCGCGACCGAGGCCGCGTCCTGCAGCGCCGTGCGCACCACCTTGGTGGGGTCGATGATGCCGGCCTTGACCAGGTCCTTGTACGCGCCCGCCTGAGCGTCGAAGCCATAGGTGGGGCTCTCGGCCTCCAGGATCTTGCCGACGACCACGGAGCCGTCGAACCCGGCGTTCTCGGCGATCTGGCGCACCGGCGTCTGGATCGCCCGGCGCACGATGTCGACTCCGGTCTGCTGGTCGGAATTGGCGCCCTGGACGCCCTTGAGCGCCTTGGTGGCGTAGAGCAGCGCGACGCCGCCGCCCGGCACGATGCCTTCCTCCACCGCCGAGCGGGTGGAGTTGAGCGCATCGTCGACGCGGTCCTTGCGCTCCTTCACCTCGAACTCGGTGGCGCCGCCGACCCGGATCACCGCCACGCCGCCGGCCAGCTTGGCCAGCCGCTCCTGCAGCTTCTCCCGGTCGTA
>DASWKZ010000108.1:0-2659 GCA_036396355.1 Alphaproteobacteria bacterium
CGCGCGGATCCAGTACACTTCCGGAACGCCCGTCCCACCACCGGTCTCGTCCGCAATGGAGATTCCAGCCCTCGTAGCGGCAGCGTTGGTGGTGATCGGCCCACCGGCGCTGGCGGCGGCGATGTGGGTGCGCCGGCGCCATCCGGGCGCCGATGCCGCCGAGATCGCCGCGGTCGCCTACGGCGGCGTCGGCATCGCAGCGCTGGCCCTGTGGCTGGCGGCCGTCCTCGCCGGGCCTTCTCTCGGGGTTGCCGCCATCGCGCCGTTGCTCGCCGCCGGGCTCCTGGCGCTGCCGGCCGCCCTGCGCGCCCAGCTCGCAACGGCGGGCGGCCGCCGCGCCGCCCGGGACGGATCCGAGCCGGTCGAGCAGCTCGACGGACACGTCGTTCCCGAGACGGTGGCCGGCCGCGGCCGCTTCACGGCCGGGCCGGCCGCGCCGCCCGGGACGACGGCGCCCGCGCCCGCCCGGCGCGGCGGGGTGGATCGGCGCCACCTCGCGATCCTGGCGGCAACCGGGATCGCCTTCGCGGCGGCCGCCTGGCTGCCGTTTCTCACCTACGGGATGCACCGCGCCGACGGCGTCCACCGCATGGCGATGAGCGACTGGTACAAGCACCTCGCGGTGACCACCGCGCTCGGCGCCGCCGACGTGCTGCCGCCCCCGAACCCGTTCCTGCATTCTGCGGCGGCGGCGCCCTATTACTACGGCTTCCACCTGGTGGCGGCATCGGTGGCGCGCCTGGCGGAGTGGATCGGCGGGGCTTTCGGCGCCGACCTCGCGGCAACCTCACCGGCCGCCGACCCGATATACCTGGCCCTTCTGCTGCTGACCCTGCTCACCGCCGCGGCGACGCCGTTCGTCGCCTACACGGCGGCGCGGACGATCGCCGCCGGCCGCGGCTCCGACCTCGGAGATGCCCCCAGCGTTCCGTTGCTGGCGGCGCTGGGTGCGACCCTGCTGGCCGGCTTCGACCTCGTTCCCCTGGCGATCGACGCGGTCGGCAACGCCGTGCGCGCCGGGCCCTGGCGCGGCGGGGCCGAATGGCTGCGCGAGGTGATCCCCTCGACCCACCTCGACTACTGGATCCACCACAACGAGCGACAGCTCAACGCCCCCTACCTGACGACGATCTGGGCTCCCCAGCACATGGCGGCCGTCCTGCTCGCGCTGCTGGTCGTGCACTTGCTGATCCGCCGGTCGCAGGCCGCCGAGGCATCGTCCCGGCGCCCGCCGTTCGGGGCGCCCTGGCTGCTGCCCGCCGCCTTGATCGCGGCGCTGCCGGCGCTGTCGGCGTACGTCGCCCTCGGTCTGGCGGGCGGCGTCCTCGGCGCCTCCGTCATCGAGAGCCTGAGCCGGCGCTGCTTCCTCTGGCAGACGCCGACCTGGCGGACCTGGCTGTTGCCCGGTCTGGCGGCCGCGGCGCTGGCCATGCCGGTGCTGGCGGTGCTGGCCTCGGGGCCGGGCCCCGGCCTCACCCTCGAGGTCTCGTCCGCGGGACGCTGGGTCAACGGCGCCCTGTTCTCCTGGTGGCTGGGGCCGGGTTGGTTCACGCATCTCATCGACAGCGTCGCGCTCTACGCCGTCGAGCTGGGAGTCATCGGCATCCTCGCCTGCCTCGAGATCCGTCGCCGCTCCGCAAACGACCGCATCCAGCCCCACCAGGCGCACGTCATCGCCCTGGCGGTCTCGATCGTCGTGCTGGTCACCTTCGTGAGGCCGCCGCTGGGCGGGCCCAACAACCTCTACGCGCGGCCGATGGTGCTGGTGTGGTTCCTGCTGGCGCCCTTCGCCGCCATGCGCTTCGCGCGCGCTACCGGCCGGGTGATCAAGACCGGCGGCGCCCCTGCCGACGGTCGCCCGCCGGTGCCCCGGGCGCGGGGCGCGCGACGCGTCGCCAACGCCCGCTGGATGATGGCCGGGGCGGCGCTCTGTCTGGCGGCCAACGGCTACGCGCTGCTCGGCGTGCTGCTGGAGGGGGCCTGGTTCTGGGCGGCACCGCCGGCCACCGTCGAGGCATCGGCCTGGATCAACGCCAACGCCCCCGCCGGAGCGCCGGTCGCCGTGCATCCCGACGAGCTGACCAGCGCCTTCGGCTACTGGCTTCGCCGCCCCCTGCTGCTCGCCGACGAGCGCCACGCGCTGCTGTTCGGCGCCGGCCCCGAGGAGTACGAGGACGCCCGCGTCGCCCTCGCCGGGGCCTATGCGGCGGCGAGCCCCGAGCAGGCGGCGCGCCGCTTCGACGCCCTCGGGGCCGTCGTGGTCCTGATCGGCGCCGGCGGCTCCGGACTATCGACGGAGCCTCCGGGACCGCGTCCGCCGGCCGCGATCCGGGACGCTCAACCGCTCCCCCGATCGTGGCTCAGGGGTCCCTGCTTCGAGGTCGTACACCGCAACGAGCTGTGGCTGGTCGCCCGGCGGGTTGCGGGCGCCTGCTAGGCGCTGCGAAGCCACCGGGCTCCATGAGGACGGTTCGAGACCGTCGCGGGCGTGACGTAGAATGCAGCCTGGCCCGGGGGTACGGCGGCGATCGGATGGAGAACGAAGTGGCACGCGACAACGCGCGGACGTTCCTGCTCACCGGCGGGGCCGGCTTCATCGGCTCCCATCTGGCGGAGAAGATCCTCGCCGGCGGCGACAGGGTGCTGGCGATCGACGACC
>DASWKZ010000109.1:0-1699 GCA_036396355.1 Alphaproteobacteria bacterium
AGATCGCCGGCGTGCAGTTCACCAGCGACGAGGCGCGCGAGCAGATGGAGGGGTCGATGCAGCTCTCCGGCGGCGCCGACGACCTCATGGGCGCCGGCGATTCGTTCCTGAGCGACGAGCTCGAGGTCGAGAGGCTGGGAAACTAGAGGGAGGCGCTCGCGGGCCGCGAGCCGTAAGAGAAAGGGAAGGGGGAGCGCCAGCGCCCCGCCATGTTTGCCGGCGCCCACCCCAAAAACATTCTCATCGAACGTTGCGGGCGCGCTCGGTTTCGGGCGTGCCCGCTTCGTCATTGTCAACGGGCTTTCCCTGAAGCAACCTCTGTGCCAGGCCCCTCGCGGCGGGATTTGTGCAGCGCGCCACCGGGTCGGAGTGGCCCGCGCCACAACTTCGGGCGCAATGAGGCTCAAGAGGCGTCCGGCCATGACAGCGCCTGTCGCCGCCGGTGTCACTTTTTGACAGGAAATGGGGCCGGCGGGCTGCACGCACCGTCAAGCGACGGCGCGGTCCGCCACCATGAGGATCAGGAGCAGGGGCAGGTAGGCCACCGAGGCGAGCACCACGCGCCGCGCCATGCGGGTGCTCTGGAGGAAACCGAAGGCCGCCGAGACGCCGAGGAAGGCGAAGCTCATCAGCAGGGCGCCGGCCATGTAGGCCGGCCCGGAGACGCCGAGGACGCTCGGCAGCAGGCTCACCGGGACCAGCGCCGCGGCGTAGAGCACCATCTGGCGGACGGTCTGTTCGCCGCGGGCGTCGTCGACCGGCAGCATGGCGAGGCCGCCGCGCCGGTAGTCGGTGCGGTAGAGCCAGGCGATGGCGAGGAAGTGGGGCATCTGCCACAGGAAGAGGATGCCGAAGAGCGCCCAGGCGAGCGCGTCGAGCTCGCCCGTCACCGCCGTCACGCCCATCATCGGCGGAATCGCGCCGGGCACCGCTCCCACCAGGGTGTTGAGGTTGCTGCGCGGCTTCATCGGCGTATAGATGAAGATGTAGGCGCCCAGGGTGGCGACGCCGAGGGCCGCGGTCAGGGCGTTGACGGCCCACCACAGGTAGAGGCCGCCGGCGAGCCCGAGGCCGACGCCGAAGGCGAGGGCCGCCAGTGGCGCCAGGCGTCCGGCGGGAAGCGGGCGGTTGGCGGTGCGCCGCATGCGGGCGTCGATCTGGCGCTCGAAGTACTGGTTGAGCGCCGAGGCGCCGCCGGCCAGCAGCGCGGTGCCGAAGAGCGTGTGGACGAGCAGCCCCCATTGGAGCCGGCCGTGCGTCGCCAGCAGGAAGCCCACGAGCGCCGTCAGCACCACCATGAGGGTGATGCGGGGCTTGGTCAGCTCGGCGTAGTCGCGCCAGCGCGGCGCGGCCGATGCGTTGGTAGCGGCCTGGGTGGTCATCGTGGACGGTCTCGTTCCGGTCGGGCGTGGGCGTCCGCGGCGCCAGCGAGCGCCGCAACCGCCATTCTACCCGATGCCGCTTACGGATTCGGTAGACTGGCCGGATGAGCTCGCGATTCATGGCGCTTCTTCTCGTTCTGACCTCCGCCATCGCGTCGGCGGCGGAGCCGTCTCCGCACCTGGAGCCCTTCCAGCCCTTCGTCGGCAAGACCTGGAAAGCCCTCGTCGACCCGGAGAAGGGCGTCCACGACGTGGCGCGCTGGGAGCTCGCGCTGGGCGGTCAGGTCGTCCGCATCCTCCACTCGGTCGGCGACGGC
>DASWKZ010000110.1:0-3410 GCA_036396355.1 Alphaproteobacteria bacterium
GCACGTCATCATTCTCGCGGGCCAGGGCTATTCGCTGCTGTGGAAGGAAGGCGACGAGCCGACCCGGGTGGACTGGCGGGAGAACTCGATGTTCGCGCCGCCCGAATGGTGGTTCCACCAGCACTTCAACACCGGGCCCGAACCGGCCCGCTATCTTGCATTGAGGCGCGGAGGCAGCCCCGAGCATCCGATCAAGCTCGGCATGACGGGCGGCAAGGACGGGCCCGACCAGATCGAGTACGACGACGAGGAGCCCCGGATCTACGAGACCTATCTCGAGGAGCTCAGGAAAAATGGGGTCGAGATCCGTCAGCCCCGCCCGAATTACCGGTCCAGGGGCTGATCGCGGTACCGTACCTTGCCCGGGGCGGCGAGAGGCCTCCGTTCGCCCAGGGAATTCTATGGACAACATGAGCTGGTTGGAGCATCAATTACGGCCGTTCCAGGTGATGGTGTGGAGGTGGTCGGGGCAATGAAACGTGCCCCAACGGCCGTGGCGGCATAACCCAGGGCGGGGCAGCGGACGCGCTCCCTTGTGGTCGTTCCTCGCGCTGTGGCGCCATTCCTGGCCCACGTGATTTTCCGTTCCATGGCTATTTGAACCCGGGTGGGGTCCCATCCCGGCGCTTCGATCGCGCGGGAGGGACCGGCCCGAAAGGCGGATGCGATGTTCGAAGGCGTCGTCGAGGGGCTGATGGGCGTGCTTCAGCTCAAGGCATTCGGGCTGATGGTGTTCGGCGTCATCATCGCCAGCTTCTTCGCGGCGGCGCCGGGGATCGGGGGGCTTCTGCTCCTCGCCCTGTTCATGCCCTTTGCCATGACCCTCCATCCCTTCGAATTCATCACGCTGATCATCGGCGCCGCCACCGTCGGCAACACCGCCAATACCTTCACCTCGGTGCTGGTCGGGGTTCCCGGAGGCTCGGGCTCCCAGGCCACGGTGCTGGACGGCTATCCCATGGCCAAGCGCGGCGAGGCCAACCGGGCGTTCGGGGCGGCGTTCCTGGGATCGGCGGTCGGCGCCGTGATCGGGGCCGCGACCTTCATCCTGACCCTGCCGATCTTCACGCCCCTGGTCCTCAGCCTGGGATCGCCCGAGTTCCTCCTCCTGGTGCTGTGGGGCCTGAGCGCGGTCTCCGTGCTCGGCGGGAAGGAGCCCGTCAAGGGATTGATCGGGGCCGCCATCGGCCTGTCGATCGCGTTGATCGGCACCGACGCCCGCACCGGCATCGAGCGTTTCACGTTCGAGACGAGCTACCTCGAGGACGGGATTCCCCTGGTCATCATGGCCATGGGGCTGTTTGCCATTCCCGAGATGGTGGAGCTCATGGTCAAGCGCACCAGCATCACCGAGGTCGAATCCCTCGGCAAGGGGCTGGTCGAGGGCATGAAGGACGTATTCCGCCACTGGTGGCTCGTGGTGCGCTCGAGCATGGTCGGGGTCTGGGTGGGCATTCTCCCGGGGCTCGGATCCTCGGTGGCGGACTGGTTCGCCTACGCCCACGCCGTCCAGACCGAAAAGAACCGCGACAGCTTCGGCAAGGGGGACGTCCGCGGTGTCCTGGCGCCGGAAAGCTCCAACAATGCCAAGGAGGGCGGCGATCTCATCCCGACGCTCCTGTTCGGCATCCCCGGCAGCAGCTCCATGGCCATCATCCTGATCGGGTTCATCGCCGTCGGCATCCAGCCGGGGGAGGCGATGCTGACCACCCAGCGCTCCTACATGTTCGCGATGATCTGGACCCTCGTGATCGCCAATTTCATGGCGACGGGGCTGGCGCTGGCCTTCGCCCGCCAGTTTTCCCGCGCGTGCATGGTGCCCTATTATTACCTGGTCCCCGCCATCCTGATGTTCTGCCTCGTCGGCGCCTATGCCGTGAACCTGGATTACGGCGACATCGTCGCCTTCCTGCTGCTCGCGGCGGTGGGCCTGGCCATGAAGCGCTGGGGATGGCCGCGGCCGCCCGTGCTGGTGGCGGTGGTCCTGGGGCCGCAGGTCCAGCAGTACCTGTGGCTGTCGGTGGACCGATACGGGCTGGGGTGGCTCGGCCATCCGAGCGTGATCCTTCTCGGCATCCTGGTGATCCTGACCATCGCCTGGCCGATCTGGAGCCGGCGCCGCAAGGGGATGTCGGCCATGGCCATGGAGATCGAGCACGAGGTGAGGCGTCCCGTCGAATCGGGCAGCATCGTCATCTCTCTCATACTCGTAGGCGTCTTTGCGTTCATGATCCTGTATTCGACCCGTTGGCCCCTGTTCGCGACCCTGTCCGTGTACTTCATCGGCGCCATCGGCATCCTTCTCGGGCTGTGGCAGATCGTGCGGGACGTCGCCGCCCGTCGCCTGCTCGCCGAGGGGGTGGGCGAGCCGGCGATCCCCTTCCCGAGCGAGCATGTCCGGCGCGAGGGCGTAGCCATCCTCTGGATTCTCGGTCTCGCCGGCGGCCTCGTCCTGGTGGGATTCCACCTCACGTTCTTTCTGTTCCCGCTTCTGTTCGCGCAGGTCTTCGGGGGAAGCTGGAAGCGCGGCCTCTACACCGCAGTGGCGGGCACGGCGTTCCTGTGGGCCGTGTTCGACTACATGTACGGCGCCATCTGGCCCAAGCCATTGCTGCTGGGTTTCCTCTACGGGATAGAATAGGCCACGGGCCCAGGGGATCGCGCCGGCGCGCGGCCGGTCGCGAACCTACATCGCGGAACGTGGTAGGATTGCCATGCGGCTGAACCGAAGCGTCACGGGTCAGGACCGGAGCCGCGGCGTGACAGGGCGGGAACCCCGGGCCAGGTATTTTGAATAGTTCTAAAGATATGCGTGGTTTCCGCACGGCTTTCCAGGGCGGGATCACGCGTCGAAACGACGAGCGATGCGGATCGGGGCCGGAGGCCGTCCCGGGTCCCGGCGGCCACCCGCCATCGCCTCCTCCAGGGATGGGGATCGGGCCGCGCCCGGTGGGGACCCGATCCAGGGGCACGTCCGGTTGCCAGGCGCGGGGATGCGCCCGCCGGGCTCCCTCGCGTCCCATCGGCCAGGATCGAGGCGCCGGGCCGGCCGCGCCGGACCATAGACCCCCCCTGGACCATTGCCGCCGCCAGGCATTGCCCCGGCCGGGCCCTCCGCCCAGGGGTGGCGTCGCGGCGCGCGACGGAAATTGCTCCGACCTGCGTGTAAGTGCCGGGAACTCTGGGGTAGGTCTGGGGACAACATGTTCGAGGTGCGCCAACTCGACGCTGCGGATGCGGCCGATTACCGTGACATACGGCTCGAGGCGCTGGAGGCGTGCCCCGAATCCTTTGGCAGCTCCCATGCCGAGGATGCCGGGCTCCCACTCGTCCGGTTCCGCGAGATCGTCTCCGAGAACGTCGTATTCGGCGGATTCCAGGGACCCGTCCTGCAGGGAGTCGTGGGATTT
>DASWKZ010000111.1:0-9894 GCA_036396355.1 Alphaproteobacteria bacterium
CGAGGCCTGCCGCGCGGTGCTCGAGCGCGAGGCGCGGCTCTTGGACCGGCGCCGCTACGAGGACTGGCTCGCCCTGTTTGCCCGCGAGTGCCTCTACTGGGTGCCGGCGACGCCCGAGGGCGGCGATCCAAGGCGCGAGGTCACGATCGCCTTCGACGACCGCCGGCGCATGGAGGACCGCGTGTTCCGCCTGGGCACGGGCGCCGCCTGGTCGCAGATTCCGCCCTCGCGCACCGTGCGGTTCGTCTCGAACGTCGAGGTGTTCGCGACCGAGGAGGACTCGACGGTGATGGTGCGCTCGAATCTGCTGATCGCCGAGTTCCGGGCCGGCGACGGCCGCACTCTCGCGGCCTGGTGCGCCCACCGCCTCGCGCGCCGGGGCGAGGACTGGGAGATCCGGGTCAAGCAGGTCAACCTGATCGACTGCGACCGCAACCTCCGCAACCCCAGCCTCGTCCTATAGACGGCGATGCCGAGGTTCCAGCGACGACCGCCCTCACGCCGATAACGCCTCGAGAATCGGGCAATCGGGCACGTCGCCGCCTTCGCATTTTGCCGCCATCTCCTTGAGCACCCGCTCCATGCGCCTGAGATCGGCGATCTTGCGGCGGATGTCGGAAATGTGGGCCAGGGTCATTTGATGCACCTCGCCGCAGGTATAGTCGCCACCGTCCACCAGCCTGAGCAGCGCGCGGATGTCGTCCAGCGAGAAGCCGAGCTCCCGGCTGCGCCGGATGAAGGCGAGACGCTTGAGATGGCCCGCGTCGTAAACCCGTTGGCCGCCCTCGGTGCGCGGCGGGGCCGGCATGAGGCCGATCCGCTCGTAGTAACGGATCGTCTCGATGTTGACGCCGGTACGCGTCGACAACGTCCCGATGCCGTATCCTGCCGATGTCATGTGTTTGTATTGCCTACTCATTTTCTTCCTTGAACCTGTAGGGACTACAGGCCCCATCCTAACATAGGTAGGGCGGGTCTGATGAGGACGCAGTGATGGCGCGCACCGAGGAAACCGCGCTGGACGCAGCGGAGAGCATGGCGCAGGCCGACAGCCATCGAAGGCGGGCCGGCTGGGCCGCCGGCGGCGGCATCCTCGGCGCCATCGGCGCCTCGTCCTGCTGCATCTTGCCGCTGGTCCTGTTCGGTCTGGGCATCGGCGGCGCCTGGATCGGCAAGCTGACGGCGCTGGCCCCCTATCAACCCATCTTCATCGCCATCACGTTCGGTTTCCTCGGGTACGGCTTTTATGCCGCGTACTGGAAGCCCAAGAGAGCCTGCGCCGACGGGGGGGCGGCCTGCGCCCGTCCCCTGCCCAGCCGGGTCGTCAAGACCGCTCTTTGGGTCGCGACGGCGCTGGTCGCCGCGGCCGTCGCCTTCCCCTACGCGGCACCGTGGCTGTTGGGCGTTCAGTGAGACAGCCGAAAGGGTCAAGGAAATGAAGCGAACTATGACACTCGCGGCACTCCTTGGCACATTGGCATTCACCGTGCCCGCGATGGCCGCCGAGCGCACGGTCACGCTGGCGGTCGAGAACATGACTTGTGTGTCGTGTCCCTACATCGTGAAAAGGGCGATGGAACGCGTGCCCGGTGTCTCCAAAGTCGATGTCTCCTATGCCGACAAGACGGCAATCGTCACCTTCGATGATGCCAAGACCACGGCTGAGGTGATCGCCCGCGCGAGCGCCAACGTCGGTTATCCGGCAAGACCCATCCATCGGGGTGGATGACATGAAGGACAGGGCGATCCTCAGGACCGGCATCAGCGGCTCGGTCATCACCGCGATCTGCTGCTTCACGCCGGCCCTGGTGATTCTCCTCGGCGTGGTTGGCCTGTCCAGCTAGCTCGGCTGGCTCGATTACGTCCTGTTCCCGGCGCTTGCCGTATTCCTCGGCATGACGGCCTACGGGCTCTGGCGGCGTGGGCAGGCGGCAGCCTGCTGTAATCCGTCGTCACAATCGAAGGATGGCATCTGATATGACTGATTGCTGCGACGCCGGAAGGAAGGCGAATGGCCACTATGATATCGCGGTCGTCGGCGCGGGATCGGCGGGATTCTCTGCCGCCATCACCGCGGCGGACGAAGGTGCCAGCGTCGCGCTGATCGGGCACGGCGCCATTGGCGGCACCTGCACCAACATCGGCTGCGTGCCCTCGAAGACCCTCATCCGGGCGGTGGAGAGTCTGCATCATGCCAATACCGCCTCCCGATTTGCCGGCATAACGGGGGCCGCGCGCATCACCGACTGGGGTGCCGTGGTCCGGCAAAAGGACACGCTCGTGGCGTACTTGCGTCGGATCAAATACGCCGACCTTCTCCCCGCATACGACGGCTTGACCTATCTGGAGGGCAGGGCCCGTCTCGTGGACGGCGGCGTGGTCGTCGATGGTGCCGTGGTGAAGGCGCCAAGGGTGATCATCACCACCGGTGCCCGGCCCGCCGTTCCCTCCATTCCCGGGATCGAGAACATAGACTACTTGACCAGCACGTCGGCGCTCGATCTCAAAGAGCTGCCGAAATCCCTGCTCGTCATTGGAGGCGGTTATATCGGCGCGGAGCTTGCGCAGCTGTTTGCACGGGCCGGCGTCGAGGTGACGGTCGTCTGCCGCAGCCGTCTCCTGCCTGCCGCCGAGCCCGAGATCGGCGAGGCGCTGACGCGATACTTCGCCGACGAGGGCGTTGGCCTCATCGGCGGCATCGCCTACGATTCCATCGAGAAAACCGGGTCCGGCGTCCATCTGCGCGTTCGCGGAAATCGGCAGATGCAAACGCTCGAAGCCGCGCGCGTGCTGGTCGCCACCGGTCGCACGCCCAATACCGAGGGGCTGGGCCTCAGAGAAGCCGGCATCGCCGTCAATAGCGGGGGCAGCATCGAGGTCGATGAACGGATGCGCACGTCGCGGGCGAACACCTATGCCGCGGGCGACGTGACCGGCCGCGACCAGTTCGTCTACATGGCGGCCTATGGCGCCAAGATCGCAGCCAGGAACGCGCTCAACGGGGACGGCTTGGTCTATGACAACAGCGCCATGCCGGCGGTCGTCTTCACCGATCCGCAGGTGGCAAGTGTCGGTCTCACGGAGGAGCGAGCAAGGAAGGCCGGATACGACGTCAGGACGAGTGTGCTGCCCCTCGACCAAGTGCCGCGCGCTTTGGCTGCCCGCGACACCCGCGGCCTCATCAAGTTTGTGGCCGATGTGACGACGGGCCGGCTGCTCGGCGCGCATATCCTGGCACCCGAGGGTGCCGACAGCATCCAGACGGCTGCGCTTGCCATCGGGTCCGGCATGACCGCCCGGGACCTCGGGGCGACGATCTTCCCCTATCTGACCACGGTCGAGGGCCTCAAGCTGGCCGCCCAGGGCTTCGAGAAGGACGTGAAGATGCTGTCGTGCTGCGCGGGGTAGGGATTCTGCCGGCTGATGGGCGTTACGCCACCGGCTCCGGGGCCGCCAGCCGCGCTTCGAGGCTTTCGAAGGAGCCGTAGGGGTTGTCCCTGTGCCCCTCGTATTCCGCAGGCGGGCGGTTGATGTAGACCTCGATGAGGTTGCGGTCGGGATCGAGGAAATAGATGCTGTAGGTCACCCGGTGGTCCACCGTGTGATGGATCTCGGCCCCCTTCGCCTTGAGGTGCCTATAGGCCGCCTTGAGGGCCGAGAAATCCTCCGAATCGATCTCGAAGGCGAAGTGCTCCATGCCGATGAGCGGGTCGGGGTCGACCGCCGGCCCCGGCGCGTCCCGGTCCCCGGCCTGGATGAGGATCAGCGCCGGGCGGTCGTCGCCGGGCGCCACCGAGAGGTAGGCGCGGTCGCCGCCGCCACCCTCGATCTCGGCGAAGCCGAGGACGTCCCGGTAGAACTCTCGCGAGCGCGCGAGGTCGCGGACCCGCAGGCTCAGGCGGCCCGTCGCCTTGATCGGTGTCTCCATGGCCGCCTCCCTCACGCCCCGGCGCCGGCGAGTTCGGCCTCGAGCGAGCCCCTGACCGCGAAGCGGCCCTGCGTTTCCCCGGCGGCCTTCTCCCGGCAGAAGAACTCGAACAGGTTGCCGTCGGGGTCGGAGACGAACAGCGCCTTCTCCGCGCCGCGGTCCTCGGTGCGCTCGATGGGCGTGCCGTTCTCCCTGAGGCGCCCGTAGAGCGCCTTGAGGTCCTCGAACGAGCCGACCTCGTAGGCGACCGCCGCCATGCCGATCCGGCGCCGTGCGTCGGTCGCCTGCGCGCCGGGCTTGGCCGGGCGGACCAGCATCATGTGGTGGTTGTCCTCGAACCGGCTGGTGAGGAAATACATGCGCCGGTCGTTGCGGCCCACTTCGTTGAACCCGATCACGTCGACGAAGAAGCGGCGCGAGCGCTCGACGTCGCTCGCGCGGATCACCACGTGGCCGGGGCGGCGAATGCTGAAGTCCATGGTTTCCTCCATGCCCGGTTTTCCCCACGGTCCCCCGATGGTGCCACGACCGGTCGGGCCGGGGCAAGGCGGTCCGCCATCGACGTCGCCGAGGGCGGCGGGGCCGGCCCTGCTATTGCGGGCGAAGCCTCGGCATCTCCATCGGCATGCGCAGCATCAGGGTGGCCGCGAGTCCGCAATGGAAGCCGCGGCCCTCGGCCCGGCAATCGAGATTGGCAGGTGCCGGTTTCCGCACCACGAACTCCCCGAAGCGCGAATGCCGATAATGGCAGAACAGGTCGCGCTTGCCGCCACCGCCGTCGACCACGGCGGCCTTGGTGAACTCGGCGGCGGAGCTGGTCAGCGGGAGCCACGACTTGTCCGACACCACCGTATCGAAGCTGGCGGAGACGGTCGGGCATTGGATGCGCTGATCCTGGGCCGCGACCTCGGCGGCGGGAAGGGTCAGGGCGGCGACGGCGAGCGCAAGGGTGAACGTCTTCATGGGCTTGCCCTCCTAGGGGGTGGGCGCCGGGGACGGCGCCGGCTGCCATTCTACCCGTTTCCGGAGCCGCTTGGCGGGGTGAACGACGGGCGCCGCCGCGGCAAGGGCGCCCTTTCGGGGCCGGCCTGGCGTTAGTAGGTGCGGGCGGCGCAGAAGGCGACCACCTCCAGGAGCGCGCGCTTGACCTCGCCGTCGGGGAAGATGTCCAGGGCGTCCCGCGCGCGCTCGGTGTAGTGGCGGGCCCGCAGGAGGGAATCCTCCAGCGCCCCGTGGCGGGCGAGGAGCGTCACGGCGCGCGCGAGGTCGCCGTCGCGCTGGTCCATGTCCTCCAGCGTGCGCCGCCAGAAGGCCCGCTCGTCGTCGTCGCCGCGGCGGAAGGCGAAGACGACGGGGAGCGTCACCTTGCCCTCCCGGAAGTCGTCGCCGGTCTCCTTGCCCATGGTTTCGGCCGCCGAGGAATAGTCCATGACGTCGTCGGTGAGCTGAAAGGCGATGCCGAGGTTGAGCCCGAAGGCGCGCAGCGCCTCCTCCTCGAGCTTGGGGCGGCCCGCCACCACCGCGCCGAGGCGGGTCGCCGCCGCGAACAGGGTCGCGGTCTTGGCGGTGATGACCTCGAGATAGGCCTCCTCGGAGGTCTCGGTGTCGTTGGCGGTGGTGAGCTGCATCACCTCGCCCTCGGCGATCACCGCCGAGGCATGGGACAGGATCGCCAGCACGTCGAGCGAGCCGTCGGCCACCATCAGCTGGAACGCGCGCGAGAACAGGAAGTCGCCCACCAGCACGCTGGGCTTGTTGCCCCACAGCGTGTTGGCGGTGGCGCGGCCGCGCCGGAGGTCGGATTCGTCGACCACGTCGTCGTGCAGCAGCGTCGCCGTGTGGATGAACTCGACGGCGGCGGCGAGCCCCACGTGGCGCGGGCCGCGATAGCCGCACATGCGGGCCGCGCCCAGCAGCAGCATGGGCCTGAGCCGCTTGCCGCCGGCGGCGATGATGTGGCCCGCGAGCTGGGGGATCAGGGCCACCGGGCTGTCCATATGGGCGAGGATGACCTGGTTCACCCGGGCGAGGTCGTCGGCGACCAGCCCGTGCAGGGCGTCGAGCGAGGGCTTCGCGCCGCGCCCGCGCGGGTCGTCGAAGTTGACGATGATGGCCAAGCTGTCCTCCCCTGGGGCCCATGCGGTCCCTGGCCGTGGCCGACCTTGACGCCAAGGTTGGTGTCGCGGAGCATAGGAGCGGGCCGGCGGCGGATCAACCCCGTCCCCCGGGGGAGGCAGGGCGACCATGAAGGAGCTTCTCAGGACCAACGACCCCGTCCTCGTCTCGTGGGCGGAGGCGCTGCTCGCCGCCGAGGGAATCCACGTCTTCGTCGCGGATACCCACATGTCGGTGCTGGAGGGCAGCGCCGCCGCCATTCCCCGCCGCATGCTGGTGCGCGACGAGGACTTCCCGGCGGCCCGCGCCCTGATCGAGGCGGCGCGCAAGGAACTGGGGCTTTCCGCCGACATCCGCTGGCCCGACGACGACGGGAAGCGCCGTCCGTGACCGGCCTCGCCACCGGCGGCGCCGGCGCCGCGCCCGAGGTCACCGAGGACGGCTTCCTCGATGGCTGCGTGCGCCTGCGCCAGCCGGCCGAGGGCTACCGCGCCGCCATCGACCCGGTGTTCCTGGCCGCCGCCGTGCCGGCCGGCGAGGGCGAGCGGGCGCTCGACATCGGCGCCGGGGTGGGCGCCGCGGCTCTGCTGCTGGCCTGGCGGGTGCCGGGGCTCAGGGTCTCGGGGCTCGAGATCGACTCCGCCCTCTTGCGTCTCGCCGTCGACAACGCGCGCCTCAACGGGATGGAGGCGCGGGTGGAGTTCATGCTGGGCGACCTCGCCCGCCCGCCGGCGCGGCTCGCGCCGGGCTCGTTCCATCACGTGCTCGCCAACCCCCCCTATCTCGAGGCCGCCCGCGCCGATCCCGCAACCGACGAGAAACGCGCCGCCGCCACCGTCGAGGGCGAGGCCGGGCTCGCCGCCTGGCTCAGGTTCGGCTGCATGATGGCCCGCGACAACGGTACCGTCACCATGATCCACCGCGCCGACCGCCTCGACGAGCTGCTGGCCGTGCTCCGGGGCCGGGCCGGCGGCATCACCGTCTTTCCCTTGTGGCCCGACCGCGGCAACGGCGCCGCCAAGCGGGTGCTGGTGCAGGCGCGGAAGGGCGCGCGCACGCCCATGCGCCTCGCCCAGGGCCTGGCCCTGCACGAATCGGACGGCCGCTTCACCGCCGAGGCCGACGCCATCCTGCGCGCCGGCCGGGCGCTCGCGTTGTGAGCGCCCGCTTGGCAGGGGCGCGGGGCCGTCCTAGGCTCGCCCCATGAGCCTCGCCCCCCTCCGTCGGCTGATCCCGGTCCGCCGCTACCGCGAGCCGCTGGCGCTGGTCGCCGTGCTGCGCCTGTCCGGCGTGATCGGCCGCCTGGGGCCGTTGCGCTCCGGCCTCGAGCTCGCGCCCCTTGAGCAGATCATCGAGCGCGCCTTCGGGATCCGGGGATTGAGCGCCGTGGCGCTGGCCATCAACTCGCCGGGCGGCTCGGCGGTGCAGTCGGCGCTGATCTGCCGGCGCATCCGCGCCGCCGCCGAGGAGGCGGGCGTCCCCGTCTTCGCCTTCGCCGAGGACGTGGCCGGCTCGGGGGGCTACTGGCTGGCACTGGCCGGCGACGAGATCTACGCCGATGCCTCCTCCATCGTCGGCGCCATCGGCGTCCTGTTCCGCGGATTCGGGTTCGCCGAGGCCATCGCCCGCCTCGGCATCGAGCGCCGCGTGCACACCGCCGGTGTGCGCAAGGCGGCCCTCGATCCGTTCCGCCCCGAGAATCCCGAGGAGGTGGCCATGCTCGCCGAGCTCCAGGCCGATGTCCACGCCGCCTTCAAGGAGGCCGTGCGCGCCCGCCGCGGCGACCGCCTCAGGGCCCCCGAGGAGGAGCTGTTCTCGGGCGCCTTCTGGTCGGGCCGAAGGGGCGTGGAGCTCGGCCTCGTCGACGGGTTGGGCGACCTGCGCTCGGTGATGCGGGCGAAGTACGGCGATCGCGTGCGCCTGCGCGAGGTGAGCGCCCGGCGGCCGTGGCTGCGCCGGCGCTTCGGGCTGGGCGTCGCGACGCCCGACCCGTCCGCCCTTGGCGCCGGGCTGATCGCCGCCCTCGAGGAACGCGCCATCTGGGCCCGCTTCGGCCTGTGAGGCCCGCGCCGAGGCCGTTCCTTGCCCTTTTGCCCGGGCCCCTCTAAAACTCGCCCATGTTCGGGATGAGCCTCTCCAAGCTCCTGGTCCTCGCCGCCATCGTGCTGGCGGTGTGGTACGGCTTCAAGTGGATCCAGCGTCTCAACCGCGGCAAGGAGCAGCGCGTCGCCCACAAGCGCGAGGCGGACGCCGAGGGCACCGAGCTGATCGCCTGCGAGGGTTGCGGCGCCTATACCCCGCGCACCATCGCCCAGTGTCCCGAGGGCAGGGACGACTGCCCCATGACCGGGGGCTAGGCCATGGCGCGGAAACCCGCGGCCGGGACGGGCACGCCGCCGAGCTTCCAGGAGCTGATCCTGCGCCTGCAGGCCTACTGGTCGGAGCAGGGTTGCCTGCTGCTCCAGCCCTACGACATGGAGATGGGGGCCGGCACCTTCCACCCGGCGACGGCGCTGCGCGCGCTGGGGCCGGCGCCGTGGCGGGCGGCCTACGTCCAGCCCTGCCGGCGGCCCAGCGACGGCCGCTACGGCGAGAACCCCAACCGGCTCCAGCACTACTACCAGTACCAGGTGGTGCTCAAGCCGTCGCCCGAGGACGTGCAGGAGCTTTACCTCGAGAGCCTCGCCGAGCTCGGCATCACGCCCGCCCTTCACGACATCCGCTTCGTCGAGGACGACTGGGAGAGCCCGACCCTGGGTGCCTGGGGCCTTGGCTGGGAGGTGTGGTGCGACGGCATGGAGGTGACCCAGTTCACCTATTTCCAGCAGGTGGGCGGCATCGAATGCGCGCCGGTGACGGCCGAGCTCACCTACGGGCTCGAGCGCCTGGCCATGTACGTCCAGGGGGTGGAGAACGTCTACGACCTCGACTTCAACGGCCTCCCAAAAGACAAGGGAGGCGTGACCTACGGCCAGGTGTTCCTCCGCAACGAGCGCGAGTTCTCGGCCTACAATTTCGAGCGCGCCGACACCGCGCTCTTGGCCGACGGCTTCGAGAAGGCCGAGGGCGAGTGCAGGAGGCTGCTCGCGGCGAATCTCGCGCTGCCGGCCTACGACCAGTGCATCAAGGCGAGCCACCTGTTCAACCTGCTGGACGCCAGGGGCGTGATCGCGGTCGCCGAGCGCGCCGCCTATATCGGCCGCGTGCGCGGCCTCGCCAAGGCCTGCTGCGAGGCGTGGCTGGCCGACGGGGCGGGGGCACATGCCTGAACTGCTGCTCGAGATCCTGTCCGAGGAGATTCCCGCCCGCATGCAGCCGCGCGCGGCGGAGGACCTCAAGCGCCTAATCTGCGACGATCTCAAAGCAGAGCGTCTTTTGTTCACCAATGCTCGCTCGTTTGCAACTCCGCGTCGCCTGACCCTTGTTGTCGAAGGCGTTCCCGAACATCAACCTGACTTCAAGAAAGAAACTAAGGGTCCCGCAATCGACGCACCCGAGAAGGCAATTAACGGGTTTCTCGGTTCAGTCGGGCTTACGCTTGATCAATGCGAGAAGCGCGAGGTCAAGGGCAAGGAATTCTGGTTCGCGGTGGTGGAGGAAAAAGGGCAGCCGATCCAGGACGTCCTTCATGGCGTTTTATATCGGGCTATCTGGAACTTTCCTTGGCCCAAGTCTATGCGTTGGAGCGATCTAGATTTGGCATGGGCGCGACCGATTCATGGAATCGTGGCCGTTTTCAACGGTCAACAGATGTCGACCTTGTCAATTCCGACTCGGAAAACTGGTGCACCCTCCGGTCCTGATTCCATAACGCCATCGAATCAAACCGTTGGCCACCGCTTCATGGCGCC
>DASWKZ010000112.1:0-2715 GCA_036396355.1 Alphaproteobacteria bacterium
GCGAGGCTGGAGGCACACGGCCGGACGCAAAACGGAAGACAGGGAGGGCATCTCAGATGGCGTATTCGTCCTGGCGCGGCACGGTGGGCTGCATCAAGCCGACGCGGAGGCCGGGCGGCCTCGAGGAGCTGATCCGCATGCTGCCCGAGGGCATCGGCATCGTGCCGCTGTTCCTCAACATCCGCCGCGGCACCACCGACGAGTTCAAGCGCGCGGTGACGCCCTACGTCCCCCTGATCGAGGAACTGGTGAAGGAAGAGGTCGACCTCATCCACGCCGAGGGCGCGCCGCCCTTCATGCTGCTGGGCTACAAGGGCGAGGCCGAGCAGCTCCGCAAGTGGGAGAAAAAGTACAAGACCCCGGTCTTCACCTCGGGCACCAACCACGTCGCCGCGCTGCGCGCCCTCAAGGCCAGGCGCATCGTCGGGGCCACCTACTTCACCGGCAACATCAACGGCCTGTTCGCCGATTATTTCGAGCAGGCCGGCTTCGAGGTGCTGGCCATGGACGGCATCGACGTCGCCTTCGACAAGGTGCAGACGCTGTCTTCGGAAGAGGTCTACGCGCACATCAAGCGCACCGCGCTCAGGCATCCCAAGGCCCAGGCCATCTACATGCTGGGCACCGGCTGGCGGGTGCTGCCGGTGATCGAGATCCTCGAGCAGGACCTCGGCATCCCGGTGGTGCACCCGGTGCCGGCGCGCTGCTGGGAGATCCAGAGGCGGCTGCACGTGAACGAGCCGGTGGCGGGCTACGGCCAATTGCTGGCCGAGATGCCGCCCCTGCCCAAGCAGTAGGCACGGGCGGGCGCGGACGGAGGGACCATCCATGGCAAGCGCGGGCAAGGCCGGCATGCGGCCCACCGGCATCCTCCATTTCGCCATCGGCGTCAGCGACCTCGAGGAAGGGCGCCGCTTCTACGAGGGCGTGCTCGGCTGCACCTATCTGCGCCGGAACGACACCACCGTGTTCATGCGCGCGGGCGACGACCACTTCGTGCTCACCAACACGAAGCATCACCGGCCGCCCCAGCCGCCCGGGGAGACCGAGTTCCACCACGCCTTCATGGTCGAGGGCGAGAGGTTCGACGAGACGATCGAATATCTCGAGAAGGCAGGCTTCCCGGTGCTGCTCTACGAGGACGAGGGCCACCGCACCTTCACCGGGCGCCACGCCTACATCCAGGACCCGTTCGGCAACGCGCTGGAGATCATCGACTTCCACGGCCTCGGCGACGATCCCTCGAAGCCGGATTACCAGGGGCGGAGGCGAAGAAAGGGGGCGACGGCAAGGGCATAGGACGCGTTCGTCCATTCACGGCCTCACCCGATAACACGACCGGAGGAAACGCGGTGTTCGCCAAGATCAACCACGTCGCCATCGTGAGCGAGGGCTTCGTCCAGCTCGCCCGCTTCTACGAGGACGTGTTCGGCATGCGGACGGCGGGCAAGCCGCGGCCCGGGCGGGCGGTGACCGTCGGCGACGGCCATGTGGGGCTCAACATCAATCCCCGCCGCGAGGGGCGCCAGGCGCGGCTCGACCATTTCGGCATCGAGGTCGCGGACGTGAAGGCCGTGCTCGCGCGCCTCAAGCAGCACTACCCCGAGATCACCTGGCTCGAGCGGCCGGGCACGCGGCCGTTCGCCGCGCTCACCACCCATGACCCCGCCGGCAACGTCTTCGACCTCTCCCAGAAGGACATGGCCAACCGCGCCGGCGTCTACGCCGAGGCGGAATGGCGGCAGGACCGCACCGTCAGCCACGTCGCCATCCGCACCCTCCGGGCCGACGCCCTGGCGGAGTTCTATGCGGAGGTGTTCGAGCTCGCCCCCCTCAACAGGGCCGAGGGCGATCCCAACCACTACCTCTCCGACGGGCGGGTGACGCTCGAGCTGATCCCCTGGGACGTCAGGAGCTCGGCCGGCACCAGCATCATCATGCCGGGCATGGACCATCTCGGCTTCCGGGTCGAGAGCCTCGCGGCGCTTACGCGCGACCTCGAGGCGGTCTCGGCCAACCCGCAGCTCCGCCCCATGGCGCTCGGCATCGGCAAGGAGGGCGAGGCGCGCCTCGAGACCTTCCGCGCGACCTGTCCGCTGGGCACCTTCCACATGGCGGACCCCGACGGCGTCCTCATCGACGTCGCCGAGGGGTAGGGCGCGTTTCCTATCGACTTTAATGCCGTCACGCCCCGGCTCGTCCGGGGCGTCCAGCGGTGTCGCCGCCTCGATGGCCGGGGAGCTGATCTGCCTCGTCGCGATCGGCTGGCGTGAGCTGGATGCCCCGCGTCACGCGAAGCGTGCGGAGCCTGTCCTCGGGCCGGCCGTCGTGCTTGGCACGCATTCGCATAACGGCCGGACCCGTGGGCACGACAAGCGGGGCATGACGGGACGTGTGAATGAGGCCTACGCGGTCGGGTCAGGCACGCGCCGGGACATGCCGCCGGAGCGGCGGCGTCAACTCGCGCCGAACACCTTGCGCAGGATGTCGGTGGTGCGCTTGGCGGGATCCTCGCGGATGGCGGCCTCCTCGCGCCCGAGATAGAGGAAGATGCCGTCGATGGCCTTGCCCACCACGTACTCGGTGAGGTCGGCCTTGGCGTCGGGCACGAAGGGAAGCTGGCGGTATTGGCCCATCATGCGGTCGTAGGAGGCGATCGCGCCCACGTTGGAGAGCTCGTCGCCGACGATAGGCGCCATGTCGCGGGCGAGCGGC
>DASWKZ010000113.1:0-3107 GCA_036396355.1 Alphaproteobacteria bacterium
TCCTTGAACTGCTCGCGGTCCTCGGCCTTGTCGATGGATTCCTTGCGGGCGCCGATCATCTCGACCTCGTAGCGCGCGAGCACCCCGCGGGTGGCGAGCGTCAGCGAGGTGTTGAGCCCGGTCTGGCCGCCCATGGTGGGCAGGAGCGCGTCCGGGCGCTCCTTGGCGATGATCTTCTCGACGATGTCGGCGGTGATGGGCTCCACATAGGTGGCGTCGGCGAGGCCCGGGTCGGTCATGATGGTGGCCGGGTTGGAGTTGACCAGGATGACCCGGTAGCCCTCCTCCTTCAGCGCCTTGCAGGCCTGGGTGCCGGAATAGTCGAACTCGCAGGCCTGGCCGATGACGATGGGCCCGGCGCCGATGATGAGGATCGATTCGATGTCGGTGCGGCGGGGCATCAGGCGCGCTCGCTACTGGGCGGCGTTCGCAGGAAGTTTCGAACCTGGATGCTCCCTCCCCCCTTGTGGGGGAGGGATGGGGTGGGGGGTACGCTATTCGCCCCGAGTCTCCCGTAAGGCCCGGTGTATAGCCGCAGCGACGCCGTCGATGTTGCCGAGGACGTCATGATTCCAGAACCGCAAGACGCGAAAGCCCTGCGATTCGAGCCAGGCCGTGCGCATGGCGTCTTGCTGGGCGGCGGTTGCGTGCTGCCCGCCGTCCACCTCGACCACCAGCTTCCGCTCGAAGCAGGCGAAATCGACGATGTAGCGGCCGATGGGCGCCTGGCGGCGAAATCTGTGCCCCGCCAACTGCCTGTTTCGCAGAACCGTCCAGAGCTTGCGTTCGGCATCCGATGGTTGCGCGCGCAGCGCGCGAGCCCTTTCGTTGGCCACGGTGTCAGACCCTCTCGAATCGCCTTCGGGAAAACACCCCCCTCCCCGACCCTCCCCCACAAGGGGGGAGGGTGTTTCCGCGATGCACCATCACACCTTGGGTCCGTGCGCCGGGGCATCGCTCAGGCCCGTTCCATCATCTCGACGAAGCGCTGGAAGAGATAGTGGCTGTCCTGGGGGCCGGGGGAGGCCTCGGGGTGGTACTGCACCGAGAACACGGGCCTGTCGCGGAGGGCGAGGCCCTCCAGCGAACCGTCGAACAGCGACACGTGGGTCTTCTCCACGCCCTGCGGGAGCGAGTCGTCCACGACCACGAAGCCGTGGTTCTGGCTGGTGATCTCGACCCGGCCGGTGGCGAGGTCCTTGACCGGGTGGTTGGCGCCGCGGTGCCCGATGGCCATTTTCCGCGTCTTGGCCCCCAAGGCGAGTGCCAGCAGCTGGTGGCCGAGGCAGATGCCGAAAACGGGCTTGCCCGAGGCCAACAGGTCGCGGATCACCGGCACCGCGTAGGCCCCCGTCGCCGCCGGATCGCCCGGGCCGTTGGACAGGAAGATGCCGTCGGGCGCGTGGCGCAGGATGTCCCCGGCGGTGGCCGCGGCCGGCACCACGGTGACGGCGCAGCCCAGGGAGGCGAGGCAGCGCAGGATGTTGCGCTTGGCCCCGTAATCGACGGCGACCACCCGGAACCCGGGGGCGGCGAGGGCCCCGTAGCCCCGGCCCCAGGTCCAGCGGGTCTCGGCCCAGTCGTAGGTCTGGCGGCAGGTGACCTCGCCGGCGAGGTCCATGCCCTCGAGGCCCGGCCACGCGGCCGCCTCGGCCCGGAGCGCCTCGATGTCGAGCTTGCCCTTGGGGGCGCATTGCAGGGCGCCGCTGGGGGCGCCCGAGTCGCGGATGCGCACGGTGAGCGCGCGGGTGTCGATGCCGGCGATGCCGGGCAGGCCGTGGCCGGCGAGCCAGCGCTCGAGGTGGTCGGCGGCGCGCCAGCTCGAGGGCTCGGTGACCGGCGCGCGCACCACGAGGCCGCGCGCCGCCGGGGTCAGCGTCTCGATGTCCTCCGGATTGGTGCCGACATTGCCGATATGGGGGAAGGTGAAGGCGATGATCTGCCCGGCATAGGAGGGATCGGTCAGGATCTCCTGGTAGCCGGTCATGGCGGTGTTGAAGCAGACCTCGCCCACGGCGGTCGCCGCGGCGCCGAGGCCGCGGCCCCAGAACACGGTGCCGTCGGCCAGCACCAGCGCCGCGCTGGCGTCGGCGGGCCGCGTCCTGAGCGCGCGCTCGAGATTGGCTTCGGGGGAGGGGGCGGGCGGTTTGCGGCGCGAAACCACGGCCCCCCTGCGCGCCTTCGGGCGCGCCTCGGGGGACGTCGGTGCGGCTCTCGCCATCGACTGCGGTCCCTCTCGGGGGGCGTTGGCCCGGCGGCGGGCGCCGGGCAAATTCGCGCTTAGATAAGCAATCGCGGTGCCGCCGTCAAGGGGCAAGGTCGAAAATTATCTATTTATTTTCAATATGTTATAAAATCTCCGGCCGTTGCCAGACCGGCCGAAAGGGGTTAAGGTCCGCCCGATTCCAAGGAGCCCGGCCCCTCATGCTGCGCCAGGACATCAGGGACGCCCTCAAGACGGCGATGAAGGCCAAGGACCAGCGCGCGGTTTCCACCCTGCGTCTGATCCTTGCCGCCCTCAAGGACCGCGACATCGCCGCCCGCGGCGAGGGCGGCCGGGACGACGGCATCTCCGACGACGCCATCCTCGAGATGCTGCAGAAGATGATCAAGCAGCGCCACGAATCGATCGAACAGTATGACAAGGGCGGCCGTCCCGACCTGGTCCGGGAGGAGCGCGAGGAGATCGAGATCATCACGCGGTTCCTGCCCAGGCAGATGACGCCGGACGAGGTGGCATCGGCCGTCGACGAGGTGTTGGGCGAGATCGGCGCCGCCTCCATCAAGGACATGGGCAAGACCATGGGGGCGCTGAAGGAGCGCTATGCCGGACGCATGGATTTCGCCAAGGCGGCCCAGCTGGTCAAGGAGCGCCTGGGCGCGGCCTGAACGGCCCTTATCCCCGCTGCAATGAGTTTTCCACAGCGCCGCCGATTGCGCGGCGGGGGCCCGTAACGGTAAGATTCCCCCTCGCGTCCCCGGGAGGAGAGTGGCGGCGCGGTCCCCGGTTCGCGCGAGGCGGCGCCCCTGCATGAGTTTCTCGCCCCAGTTCCTCGACGAGCTCCGCGCCCGCATCGGGCTCGCCGACACCATCGCCCGCAAGGTCA
>DASWKZ010000114.1:0-4710 GCA_036396355.1 Alphaproteobacteria bacterium
GGCCGAGGCCGAGGCCGGGGCCGAGGCCGGGGCCACCACCATCGCCAAGAGGGTGGGCGATTTCGCCTGCGGCGACTACGTGGTGTACCCGACCCACGGGGTGGGCAAGATCCACGCCATCCAGGAGCAGGAGATCGCCGGCTACCGGCTCAGGCTGTTCGTGATCCGCTTCGACAAGGAGAAGATGACGCTCCGGGTCCCGGTGGACAAGGCCGAGGAGGCGGGGCTCAGGAAGCTGTCCTCGCGCAACCAGCTGGACCTGGCGCTGACGACCCTGCGCGGCCGCTCGCGGGTGAGCCGGGCCATGTGGAGCCGGCGGGCCCAGGAGTACGAGGCCAAGATCAACTCGGGCGATCCCATCTCCATCGCCGAGGTGGTGCGCGACCTGCACCGCAACGCCGGCCAGCCCGACCAGTCCTATTCCGAGCGGCAGATCTACGAGGCCGCCCTCGAGCGTCTCGCCCGCGAGGTCGCCGCGGTGGAGAAGATCGACCGCGACGCCGCCGCGGTGAAGCTCGAACAGGTGCTCGAGAAGGCCGCCTGAGGCGGGGCATCCGGATGCGCGGGGGCCGGCGCCGCGGGGCGGGACCGGCCCCCGATTTTCGTGCGCCGCCGGGACCGCGCCGCGCCCCGGCGCGGCGGCGGCGCCGGCGTCCCGGTGCCCCCCTCGCCCGCCTCGTCAGCGGCGGCCAGGCCGGGGTCGACCGCGCCGCCCTCGACGCCGCCCTCGCCCACGGGCTCGCCTGCGGCGGGTGGTGCCCGCGCGGGCGCGCCGCCGAGGACGGGCCCATCGATCGCCGCTACCCCCTGCGCCCCACGGCCGGGGCCGACCCGGGCGAGCGGACCCGGCTCAACGTCCGCGATTCCGACGGCACGCTCATCCTCCTGGACGGCGCGTGGGACGACGGCACCCGTTTCACGTGGAACATCGCCGCCGCCCTCGGCCGTCCGCTGCTGGTAATGGACCTGGCCGCGCCCGAGGCCCGGTCGCGGGCCCTCCTCCGGGTGCTGGCCTGGGCACGGCGGCACCGCGTCGCCACCCTCAACGTCGCCGGCCCGCGCGAGAGCGCGAGCCCCGGCATCCATGCCCGCGCCCGGGACTTCCTCGACCGGCTGCTCAGCGGCGATCCTCGAGGACCAGCTTGACCGTCTGGCCGGCCCGCACGCCCTCGCCGGCGCCGAGGCCGTTGAGCACCCGGAAGTGCTCCTCGGCGAAGCCGTCCACGGCCATGCGGCCCGCCAGGGCCGCCACCGTCTCGCCGCGCCCCACCCGGTGCAGGCGGATGCGCACGGGGCGCCATCGGGCGGCCTCGGCGGCGGAGATCCTGCGGAAGGAGTAGGTGGTCTCGCGCAGCGGCTGGTTCAGGCGCCCGGTCAGGGCGGGCGGGGTCGCGAACAGGAAGCGCCAGAGGCGGTCCGCGCCGTCCTGGATCACCACCAGCCGGACGTCCCTCGCGCCGTCGCTGGTGTTGACGCGCGCGGTGGCGGTGGCGCCGGGCAGGCCGTTGACGGTGATCCGCTCGGGGCCGCCAAGCCGGAGGCTGCGGGCCCAGACGTTGACCAGGTAGTCGAGCGGGGTGCGGTTGGCGGGCCGCTTGGCCCCGTCGAACAGGATGGCGGCGCCGTCGGGCCCGCGCGCGAGCACGCGGTCCGGCATGTTGCGCAGCCGGAATCCCTCGGGCACCCGGAAG
Source organism: Alphaproteobacteria bacterium (assembly GCA_036396355.1). Taxonomy (GTDB): domain Bacteria; phylum Pseudomonadota; class Alphaproteobacteria; order SMXQ01; family SMXQ01; genus DASWKZ01. The sequence goes on from DASWKZ010000114.1 coordinate 1,692, forward strand.
CGGAAGCGCAGGCGGGGATGCACGAAGTCGCGCCCGCGCGCGAAGCCCTGCTCCGGGCTGTCGCCATGGATCATGCCGTCGATCTTGGCGAGATAGACGTCGCGCCCGACCACCGGGTCGGCGACCGGCGCCACCCCGGCCTGGGCGGTGGCGTGCTCGACCCGCTCGACCGTGCGCGGATGGGTGGCCAGCAGGTTGGCCTCGTCGACCTTGTCCGGCGGCAGCCCCTGGATGCGGGCGTCGAGCCGCGAATGGGCGCGCAGATTGGCGAGGAACGAGGCCATGGCCCGGGTGTCGAAGCCGGCGCGCGCCAGGTAGCGGACGCCGAGGGTGTCGGCCTCGAGCTCGTGCTCGCGCGAGTAGCTGGCCAGGTGGACGCCGGCGCCGGAGCCGGCGAGCTCGGCGAGGCCGCGGCTGCCGGTGAGGATGGCGACGGCGCCGACGCCGATGCCGGCCAGCACGCTGCGGCTGTGGCGCTGGGCGGCATGGCGGGCGGTGACGTGGCCGATCTCGTGGGCCAGCACCCCCGCCATCTCGGCCTCGGTATTGGCCAGCGAGAGGATCCCCCGGGTGATGTAGACGTAGCCGCCCGGCAGCGCGAAGGCATTCACCATGTCGGTGTCGAGCACGGTGAAGGTGAAGTTCAGCTCGGGCAGCTCCGAGGTGCGTGCCAGCAGCGTGCCCACCGACTGCACGTAGGCCCGGAGCGCCGGGTCCGCGACCTCGCCGCCGAAGGCCTTGACCAGCTTGGGGTGCTCCTCGGAGCCGAGGCGCGACTCCTCGTCCGGGGACATGAAGCTGAGCATGGTGCCGCCGGTGGCGGGGTTGGTGGCACAGCCCTGGAGCAGGGCGGCGCCGGGGGCGAGCGCCAGCGCCAGGGCCAGCGCGGCGGCGGGGAAGCGATTCCCGGGTTTTGGTGGGGGACACGTCATGGGGCGAGGACCTCGATCTGCTCGGGATGGGTGGCTTCGACCAAGGGGCCGTTGAACGACCGGATCCAGCCGCGCACCCGCACGCGCTGGCCGGCGAGCCGCTCGAGCCGGCGCCCGAAGGCGTCGCGGAACGGGCCGAGGGACCGGGGCGGCACGGCGATGGTGAAGTCCTCGCGCCAGTCCGCCCCGAAATTGAGGTAGCCCCTGCCGCGCACCACCGCGGACGCCGCGATCCGGCCCTCGACCAGCTGGAAGCTGCCAATATAGCGCCCGGCCTCGCCCTCGGGAACGACGCGGTAGAAGGGATGGCCCCAGATGCCGCGGCGGGCGGCGCGGGCGGCGCGCTCGAGGGCCAGCATCTCGGCCACCGCGGCGCGGTTGTCGGCGAAGCTGTAGACCCTGGCCATGCCGTCGGCCAGCAGCCTGCCCTGGAGCCACAACCCGTCCTCGCGCACCAGATGGGCGAGCACGCGGCCGTGGCGGTCGGCGCGGGCGCCGCCGAATCGGGGCGTGAGGCGCCGGCCGAGGGCGAGGCGCCGGAGCGCCTCGCGGGCCTCGGCGGCGAGCGGCCAGGGGCGGAACCCGGCCCGGCCGAGCGGCAGCTTGGGGGCCTGGATGCCGACCAGCCGCACCTCGCGCCCGTCGGCGAGGATCAGGGTGTCGCCGTCGATCACCTCGCGCGCGATCCCCGGCGCGCCGGCGGCGAGGCCGTCGGGCGGCGCCTGGGCGTCGATCCCCGGCGCGCGGATGACGAGGGCCGCGGCGACGGCGAGGGGGAGCATCCATCTGGGCACGAGCCCATTCTAGCCGCGGCGCACACCCGCGTCAGCGCGCGGGCTTTGACCGGCGGGCGCGCCGCCCCGTAAGATGGCGCCCGGTCGACGCTTATGGATCAGGCCCCCCTCGCGCAGCGCACGGCGCTCTACCCTCCCATCGAACCGTTCGAGACCGGCATGCTCGATCTCGACGGGCGCCATCGCATGTATTGGGAGGGCTCGGGCAACCGCGAGGGCGTGCCGGTGGTGTTCCTCCACGGCGGGCCCGGGGCCGGCAGCCATCCCCACCACCGGCGCTATTTCGATCCCCGCCACTACCGCATCGTGGTCTACGACCAGCGCGGCGCCGGCCGCTCCGAGCCGCTGGGCGAGCTCGCCGACAACACCACGGCGCACCTGATCGCCGATCTCGAGCGCCTGCGCGCGCATCTCGGCATCGACCGCTGGGTGCTGTTCGGCGGCTCCTGGGGCTCGACCCTGGCGCTGGCCTACGCCGAGGCCCATCCCGAGCGCTGCCTCGGCCTGGTCCTGCGTGGCATCTTCCTGTGCCGCGCCTTCGAGATCGACTGGTTCCTCCACGGCATGCGCGCCTTCTTTCCCGAGGCCTGGCGCCGCTTCGCCGGCTTCATCCCCGAGCGCGAGCGCGAAGACCTCCTCGCCGCCTACCACCGCCGCCTGGTCGATGCCGACCCCGCCGTCCACATGCCCGCCGCCCGGGCCTGGAGCGCCTACGAGGGGGCCTGCTCGACGCTGCGCTACGACGCCCAGGTCGAGGCCGAGTTCGGCTCCGAGCGCATGGCCTTCGGGCTCGCCCGCATCGAGGCCCATTACTTCGTCAACCGCGTGTTCATGGAGGAGGGCGCGCTGCTCGCCCATGTCGGCCGGCTGGAGGGCATCCCCGCCGCCATCGTCCAGGGCCGCTACGACGCGGTCTGCCCGATCCGCACCGCCGACGAGCTGGCGCGCGCCTGGCCCGGGCCCGAGGGCGCCAACGGGCTGGAGTACCGCGTCGTCGCCGACGCCGGCCACGCCGCCTCGGAGCCCGGCACCCGCGCCGCGCTGATCGCCGCCACCGAGCGGTTCAAGTCCTTGCGGCTCTAGGGCGCGGTTCCTAGAATGGCGCGCGCCCGCCGGGGGCGGGGTTTCGGGGCCAACGACCGAGAGGGGGAGACGGGGTGATCCGCCGCAACACCAGGGGGGGCCGGGCCGGGGCCGGCACGATGGGGGGCCTCGCCGCCGCCCTTGCATTGGTTTTGACCCTCGCCGCCGCGCCCGCCCGCGCCGACGACCCGGAGCTCCTCACCTTCGGCG
>DASWKZ010000115.1:0-6051 GCA_036396355.1 Alphaproteobacteria bacterium
CTCGGCCACTACCTGACCGCGCTGCGCGCCGCCGCCGAGCCGACCCGGCTGCGGCTCTTGGCGCTGTGCGCCCGGGGTGAGCTCACGGTGAGCGAGCTCACGCAGATTCTCGGCCAGAGCCAGCCGCGGGTCTCGCGCCACCTCAAGCTGATGGTGGACGCCGGCCTGCTCGAGCGCTTCCGCGAGGGCACCTCGGCGTTCTACCGTCTGGCGCGCGACACCGAGCAGGCCGCCGCCGCGATGGCGGTGGTCGCCATGGTGCCGCGCGACGACCCGGTCATCCTCGGCGACGGCGAGCGGCTGGCCGCCACCAAGGCCGAGCGGGAGGCCGCCGCCGCCGCCTATTTCCGCAAGAACGCGGCGCGCTGGGACGAGATCCGCAAGCTCCACGTGGACGACGGCGAGGTGGCGGCGGCGATGCTCGCCGCCCTGGGCGACCGGCCGGTCCGGTCGCTACTGGACATCGGCACCGGCACCGCCTGGGTGCTGCAGGTCCTGGGGCCCAGGGTCGGGCGGGCGCTCGGCATCGACCGCTCGCGCGAGATGCTGGCCGTCGCCCGCTCGAACCTGGCGCGGGCGGGGCTCGCCAACTGCCAAGTCCGCCTCGGCGACATGTACAGCCTCGCGGTCGAGGGCGAGCCCTTCGATCTCGTCACCATCCATCAGGTGCTGCACTACGCCGAGCGCCCCGGCGCCGTCATCGCCCAGGCGGCGCGGGTGGTGGCGCCGGGCGGGCGGCTCGTCGTGGTCGATTTCGCGCCCCACGAGCTCGAGCACCTGCGCACCGGGCACGCCCATCGCCGCCTGGGCTTCGCCGGCGGCGAGATCGAGGCCTGGTGCCGCGGCGCCGGGCTCGCGCCCGCGCCCGCCATCGATCTGCCCGGGGGCCCGCTGACGGTCAGGATCTGGCTTGCCGAGCGGCCATCGGTGGCGGCGAAGGCGCGGGCGCGCCGCGCCCGGGAGGACGCCCGATGACGGCGCCTTCCGTCACCCCGCCGGCGCCGGCGGTCGCCCCGGGGGCGACGCCCCTCGCGGTCGCCCGCGACTCCGACCTCAAGGTCTCCTTCGAGTTCTTCCCCCCCAAGACCGAGAAGATGGAGGAGATCCTGTGGGCGTCCATCGCGCGTCTGGAGCCCCTGGCGCCGCGCTTCGTCTCGGTCACCTACGGCGCCGGCGGCTCGACGCGGGAGCGCACCCACGCCACCGTGGTCCGCATCCTCGCCGAGACCTCGCTGACGCCGGCGGCGCATCTCACCTGCGTCGCCGCTTCCCGCGCCGACGTGCTGGAGGTCGCCCGCCACTACTGGGAGGCCGGCATCCGCCACATCGTCGCCCTGCGCGGCGATCCGCCCGAGGGGCAGGGGCGCTACGTCGCCCATGCGGACGGCTTCGCCTATGCCGCCGACCTGGTGGCGGGACTCAAATCCGTCGCCGATTTCGAGATCTCGGTCGCAGCCTATCCCGAGACCCACCCCGAGGCTCCCAGCCCCGAGGCCGACATCGACAACCTCAAGCGCAAGATCGACGCCGGGGCGTCGCGCGCCATCACCCAGTTCTTCTTCGACCCGGATCTCTATTTCCGCTTCCTCGACCGGGTCCTGGCGGCGGGCATCACGGTGCCCGTCGTACCGGGCATCGTGCCGGTCGCCAACTTCGCCCAGATCAGCAAGTTCGCGGGCGGTTGCGGGGCCTCGGTGCCGGGCTGGCTGGCGCGCCTGTTCGAGGGGCTCGACGACGACCCGGAGACCCGGCGCCTGGTCGCCGCCACCGTCGCCGCCGAGCAGTGCCGGGCGCTCAGCGCGGGCGGCGTGCGCGAGTTCCACTTCTACACGCTCAACCGCGCCGACCTCACCTACGCCATCTGCCACATCCTCGGGCTGAGGCCGCGGCTGGGCGCGAGCTCCGGCCGGCCCCGAGCGGACGGGGGCTGAGGCCATGACGGACCGGAGCCGCGCCCTTGCGGCCCTCCTCGGCGAGCGCATCCTCGTGCTCGACGGGGCCATGGGCACCATGATCCAGGCCCACCGGCTGGCCGAGGCCGACTTCCGCGGCGCCCGCTTCGCCGAGTGGGGGCGGGACCTCAAGGGTAATAACGACCTCCTGAGCCTGACCCGCCCCGAGGTGATCCGCGACATCCACGACGGCTTCCTCGCCGCCGGCGCCGACATCGTCGAGACCAACACCTTCAACTCGACGGCGATCTCCCAGGCCGATTACGGCATGGAGGCGTTGGCGCGCGAGCTCAACGAGGCGGGCGCGGCGATCGCCCGCGTGGCGGCCGACGCCTGGACCGCGAAGACGCCGGGCAAGCCCCGGTTCGTCGCCGGCGTGCTGGGGCCCACCAACCGCACCGCCTCGATCTCGCCCGACGTCAACGACCCGGGCTTCCGCAATGTCGCCTTCGACGACCTGGTGGCGGCCTATGGCGACGCCGTCGCGGGGCTGATGGCGGGCGGCGTCGACCTCCTCATGATCGAGACTTCGTTCGATACGCTGAACGCCAAGGCCGCGATCTACGCCATCCTGCGCCGCTTCGAGGAAACCGGCGCGCGGCTCCCGGTGATCGTGTCGGGCACCATCACCGACGCCTCGGGCCGCACGCTCTCGGGCCAGACGCCGGAGGCGTTCTGGAACTCGGTGGCCCATGCCCGGCCGCTCGCCGTCGGTTTCAACTGCGCCCTCGGCGCGGCCGGGCTGCGCCCCCACGTCCAGTCCATCGCCCGGGCCGCCGGAACCTACGTCTCGGTCCATCCCAATGCCGGGCTGCCCAACGCCTTCGGGGGCTACGACGAGACCCCGGAGATCATGGCCGAGCAGATCGGCGAGTTCGCGCGCTCGGGCTTCGTCAACATCGTGGGCGGGTGCTGCGGCACCACGCCCGAGCACATCGTCGCCATCGCCGAGGCGGTGGCCGGGGTCGCGCCGCGGCGCGTCCCCGAGATTCCGCCCGCCTGCCGCCTCGCCGGCCTCGAGCCCTTGACCGTCGGCGGCACCACCGGCTTCGTCAATATCGGCGAGCGCACCAACGTCGCCGGCTCGGCCCGCTTCGCCCGGCTCATCCGCGAGGGCGCGTTCGAGGCCTCCCTCGAGGTCGCCCGCCAGCAGGTGGAGAACGGCGCCCAGATCATCGACGTCAACATGGACGACCCCATGCTGGAGGCCGGGGAGGCGATGCCCAAATTCCTGCGCCTCGCCGCCGTCGAGCCCGACATCGCCCGGGTGCCGGTGATGGTCGATTCCTCCAGATGGCCGGTGATCGTGGCCGGCCTCAAATGCCTCCAGGGCAAGGGGGTGGTGAACTCCATCAGCCTCAAGGAAGGCGAGGAACCGTTCGTCGCCCAGGCGCGGGAGATCCTGCGCTTCGGCGCCGCCGTGGTGGTGATGGCCTTCGACGAGAAGGGCCAGGCCGACAGCTTCGAGCGCAAGGTCGGGATCTGCCGGCGCGCCTATGGCATCCTCACCGAGACGGTGGGCTTCCCGCCCGAGGACATCATCTTCGATCCCAACATCTTCGCCGTCGCCACCGGCATCGAGGAACACAACAACTACGCCGTCGACTACCTGGAGGCGACGCGCGCCATCAAGGCGGAGCTGCCCCACGCCCTGGTCTCCGGCGGCGTGTCCAACCTGTCGTTCTCCTTCCGCGGCAACGATGCCGTGCGCGAGGCCATGCACGCGGTGTTCCTCTACCACGCGGTGCGCGCCGGCATGGACATGGGCATCGTCAATGCCGGCCAGCTCGCGGTCTATGCCGAGATCCCCGAGGACATCCGCGCCCGCGTCGAGGACGTGGTGCTGAACCGGCGCAAGGACGCCACCGAACGGCTCCTGGAGGTGGCCGACCGCCTCAAGGGCAACGAGAAGGGCCCGAGGGAGGACCTCGCCTGGCGCGAGGGGCCGGTCGAGGAGCGCCTCAAGCACGCGCTGATCAAGGGCATCAACGATCACATCGTCGCCGACACCGAGGAGGCACGCCTCAAGTATCCCCACTCCATCGAGGTCATCGAGGGGCCGCTGATGGACGGCATGAACGTGGTCGGCGACCTGTTCGGCTCGGGCCAGATGTTCCTGCCCCAGGTGGTGAAATCGGCGCGGGTCATGAAGCAGGCCGTCGCCCACCTCATCCCCTTCATCGAGGCCGAGAAGGCGGTGGGCGGGGGCGGGCCCAAGGGCCGCATCGTCATGGCCACCGTCAAGGGCGATGTCCACGACATCGGCAAGAACATCGTCGGCGTGGTCTTGCAGTGCAACAACTTCGAGGTGGTCGACCTCGGCGTCATGGTGCCCTACGCGCGGATTCTCGAGACGGCCAAGGAGCGGGGCGCCGACATGATCGGGCTCTCGGGCCTGATCACGCCGTCGCTGGAGGAGATGGCCATGGTGGCGGCGGAGATGGAGCGCGAGGAGTTCACCCTGCCGCTCCTGATCGGTGGCGCCACCACGTCCAAGGTCCACACCGCGGTCAAGATCGCGCCCAACTATTCGGGTCCGGTGGTGCACGTGCTCGATGCCTCGCGCGCCGTCGGCGTCGCCCGGAACCTGGTTTCCGACGGCCAGCGCCAGCGCTTCGTCGCGGGCGTGCGCGCCGAATACGACCGACTGCGCGCGGCCCACGAGGCGGGCGAGGACCCGGGCCGCCTGCTGCCGCTCCCCGAGGCCCGCGCCAACCGCGCGCCCATCGACTGGGGGTCGTATGCCCCGGAGGCGCCCGCCTTCACCGGCATCCGCGCCTTCGCCGAGTACGACCTCGCCGAGCTTGCTTCCCGCATCGACTGGTCGCCCTTCTTCCAGACCTGGGAGCTCAAGGGCACCTATCCCGCCATCCTCGATGATCCCCGGCAGGGCGAGGCGGCGCGCGCACTGTTCCGCGACGCCGAGGCCATGCTCGCGCGCATCGTCGAAGAGAAATGGCTCACGGCGCGCGGCGTCGTCGGCCTGTGGCCCGCCAACGCCGTCGGCGACGACGTCGTGCTCTACGCGGATATGGCGCGCGGCAAGGCCCTCGAGACCGTGCACTTCCTGCGTCAGCAGGGGCGCAAGACCCGCGGGCCCAACCTGTGCCTCGCCGATTTCGTGGCGCCCAGGGACACCGGCATCGCCGATTTCATGGGCGCCTTCGCCGTCACTACCGGGCACGGCTGCGCCGAGCGCGCCCGCGCCTTCGAGGAGGCCCATGACGACTACTCCTCGATCCTCTTGAAGGCCCTCGCCGACCGCCTGGCCGAGGCCTTCGCCGAGCGCCTGCACGAGCGCGTGCGCAGGGAATTCTGGGGCTACGCCGCCGACGAGGATCTCACCAACGCGGAGATCATCGCCGAGAAGTACCGCGGCATCCGTCCGGCGCCGGGCTATCCCGCCTGTCCCGACCATTCGGAGAAGCCGGCGCTGTTCGCGCTGCTGGCCGCGCGCCAGAACGCCGGCATGGTGCTGTCGGACAACTTCGCCATGCTGCCGGCGGCGAGCGTCTCGGGCTATTACATCGGCCATCCCGAGGCCCGCTATTTCGGCGTCGGCAAGATCGGCCGCGACCAGGTCGCCGACTACGCGCGGCGCAAGGGCGTCACCGTGGCCCAGGCCGAGAAGTGGCTGGCGCCCAACCTCGGCTACACGCGGTAGGGGCGGCGCGCCCAGCAGTGTCTCAGTTAAATTTTCCGTTCTCGATTCGGTGCGGAGCTTCACCAAGGCGAAAGCATTATAGGGTGATAACCCTTAGCAGGAATATCGGATTGTATTGTAATTACGTTGACTTGCATGACATGTGGGGGGATGGCAATGATCTTCCAACCAAAGGCCGTGGTACTCACAAAGTTTGGGCCCGATGCGACAGAATCAGCCGAGCAGATTCTTGCTCGTAAAGAGCTAGAACGCCGGTCTGGAAGGCGTACTCACGAGAATGAATTTTGGTGGGGTATCGGTGAGAAAGGCATTGCGAAATCGATCTGCTATTTGATCGAGCATCATGCTGGTCGTGCGATATTGTTTACTACCATCAAGGATCAAAAGCCCCCAGCCAACAGTTCGGCAGAGGTCTTTGTATGGAACCGGTACAAA
>DASWKZ010000116.1:0-4268 GCA_036396355.1 Alphaproteobacteria bacterium
TGACCCACGCCTATATCCTCAGGCTGGCGGTCGGCGCCATCGACGGGCTCTACGGCATCACCGGCGTCACCGGAATCTATTCGGGCAACCGCATCGAGCGGGCCTGGCGCGACATCCACGCCATCTCGCACCACATCAGCCTCAACTGGGACGCAAGCAGCACCATGTACGGACAGCACCTCCTCGGCCTCGAGCCGCACGGGCAGTATTGAGCGGACAGTATCGAGAAGGTCCCTCGTATGCCCTATTCCAGCTGGCGCGGCATGGTCGGCGTCATAAAGCCGACCCGGCGGCCCGGGTCGCTGGAGGAGCTGGTCCGCATGCTGCCGGACGGGATCGGGGTCCTCCCCCTGATGCTCGACATCCGCGCCGGCACCCTCGAGGAGTTCCGGGCTGCCATTCCCCGCTACGAGGCGATGGTGGCGGACCTCGCCGGGGATGGGGCCGACCTCATCGTCTGCTGCGGCGCGCCGCCCTTCATGCTGCTGGGGCCCGAGGGGGAGGCCCGGCTGGTCCGCCGCTGGGAGCGCCGCTACAGGACGCCGATCCGGACCCATCCGATGATCCATGTGGCGGCGCTCCGCGCCGTCGGCGCCAGGTCGTTCGTGGGCGCGAGCTATTCGGCGCTGCAGAACGAGATCGCCGTCCGCTACATGGGCGAGGCCGGATTCGCCATCGCCGACATGAAGCCACTCGACGTCCCGTTCCACGAGGTGGGCCGGCTCTCGCCGGAGACGGTGTACGCCCATATCAAGCGCATGTTCCTCGCCGCCGGCGGCGCCGATGCCGTCTATCTTCAGGGCGGTGGGTGGCGCATCGCCTCGATCATCGAGCCGCTCGAGCGCGACCTCGGCGTCCCCGTGGTCCACGCCGTCGCCGCCGACTGCTGGCACATCCAGAGGCACCTGCGCGTGCGCGCCCCGCGGGCCGGCTACGGACGGCTATTGGCCGAGCTCCCCGGTTGAGCCGCCCGGATGGCCGCGCCGGGTCAGCTGGATCTCGCCGTCATAGACGCGGCGGAACACCCATGCGCAGAGGAGGACGACCACCACCACGGTCAGGATGCCGGCGGCGAGCGCCGGCAGGGCGGCATGGGCCGCGCCCCAGCCGCGGGGCACGAGGCCAAGGGCTTCGAGGCCGCGCTCGACGAGAAGGAGGAGATAGTAATCGCCGAGGAAGGAGAGGGTGCCGGCGACGGACCCCACCAGGACCGTGGCCGAGACGGCGGCGAGGACCGCCCGGGCGCGTATGTGCATGGCCAGAATACCCACCCGCGGGATGCGCGCGGGAATCGCGCCCATGAATATATTCGGCGCCGCGCCGGCCGCCAGTCCTCGAAATAAATTTTTCCCGTCCCTTGAAACCGCGATGCGCCGATCCCACAGGGCGCCCGGGGGCCGATCAGTCGGCGACGATCGCCTGGCGGGCGCGCCGGTCGGCCCCGGACGGAAGGCGGGCCATGGGGTCGTCGATCCAGGCGACGATGTCGTCCCAAATCGTCTCGGCCCCGAGATCCCGCAGCAGCATGTGCCAGCCCGTGGGGTAGAGGGCCGGCCGCTGCCGGGTAGTGTCCCGAAGGCTCCGCCACAGGCGGAGGGTGGGGGCGATGGGGATCACCTCGTCGCTTTCGCCGTAGAGCAGCAGCGCCGGCACCTCCAGCCGCGGCCCCGCCACCAGCGCCCGGTCCATGAGGTCGACCAGGCCGTAGATGGCGTCGATCCGCGTCGATTTGATGACCAGCTCGTCGCGGGCGAGCTGGCGCAGGACCTCGAGGTTGTCGGAGGCCTGGATGTCGAGGCCGCGGCCGGTCACCTCCATCCACGGCACGGTGTGGGCGGCGAGCCACAGCAGGCCGCGCTGGAGCGCGGGCATGGCGGCCCGTCCCCACACCGCCGGGGCGGCGAGGATGAGTCCGTCGACGGCCAGCGCCGCGTCGCCGGTGGCCGCGGCCATGGCCACGGCCCCGCCCATGCTGTCGCCGAGGAGGTAGAGGGGGGAGCCGGGATGGCGCGCGCGCAGCGCGGCGACGGCGGTGCGCGCATCGGCGACCAGCGCGTCGATTCCCGGCCACAACCCGCGATGGGGGGCGGCGCCGAATCCGCGCTGGTCGTAGGCATAGGTCGCGATTCCCTTCTCCGCCCAGTAGCTGCCCGGCATCTCGAACGCCCGGGAGTAGTCGTTGAAGCCGTGAAGCGCCAGGATCACCGCCCGCGGCCGTCCCTCCGGCAGCCAGCGCCTGAGCGGCAGCGCCAGCCCGTCGGCGGTCACGAGGCGCTCCTCGGCGAGGCCGGGACGGGTGGCCGGGGCCCCCGCCGGGCCCGGGCCCGGCGGCGCCAGACGCGGGGCGCAGGCGGCGAGCGCGGCCAGGCCGAGGAGGATCACGTGGGAGGGACGGGACATGCGCACGACGGGCGGGAGGGCGTATCCTTGATTGGCGACGGCGCCATTATGGGAGACGCCGCGCCGGGAAATGAAGGATATGTTTGCGCCGCGCCGCGCCGGGCGCGGCGGGCCGGCGGCGGTGGCCGCCGGCGGTGACCGGGAGGGACGCCGTGGCCGATGTCGTCATCATCGGGGCCGGACATAACGGCCTCGTCTGCGCCGCCTACCTGGCGCGGGCGGGGCTCGACGTCGTCGTGCTGGAGCGCCGCCCCGTGGTCGGTGGGGCGGCGGTGACCGAGGAGTTCCATCCGGGCTTCCGCAACTCGGTCGCCGCCTACACGGTCTCGCTCCTCCATCCGAAGGTGATGGCCGAGCTCGGCCTCGCCGGCCACGGGCTGCGCATCGTCGAGCGCCGGCTCCAGAACTTCCTGCCGCTCGAGGACGGAGGTTATCTAAAGGTGGGGGGCGCCCGCACCGCGGAGGAGGTCGCCAAGTTCTCCGCCCGTGACGCGGCGAGGCTCGAGCCCTATGCCGCACGCCTCGGGGCCGTCGCCGAGCTGCTGCGCACCGTCGCCCTTGAGACGCCACCGAATTTGGTGGAGGGGGATGTCCGCGCCGGGCTGCGCGAGCTCCTGCGGGCGGGCCGGCTCGCCAACCGCGTCCGCCGCCTCGGCCTCGAGGCCCAGCGCGACCTCCTCGATCTGCTGACCTTGTCGGCCGGGGACTACCTCGATCGCTGGTTCGAGAGCGACCCCATCAAGGCGGCTTACGGCTTCGACGGCATCGTCGGCCATTACGCGAGCCCCTACGCGCCGGGCACCGCCTACGTGCTGCTCCACCACGCCTTCGGGGAGGTCAACGGCCGGCGGGGCACATGGGGCCACGCCATCGGCGGCATGGGCGCGATCTCCGACGCCATCGCCCGCTCGGCCGCGAGGCACGGTGCGGAAATCCGCGTCTCGGCGCCGGTGCGCGAGGTCGTCATCGAGAGCGACCGGGTCGCGGGCGTGGTGACCGAGGCGGGCGAGACGATCCGCGCCCCGTGCGTGGTCTCCAACCTCAATCCCAAGCTGCTCTATGGTCATCTCATGGACGCCGGGGCGTTGCCGGACGCCTTCCGCGAGCGCATGAGCGGCTGGCGCTGCGCCTCCGGGACCTTCCGCATGAATGTGGCGCTCGCCGAGCTCCCCGACTTCACGGCGCTGCCGGGCCGCGCCCCGGCCGAGCACCACACCGCCGGCATCATCCTCGCCCCCAGCCTCGGCTACATGGAGCGCGCCTATTTCGATGCGCGGCAGTTCGGCTGGTCGCGCCGGCCCATCGTCGAGCTGGTGATCCCGTCCACCCTCGACGACACCCTGGCCCCGCCCGGGCGCCACGTCGCCAGCCTGTTCTGCCAGCACGTGGCGCCCACGCTGCCGGACGGCGCCTCGTGGGACGACCGCCGCGAGGAGGTAGCCGACCTGATGATCGCGACGGTCGATTCCTTCGCCCCCAACTTCAGGACCTCGGTGATCGCCCGCCAGTTGCTGTCGCCCCTCGACCTCGAGCGCACCTTCGGGCTCGTCGGCGGCGACATCTTCCACGGCGTCATGGACCTCGGCCAGCTGTTCTCGGCGCGGCCGATGCTGGGCCATGCCGACTACCGCGGCCCCATCCCCGGGCTCTACATGTGCGGGGCCGGGACCCATCCCGGCGGCGGGGTGAGCGGGTTGCCCGGCCACAACGCCGCCCGCGAGATTCTGCGCGACCTCCGGCGGCGCCGGCCGGGGCGCCGCCGGGGCGCGAGTGTTCCACGTGAAACAGGAGGGGGTGAATGAGCACCGATCTCGAGATGCTGGTCCTGACCGCGGTCCTCTGCGTGATTCTGGCCTTCCCCTATACGC
>DASWKZ010000117.1:0-3607 GCA_036396355.1 Alphaproteobacteria bacterium
GCCGTTGTGCAGCGCCACCGCCGCCATGAGCGGCCAGGCCAGCAGGCCCGCGCGCCCGGCATTCAGCGCGACGACGATGGCGATGATGACCACGATGGCGGCGACCGAGACCAGCGGGAAGACGCTGGCGAGCGCGCGCAGCCGGTCGCCCAGCAGGCGGTTGAGCACGACGCCGGCGGCGACCGGCGCGACGATCACCTCGAGGATGGTGCGCAGCATCGCCGCCACCGGCACCGGCACCAGCTCGCCCACATAGGCCCAGGTGAGGGCCGGGGTGAGCCCCACCGCCAGCAGCGTCGAGACCGTGGTGAGCGTGATGGAGAGCGCGACGTCGCCGCGCGCCAGGTAGCAGATGACGTTGGACGCGGTGCCGCCGGGGCACGCGCCCACCAGGACGAGCCCGACCAGCAGGTCGCGCGGCAGGCCGAGGGCGAGGCCGACGACCCAGGCGGCGAGCGGCATCACGCCGAATTGCAGCGCCGTGCCCAGCGCCACCTGGGCGGGGCGCTTGGCGACGGCGAGGAAGTCGCGGGGCGCCAGCGTCAGGCCCATGCCGAACATGACCACGCCCAGCAGCGGCACGATACCGGGCCGTCCGGCGGCGATGGCCTCCGGCCAGAGGAGCGCGGCGGCGACGCCCAGGAGCGCCCACAGCGGGAACAGCGTGGTGAGGAGGACGGGGAATCCCATGGCGCGGTCCGGCGCCGGGAGTATGCCCGCGCCCGCCCCTCGGCGCAGCCCCGAATTCGCTTCCGGTTTTGGGCGTGGGCTCATGACCGCAACGCCGTAATTCCGGCCGCTAAGCGAGCCCGGAAGCCCTCGGGGTTTCCGGAGCGCGAGCCATGCGAGCCGGAATCCATGAGCCCGGAGAGCCCCTAGATCGCTGGATTCCGGCTCGCTGCCTTTCGTTCCCAAATCAAAGATTTGGACGAAAGGCGCGTCCGGAATGACGGCTTAGCGAATGCTGAGCGTAGTTCGCGCGTCCTATCCGCCGCTGCCGTAGGGGCGGGTGATGATCTCGAGGAGGTGCCCGTCGGGGTCCCGGAAATAGACGCCGCGCCCGCCGTCGTTGCGGTTGATCTCGCCGGGCCGCGTCCGGCCCGGATCGGCCCAGTAGTCGATGCCGAGCGCGCGGATCTTCCCGAAGGCGCGGTCGAAGTCGTCTTCGCCGATGAGGAAGGCGTAGTGCTGGCGCGCGATGTCGCCCTCCTTCTCGTAGAAATCGAGGGAGACGCCGTTATCGAGCTCGACCACGAGGAAGTGGGAGAAGCGGGTGGGGGCCGGGCGCCCCAGGATGTCGGCGAGGAAATTGGCCGACTTCTTCTGGTCGCGGCACCAGACGATGGTGTGGTTCAGCTCTGCGCTCATGGGACCTCTCCCGCCGCCGGGGTCGGACGGCTTGCGTCGAGGCCGCCCAATCTATCATGCCTGCATAGGGGACGGTGCATCGCCGGCATTCATCGACGGCCGGTTCTTCGGGTAAGCTGGCGAATGGCACCACGCGCGACGGGGAAGGGGATGTTGGAGACCAGCCGCGAGGCCTGGAACGAGCGCAGCAAGACCTGGGCGGCGAAGACCGCCCCCGGGCGGTCCGAGGACGACGCCTTCGACCGGATGATCATCGCCGCGGCCGCCATCCGTCCCGGCGAATCGGTGCTCGATACCGCGTCCGGCACCGGCAACCCCGCGGTCGCCATCGCGCTCGCCATGGAAGGCCGCGGCCGGGTCGTCGCCAGCGACTTCACGCCGCGCATGCTGGAGGCGGCGCGCGGGCGCGCCGAGACGCTGTCGCTTTCGATCATGGCGTTCGTGGGCTGCGACATGACGGCGCTGCCCTTCCCGGCCGGCGCCTTCGACTGCGTCACCTGCCGGTTCGGGCTGATGTCGGTCGAGGACAAGGGCGCGGCGGCGGCCGAAGCCCTGCGCGTGCTCAGGCCCGGCGGGCGCGCCGCCTACGCGGTGTGGGGCCCCTACGAGGAGAACCCGCCGTTCCACGTGCCGCGACGGGCGGTCGCGCGGTTCTTCGGCGAGGCCGAGGGCCCGCCGCCCGCGCGCCACGCCATGGGTGCGCCGGGGACGCTCGAGGCGATCCTCGACGGCGCCGGATTCGTGGATGTGGAGGAGCGCGAGCTCCGCTACCGCAACCGCGTCGCCGACCCGGCGGACTACGTGGCCAGGAGGCTCCGGCGCAGCTTCCCCGGCAAGGTCGAGGGGCTGGCCGAGGGCCGCTTGGTCGCGCTGGCCGCGGCGGTGCTCGACGCCTGGGCGCCGTTCATGGAGGACGGCGTGCTCTACGTCCCCAACTACGCCCGCCTCGGCCTCGGTTGGAAGCCGCGCTAGGGAAACGACTCTCCCGGTCCTCGCCTATTTGCAGGCGACCAGCATGGCCTCGGTGCCGGGGCCGGTGTAGGTGATGGCGCAGGCCATGCCCGGCTTCAGGTTGGCGCGCACGGAATCCTTGCCGGCGATCTCGACCTTGGTGCGCGATCCGCTCAGCTTGGTGCTCAACTCCTTGCCGGCCTCGTCCCTGAAATGGACGACGCGGCCCTCCCGCAGCACCTTGACCAGGGCGCCGCTGACCTTGATGCCCGCCGGCCGCTTGCTGTAGAGCTCCTGGAGCATGGCCCGGATGCGGGGCGGCTGCTCGAGCGAGGCGCGGACGCCGCGGGCGACGTCCTCGCCCACGCCCGGATCGATGGCGTAGTGCAGCTTCCTGGCATCGGCCAGCAGATCCGGATCGGCGAAGGCCTTGCCGTAGGCGTCGTGCAGGGCGGCCAGCCGGTCGGCGGGGATGTCCGGCGGACCGGCGGTGACCCGCATGTTCTCGCCCTGGCTGGCGATCAGGTTGATGACGGCCTTCTGCTCCGGGGTCTTGGCGACGTCGGCGCCGTAGGACATCTCGCCGTAGCCGGTCTCGCGGGCGCCGCCGATCTGGATGATGAAGCGGCCCTTGCCGGCGCGCACGAGCCCACCCTGGCCGCTGATGGCGCCCATCTTGCCCACCACCTCGCCGCGCATGATCGCCATGTCGTCGTCGCCGCCGCTGTAGCCCGACAGCAGCCGGAGCTTGAGGTCGAAGACCCTGGCGAGCAATTGCAGCTCGGTATAGGCGGCGCTGCCGACCCCGGAGACCGCGATGGGGACCGGTCCGGTGGCCGCGTACAGATCCTCGAACTTCTTGTAGGGCGACTGCACGCCGACGACGATGATGCGCTTGTCGGAGGTCGCCTTGCCGATCCATGACATCTTGCCGAGATCGAAGCGCGCTCCCTTGGCGCCGATCAGCTGCGAATACAGCACGCCCATGTTGAAGGTGCCCAGCGTCAGCCCGTCGGGCTTGGCCGTATAGATCAGGTTGGTGCCGATCAGGTGTCCGGCGCCGGGCCGGTTGACCACCACGAAGGTGGAGCCGGGGAGGTACTTCTCCAGGTAGCGGGCGGTCAGGCGGCCGTAGCCGTCGTAGCCGCCGCCGGCGGCGGTCGCCACGATGTAGGTGACGGTCCTGCCCTTGAACCAGCCGGCGTCGGCCCGGGTTTCCGTGGCGGCGGCGGCCGCCAGCGCGAGGAGCGCGAGGGCGGTCCCGCCCGAACGCGCGATTCGGAGTGGG
>DASWKZ010000118.1:0-5294 GCA_036396355.1 Alphaproteobacteria bacterium
CGGCCCTACAGTTATGAGCCCACGACCTAATCGGCGAACGGATCGTGGACGAGGATCGTGTCGTCGCGCTCGGGGCTGGTGGACAGCAGCGCCACCGGCGCCCCGATCAGTTCCTCGATGCGGCGCACGTACTTGACGGCGGTCGCCGGAAGCTCGGCCCAGGACCGGGCGCCCCGGGTGCTCTCGGACCATCCCTCGAGGGTCTCGTAGACCGGTTTCGCCCGCGCCTGGGCGCCCATGCCCGAGGGAAAGTGATCGAACCGCGCCCCGTCCAGGGTATAGCCCACGCAGACCCGCAGCGCGTCGAAGCCGTCGAGCACGTCGAGCTTGGTGAGCGCGATGCCGTCGATGCCGCCGGTGCGCACGGCCTGACGCACCATGACCGCGTCGAACCATCCGCAGCGCCGCTTGCGGCCCGTGACGGTCCCGAACTCGTTGCCCCGCTCGCCGAGGCGCGCGCCGATCTCGTTGTCCTGCTCGGTGGGGAACGGACCCGCGCCGACCCGGGTGGTGTAGGCCTTGGTGATGCCCAGCACGTAATCCAGCACACCGGGACCCACCCCCGACCCCACCGCCGCCTGGCCCGCCAGCGTGTTCGACGAAGTGACGTAGGGGTAGGTTCCGTGGTCCACATCCAGCATGGCGCCCTGGGCCCCCTCGAACAGGATGCGCCGGCCCCTGCGTCGTTCCCGCTCGAGCCGTTCCCACACGCGCCCCGCGAAGGGCAGGATGCGCGGCGCCACCGCCAGCAGGCTGTCCAGCAACGGCGCGCGCACCACCTCCTCCGCGCCGAGGCCGCGCAACAGCGCGTTGTGGTGGAACAGCAACTGGTCGAGGCGCACCTCCAGGGTTTCCGGGTCGGCGAGGTCGCACACCCGGATGGCGCGGCGGCCGACCTTGTCCTCGTAGGCGGGACCGATGCCGCGCCCGGTGGTGCCGAGGCGGTTCTTTCCCTTGGCCTCCTCCAGCGCGGCGTCGAGGGCGCGGTGCAGGGGCAGGATCAGGGCCGCGTTGTCCGCCAGCAGGAGGGCCTCCGGCGTGACCTCGACGCCCTGGCGGGCGATGGCCTCGATCTCGTCGAGGAGCGCCCAGGGGTCCACCACCACGCCGCTGCCGATGATCGAGAGCTTGCCCGGCCGCACCACCCCCGAGGGCAGGAGACTGAGCTTATACGTCTGCTTGCCGATGACCAGGGTGTGCCCGGCGTTGTGGCCGCCCTGGAAGCGCACCACCACCTGGGCGCGCTCCGACAGCCAGTCGACGATCTTGCCCTTGCCCTCGTCCCCCCACTGGGCGCCCACCACCGCGACGTTGGCCATGCCGCTCCCCTAGATATCCACGAGCGGGACGGGCCGGCCGCCGAGGAGGACGTGGCTGCAGCGCAGACGGACGGCCTCGGCGCGGGGGTCCGCGCCGGCCTCGAGGCCCGACACGGTCATCCAGCCCTCGGCCTGGAGCGCGCGGCGCGCCTGGGGGCCGGCCTCCACCGGAACGTAGACCCGCTCCGGCGCCGTTGCCGGCGGCAGCGCCCGGATCACCGAATCCATGAACAGGGTGAAGCCGGTCGCCGGCTCGGCGCCATCGGGCGCGGCCGCGGCCGCCGCCGCCGTGGTGCCGTCGGCGCCGCCAGCGAGATAGCGCCCGCCGCGGCCGAGCTCGCCGCGGACGCCGGGCGCGAACAGGACGAAGGTGACGCCGGTGTGGTAGTCGAATCCGCGGTTCTCCACCGGATCCACCGTCAATTTGAGATTCGGCGCGGCCTCGGCGACGAGTGCCACCACCTCGGCGAGGCGGCCGACGGCATCGCGGGCGGCCGGCGGCAGGTCGAGGGCGTCGAGCGCGCCGAGCGCGGCCTCCGCCGGGCCGGCCGCCTTGAGCAGGGCCTTGAACAGCGCCGCGACGTTACCCCCGAGCGCCGCGATCTCGCCGGCGTCCTTGCGGTCAAGCGCGGCGCGGGCCCGCGCCGCGCCCTCGCCGCCGAGCCCCAGCGCCGCCGCCACCGCGGGCACCAGGGTCGGCACGTTGAGGTCCGCCGACAGCCTCTCGACGCCGATGTCCGCCAGCGCCTCGTGGGCGAGGGCGATCACCTCGGCGTCGGCGCGCGGGGACTGGGAGCCGATCAGCTCGACCCCCGCCTGCCCCACCTGGCGCTCGGGTCGCATCTGGCTGCCGGCGACCTGGAGCACCTGGCCGGCGTAGCAGAGCCTCAATGGCCGCGGCACGTGGGCGAGGCGCGTCGTCGCGATGCGCGCCACCTGCAGCGTCATGTCGGCGCGCATGCCGAGCATGGCATGGGACACCGGGTCCATGAGACGAAAGGTCTGGCCGGTCATCGCCGCGCCCGCGCCGCCCAGAAGGCTGGCCTCGAACTCCACGAGGGGCGGTTTCACCTGCTCGTAGCCGTTGTTCCGGAACACGCGAAGCAGGCGGTTGACGGTCGCGGTCTCGAAGCCCGCCTCGGGGGGCAGGATGTCGTTCATCCCGGGCGGGAGCAGGCCTTTTCCGATCTGGTCGTTCATGGCACCGGTCATTTCTCGGTGGAACCGGGCGAACAAAGCGGCGCGCCGTCCGATCTGCGCCCCGGCCCGCTTACTAGCCGGTTTGGGCGCGCGCGGCAACGGGCTTGGCCGGAGCCGCCCCTAGAAGTGCATGACCTCGGCCTGGACCACGTCGGGCAGCCGGCGCACCTTCTCGAGCACCGATTCGTCCACCGGCTCGTCGACGTTGATCAGCGCCACCGCGTCGCCGCCGGCCTTGACCCGGCCGAGGCCGAAGGTCGCGATGTTGATCCCGGCCTCGCCCAGGGCACGGCCGAGATTGCCGATGAATCCGGGCTTGTCCTTGTTGGTGACGTAAAGCATGTGGCGGCCGAGCTCCGCCTCCATGGGAATGGTATTGACCTCGACCACGCGCGGACGATTGCCGCCGAAGAGCGTGCCGGAAACCGAGCGCGGACCCGCCTTGGTCTCGACCGTGACGCGGATCAGCGTCTGATAGTCGCTGGCGCGCTCGTGGGTGGCCTCGGTCACGTCGATGTCCCGGTCCCGGGCGATCACCGGCGCGTTCACCATGTTCACGGAATCCATGAGCGGCGCCAGGAGCCCCTTGAGCACCACCGCGGTCAGGGGCCGCGTGTTGAGCTCCGCCACGTGCCCGTCATAGTCGATGGTCACGCGGTCGAACCCGGACCCGGCGAGCTGCCCCGCGAAGCCGCCGAGCTCCTCGGCCAGCTTCATGTACGGCCTGAGCTTCGGCGCGTCCTCGGCGGAAACCGAGGGCATGTTGAGGGCATTGACGACGGCGCCGGTCATCAGGAAGTCCGACATCTGCTCGGCCACCTGCAGCGCCACGTTCTCCTGGGCCTCGGTGGTGGCGGCGCCGAGATGGGGCGTGCAGACCACGTTCTCCAGGCCGAAATAGGGGCTCTCCCGGGCCGGCTCGGCGGCGAACACGTCGAACGCCGCCCCCTTCACCTTGCCCGATTTCAGGGCCTCGATCATGTCGGTCTCGACCACCAGCTCGCCCCGGGCGCAGTTGATGAGCCGCACCCCCTCCTTCATCCTGGAGATGGCGGCCGCGTCGATCATGTTGCGCGTGGCGTCGGTCAGCGGCGTGTGCAGGGTGATGAAATCGGCGCGCGCGAACAGCTCGTCGAGCTCGACCTTCTCGACGCCGATGTCCTTGGCCCGCTCGGGCGTGAGGTAGGGATCCGACGCGACCACCTTCATCTTGAGGGCGAGCGCGCGGTCGGCGACGATCGAGCCGATATTACCGCATCCGATGATGCCGAGGGTCTTGGCCGCGAGCTCCACGCCCATGAACCGGTTCTTCTCCCACTTGCCGGCGTGGGTGGAGGCGTTGGCGGCCGGGATGTCGCGGGCCAGCGCGAACATCAGGGCGATGGCGTGCTCGGCCGTGGTGATGGAGTTCCCGAACGGGGTATTCATCACCACCACGCCGCGCGCGGTGGCCTCGTCGATGTCGATGTTGTCCACCCCGATGCCGGCCCGCCCGATCACCTTGAGGTTCGCCGCCGCCGCCAGCACCTGCTTGGTCACCTTGGTGGCCGAGCGCACGGCCAGGCCGTCGTATTCGGAGATGCAGGCGAGCAGGGCATCCGCCTTCATGCCGGGCTTGAAATCGACCGCGACGCCGCGATCCTTGAAGATCTGGACGGCGGCGGGGGACAGTTCGTCGGAAATGAGGACCTTGGGCATGGGTGCGTCCTTAAGCTAACGAGGACTCAGGAGACCCGCTCGGCGGCGACCGTCTCGGCCGCCCAGTCGAGCCACGGGAACAGCGCCTCGAGGTCCGATGTCTCCACCGTGGCGCCGGCCCAGATGCGCAGGCCCGGCGGCGCGTCGCGGTAGCCGTCGACGTCGTAGGCCGCACCCTCGTCCTCCAGGAGCTTGACCATGCGCTTGGGCGCGGCCGCGCGCGCCGCCTCGTCCAGGGCCGCGAACCACGGCGCCACGATCTTGAGGCAGACCGAGGTGCAGGACCGGGCGCGGGGATCGCCGACCAGGAAGTCCACCCAGTCGGTGCGCGCCACCCACCCGGCGATGGCGCCGAGATTGGCCTCGGAGCGGGCGATCAGGGCCGGCAGCCCGCCGATCTCCTCGGCCCAGCGGAGGCCGTCGAGAGCGTCCTCGACGCAGAGGAGCGACGGCGTGTTGATGGTCTCGCCCCGGAAGATGCCCTCGATCAGCTTGCCGCCGGACGTCATGCGGAAGATCTTGGGCAGGGGCCAGGGCGGCGTGTAGCCCTGGAGGCGCTCGACGGCGCGCGGGCCCAGCACCAGCATGCCGTGGGCCGCCTCGCCGCCCATGACCTTCTGCCAGGACCAGGTGACGACGTCGAGTTTCTCCCACGGCAACTCCATGGCGAACACGGCGGAGGTGGCGTCGCACAGGGTCAGGCCCCCGCGGTCGTCGGCGATCCATTCGCCGTCGGGAACGCGGGCGCCGGAGGTGGTGCCGTTCCAGGTGAACACGATGTCGCGGCCGGGATCGGCCTCGCTGAAATCGGGAACCTCGCCGTAATCGGCGAGGAACTTG
The DNA here is from genome assembly GCA_036396355.1 of Alphaproteobacteria bacterium. Taxonomy (GTDB): domain Bacteria; phylum Pseudomonadota; class Alphaproteobacteria; order SMXQ01; family SMXQ01; genus DASWKZ01. The sequence continues at coordinate 5,058 of DASWKZ010000118.1, forward strand.
CGCAGGTCCTTGATCCTGAGCTGCTTCTCGAGATCGGTGACCCAGCCCTGGCCGAAGCTCTCCCAGGCGAAGGCGTCGACGCCGCGGGCGCCCAAGAGCGACCACATCGCCATCTCGAAGGCGCCGGTGTCCGAGGCCGGCACGATGCCGATCCGCCAGGCATCGGGAATCCCGAGGACGGCGCGGGAGCGGTCGATGACCTCCCCGAGCTTGGCCTTGCCCTCGGCCGAGCGGTGC
>DASWKZ010000119.1:0-10182 GCA_036396355.1 Alphaproteobacteria bacterium
CGCGCCTTCACGCCCCAGATGCCGCCCTTGCGCGAGGCGATATCGGCGGCGTCCACCGCCAGCAGCCGTATGGGCGAACCAGTGCCGCCGGGCGCGGCCCAGTCGGCCAGCGTCCCGGTCTCGAAGGGGAAGGTCTCGGCGATGCGCACGTGGCGCCGGGCGCCGAGCCGGCCGCCGTTGCTGACCATGGACCCCACCCGCAGGACCACCTGGAACGCGCTGCCGTCGGCATTGGGATGCAGCAGCAGGTCGACCTCGGTGTCGCCGGCCGCAATCCGCCCGGTCTTGGCGTACCAGAAATCCGCTGCCCGCGCCGTGAAGGCGCAGAGCCGCATGGGCCCCTCGGTCACGAGGCGCCCTAGGAACCGCCTCTGGCCGTGATAATCGGTCCACCCGCCCTCGACGACGAGGACGGGCCGGCGGGTGAGCTCACCGAGGATCATGGCGGTTCGCAGGCATGGGTATCGTGGCCCGGGTCGTTGCGGGCGAGCCTAGGGGCGCCGCCCGGCGGTGGCAAGGACCGGCGGGCTGGCGGGGCCGCCGGGCCTCGGGCAAGATGCGCCCATGGGGGCAAGGCGCGGCGGCCGGGCATGACGGCGATACCGGACACGGACTCCCGGCTCGCGTGGCGGCTGGTCGGCGGGCTCTGCCTGCTGCAGGCGACGCTCCTGAGCGTCGTTCCGTGGGCGACCCATCTGAGCCTGCCGCTGGACGTGGTGCGCGAGGGCCTCGCCTGGGGCCGCGAGTGGCAGTGGGGCTATCACAAGCACCCGCCCCTGCCGTCCTGGATCGTGGAATTGTCGTTCCGGATGCTCGGCGATTACGGCCCGTTTCTTGCCGCCCAGCTCGCCGTGTGCGCCACCTACCTGTTCGTGTTCCTGCTGGGCCGCGCGATGCTTGGTCCACTGCGCGCCGCCGTCGGCACCCTGTTGCTGGTGGGTGTCTTCTATTTCCTGTGGCCGACGCCCGAGTTCAATCACAACCTCGCCCAGATGCCGGTGTGGGCGGCCGTGCTCTATTGCTTCCACCGGGCGCTGATGACGGGGGCGCTCGGCTGGTGGGCCGCCCTCGGCCTTTGCGCCGGGGTGGGGCTGCTCACGAAATACGCCGCCATCGTGCTCCTGCTTCTGGTCGTGGCCTATCCGCTGCTGGCCAGGGAGACCCGTTCGATCTACCGCTCGGCCGGGCCGTATGTGGCGGTCGCGCTGGCGTCGCTCGTCGTCGCGCCCCATCTCGCCTGGCTGGTGGCGCACGATTTCCTTCCTTTCGCCCATGCCGAGGCCCGCGGCGGCGTCGCGCCCGACCTGTGGTGGCGGATCGGGAATCCGGCCAACTTCCTGCTGGCGCAGGCGATCGACCACCTGCCCATGGTGGTCCTGCTCGCCTTTGGCGGGCTGATCCCACTTTCGCGCGCCCGGGCCGCGGTCCCCGGGGCCCCCGCGGTGGCGGCGGCGCCCGCCCCCGCCGACCGCCGGTTCCTGCTGGTCTTCGGCCTCGGGCCGGCGGCCCTCGCGGTGGCGCTCTCCCTCGCCGCCGGCATCGGCATCCGCCAGATGTGGGGCGCGCCCATGTGGAACCTGTCGGGCCTGCTGGCGGTGATGTGGCTGGCGCGTTCCTGGCCGCGGCTCCGCCTGGGACGCCTGGCGGCGGCGACCTTCGCCCTGATCGCGCTGGTGGCGGCAGCCTATGGCGGCCGCGTACTCTACGGGGACCGCATCGAGGGGCGGCCCGGACGCGCCACCTGGCCCGACCGCGAGATGGCGGCGCGCCTCGAAGCGCTGTGGCGCGAGCGCACCGGCTGTCCCCTGGGCATCGTCGCCGGGGAAACCTGGCTCGCCGGGCTGATCGCCATGCGCGCGCGATCCCGTCCCTCGGTGTTCCTGCACGGGGATGCCCGCATCGCGCCCTGGATCACGCCCGGGCGCCTCGCCGCCGAGGGCGCCCTCGCGGTGTGGCGGGCCGAGGAGGGGCGTGGGCCACCGCGCTCGCTCGCCCGGCTTCCCGGCTTCTCCCTCGGCGGGATCGACCTGTTCGCCTGGCCGCGCCTCCCCGAGGCCCCACCGCTCGCCGTCGGCTGGGGCATCGTGCCGCCGCGGGCGCCCTGCGCGATGGACCCGGGAGGGACGTCGCCGTGACTCCCGCCGCCCATCGCGATAGGCGGGCCGCGCCGTCGCCCTGGGTCGCGGACATGATCGCCCGGCTCGATCCCCTGGGGCCGGAGGACCTGCGCGTCCTCGACCTCGCCGCCGGCGGCGGGCGCCACGCGCGGCGCCTGCTCGATCTCGGGATCCCGGTGCTGGCGGTGGACCGCGACGTCTCGGGCCTCGACTGGCTCGACGGGCGCGAGGGGCTGGAGGTCCTCGCCTGCGACCTCGAATCGGGCGCGCCCTGGCCCTTCGCCGACGAGCGATTCCGGGCGGTCCTCGTCGTCAATTACCTGCACCGGCCGACGCTGGCACGGACCATCGGCCTGGTGGCGCCGACAGGCCACCTGATCTACGAGACCTTCGGCACGGGCAACGAGCGGTGCGGCCGCCCCCGCAACCCCGATTTCCTCGCCCGCCCCCACGAGATCGCGGCGGCCGCCCGGGCGCTCGGCTTCGACATCCTTGTCGATCGGCACCTCGAGGTGGAAACGCCGCGCCCGGCGGTGCTCCACCGGTGCGCGGCGTTCCGGGGCGGCACCTAAGTTCGCTGAGCCGATCCCCTACGTCGTCATTGCCGGGCCGGCGCGGAGCGCCGTGACCCGGCAATCCAGCCCATGGACCGCCGGGTCAGGCCCGGCGGTGACGGGAAGGGGATGGTCGAGCGGTCTGTTCAAGGGCCTGTTCGTGTAAGGGCGCGGCTCAGGCGCTGAGCTTGGAATCGACGATGCGCTCGTAGGTGCTCTCGGCCGACAGCAGCCCCCAATCCACCATCCAGTCGTGGATGTGCTCGTATTCCGCCTGGGTGTAGGGCCGCGGGTAGACGTAGCGGAATCGCCCGAGGTAGAAGTCGGCCTCGGTGAGGGTCGCGATCTCGGCCGGCACCTCGCGGATCATGTATTTGAGGTAGGGCCGGATGTCGGCGTTGATGCGGTCGACGGCCTTGCGCACGGCGCGGTCGATGGCGGCGTAGATGTCGGGGGCGAGGGAGGGGACCGCCACCTCGGCGCCGTCGTAGAACGCCTCGCAGACGATCTTGTGGCCGCGCTTGAGGGCGACCGTGATCCACGGCTCCATCAGCGCCGCGGCGCCGATCTTCCCTTCCTCCATGTATTTCAGCCGCTGCTTGGGGCCGCCCACGTGGCCGACGCGGACCTCGTGCTTCTCCATGTAGCCGCCGAGCATGCCCAGCGTGATGTAGTGCGAGCCCGCGTGCATGTTGACGCCGACCAGCACGTTGCGGAGGTCGGGCGGGATGTTGGCCGGCGACTCGCCGGGCACGATCAGCGCCTGGGTCGCCACCGCCGCGCGCTTGGTGATCACGCGGGCATCCCGGCAACTGTCCTGGGTGCGGCGGATTTGGCCCCACTCGCAGGCCCGGTACATGGCGTACTCGCCGCGCTCGATGCCCTCGTGCCAGCCGTAGGACTTGACCGCGGTGTGGTCCTCGATGGGCTTGTCGGGGACCTCCTTGTCGCGGTCGCGGCCCGAGCCCGCGGGCACCAGCGTCACGTCGAGGCCCTCGGCCTCGAACAGGCCCTCCTCCCTGGCCACGTGGTAGGGGAGCGAGAACACCGCGTTGTTGACCTCGATGCTGGTCTTCTTGAGTGCCATGATCGGTCTCTCCTTGGGTCCTCAACCTATGCCTTGCGCCCGCGCCTTCAACCCTTCAGGAACGGGATGGCGAGACGGTGGAACATGTCGGCCGCGTCCCAGGGCACAAGGTGCTTGCAGCCCTCGGCCATGTGCAGGTCGATGTCGGGGTATTTCTCCTTGAGAAGCGCCGCGCGGTCGGCGGCCCGCGCCCGGTCCTCGCGCCCGTAGATCATCAGGAGCGGCTGGGTGAGCTCGGGGAGCCGCTGCCACAGCGGCGTGGCCCCGGGCTTGGCCGGCTTGTCGGCGGCCTTGGCCCGGGCCTCGTTGCGGGCGGTGAAGGCCTTGAAGTTATCGCCGACGGAGCGCGCGTGGCGCAGCTGCAATTCCTCATCGGTGATGAGCTCGTGGTGGAAGAGATTCGCCTCCATGAGCTTGCGCGTGTCCTCGATGGTGGGCTCGGCCTTGGCCATGCGCGAGTCCATGCGCTGCAGGACGGCCTCCTCGCGCTTGCCGGCGCCGCCTTCCAGCGGCGGCAGCAGGCTGCCGGTGCCGAGCACCACGACGTGGGTGATGCGCTCCGGGTGCTCCAGCGCCAGGCCGATGGCGACGTTGCCGGCCTGGGAGTGGCCCACCAGCGCCGCCTTGTCGAGGCCGAGGGCGTCCATGAGGCCGAGCGCCGCCTTCTTCTTGAGGGCCACCGAGCCGTCCTCGGAGTACGAGCTGAGCCCGAAGCCCGGGAAGTCGAAGGCGATGGCGCGCAGGCCGGCCTCGGCCAGGGGCCCCAGGTTGCGGCGGAACACGTCGGCCGAGGAGCCGAGGGAGGCGCCGTGGAACAGGATCACGGCCGGGCCGCTGCCCCGCTCGATGTAGCGCAGCCGGAGGCCCGCGGCCTCGGCGTAGTTGTCCTCGAAGCGCTGTTCGACGGCGATGTCCATCTCGTCCTCCCGTGTTGGGCCGGCCGAGCCCCGGCCGCCCGGCGTTTGGCCAAGCTTAACACGGGCGGGCGCGGCGGGAAAATGCCCCGGGGAGGCCTTGTCACGGGCGGCGGTTTGCCCCGATCATGGCCGCGCCCCCGCGCCCGGGGGCGCCCGATCCCGGAGCCCGCCCCCGCATGCCCCCGGCGACCCAGGAGACCGTTACCCGCTTCGCGCCGTCGCCGACGGGGCATCTCCATCTCGGCCACGCCCACGCGGCGCTGTTCGCCGCGCGCGCCGCGCGCGCGGCCGGGGGGAGGTTCCTGCTGCGCATCGAGGACATCGACGCGCCCCGCTGCCGGCCGGAATTCGAGGAGGCCATCACCGAGGACCTCGCCTGGCTGGGGCTCGCCTGGGACGGGCCGGTGCTGCGCCAGTCCGACCGCGGCGAGGCCTACGGGGCGGCGCTGGCGCGGCTCGAGGCGCAGGGGCTCCTCTATCCCTGCTTCTGCACGCGCCGGGAGATCGCCGCCGAGATCGCCGCCGCCGGCGCCGCCCCCCAGGGCCCCGACGGTCCGCTCTATCCCGGCACCTGCCGTCATCTGAGCATTCCGGAGCGCGCCGCGCGCCTGGCGGCGGGGGAGGTCGGCGCGCTCCGCCTCGACTGGGCGCGCGCCGCCGAGGCCGCGGGCCCGCTTTCCTTCACCGATCGCGCGCGGGGGGAGATCGCGGTCGCGCCCGGGCTGTTCGGCGACGCCGTGATCGCGCGCAAGGACATCGGGACCGGCTACCACCTGGCGGTGGTGGTGGACGACGCCGCCCAGGGGGTGACCCTGGTGACCCGCGGCGAGGATCTTTTTCCCGCGACCCATCTGCAGCGGCTCCTCCAGGCGCTGCTGGGCCTGCCCGAGCCCCGATACCACCACCACGGGCTGGTGGCCGACGAAACCGGTCGCCGCCTCGCCAAGCGCGACGACGCCCGCGCCATCCGCGCGCTCCGTGCCGCCGGCGCGACCCCGGCCGAGGTCCGCGCCCTGGCGGGCTTCCCGGACGGGGGCTAGCAAGGTCCGTGTTACGATGCCCCGTCGCTGTCCGAGTATCCGGTCCGGCCGGTGACAACCGGCCGGCGACCCGGCGGAGATCGGCCCATGGGCATGTTTCCTCGTCCTCCCGTCCTGAGCGCGGTGCTGTTCCTCGTGATCGCGGGGGCTCCGGCCGCCGGCGCCGCGCCGCGCCCCCCCGATGGGAAACCGCTCGCCCACCCGCTGTTCGACGCCAACCACTGCCTCGAGGGCATCGCCCGCCGGCCCGTCCGGGGCACCGTCGAGTTCCGCTGGGGCTGCGGCGAGGCCAGGATGGTCACCATGTCCTGCGTGAACGACCGCGCCGGCTACCATGGCCTCGGCCCGGGTTTCGCGCGGCCGGGCTGGCACTGCAACCACCCCCTGCCGGTGATGGCCCAGGGCGGCGCCCGGGCGAGCGACGTCGCCGTCGGCGACGTCGCCGGCGAGGCCGTGTGGGCCGCCTGCTTCGTCGCCGAATACGGGGACTTCGCCGCGCGCGAGAAGCCCTATCACGCCACGCCTTGCTGGCGGGCGCTCCGGGCGATCGGCGAGGCCGTCAACCGCGACGGCCTGAGCCCCGTCGAGGCCGCGCGCGGGCTCGCGCCGTGAGCGCCGCGCCAAAGGGGAGGATCACATGACCACCATCGTCGGACTGTCGGGGAGCCTGCGCCGGGGCTCCTACAACACCGCCCTGCTGAAGGCCGCCGCCGGGCTCATGCCCGAGGGCGCCACCCTCGAAGCGCGCACCATCCGCGGCATTCCCCTCTATGACGGCGACCTGGAGGCGGCCGAGGGCATCCCGCAACCGGTCGAGGAGCTCAAAGGCGCCATCGCCGCCGCCGACGGGCTCCTCCTGGTGACGCCGGAGTACAACAACTCCATCCCCGGCGCCTTCAAGAACGCGATCGACTGGTTGACGCGCCCGGCCGCCGACATCCCCCGGGTGTTCGGGGAGAGGCCGGTGGCGGTGATGGGCGCGACCCCGGGCGGGCTGGGCACGATCCTCGCCCAGGACGCCTGGCTTTCGGTGCTGAGGACGCTGGGCACCCGGCCGTGGTTCGGGGGCCGGCTGATGGTCTCGCGCGCCGGGGACGTGTTCACCGAGGACGGCAGCTTGACGGACGATGCCCTGCGCCAGCGTCTCGCTCAGTTCATGGGCGGCTTCTGCGACTTCGCGCGCGCCGGGGCTCACGCGCCCTGAGGCGAGGCCCGCTCGCCGATCGGGGGCGGACAAGGGGCCGCCGCTGACCTATGATAACGGCACCCATCGCCCGGATTCCCGAACAGGCCCCTCATGCCGCCTTTCGCGTTGGAGCACGAAGACCAGACCATCTGTGATGCGGTCCGCCGCTGGGGTCAGGTCCAGCCCGAGGCCCCGGCGGTGATGGGCGAGGGCGGCTACGTCCTGACCTACCGTAGCCTCGTCGCGGCCATGGACCGGATCCGCGACGCATTGCGCCACGCGGGACTTGGGAAGGGCAGTCGCATCGCCATCGTTCATTCCGGTGGCGCCGAGATGGCGGCCCTGCTCCTCGGGGTGATGAACGGCGCCACTGCCGTTCCCCTGAATCCCTCCTTTACGCGGTCGGAATTCATCGACGGGCTCGGGGCCCGCCGGGCCGCCGGACTGATTCTCGATCCGGATTTGCAAGACGCGGCGGACGCGGCGGCAGGAGCATTGGGCATCCCGGTGATCGACTCCTCCGCATTGCCGGGAATCGACCCTCGGACGCTGGATCGGGCGCCCCCTTCCGATCCGCTGACCATTTCCGAGGAGCCGCCTTCGGTCGAGGACACGGCGATCGTCTTCGGCTCCTCGGGCACCACGGCGCACAGCAAGATCGTGCCCTACCGGCACCGGCACATCGTCGCGCATACGACCCTGGATATGAGGGCGCTTGAACTGTGTCCCGGCGACGTGGGGCTGGCCATCCGGCCCCTCCATTATGCCGGCCCGTTCTTCGATGTCGCGGACGTGCTCTTTTCGGGTGGCGGTGTCATCGTCCTCCCGACACTCGAGGCCGCGCGGTTCTTCCGGCTGCTCCGGGAGAAGGATGTCACCTGGTACGTGGGCGGGCCCACCCATCACCGGGCGATCCACGCGCACGCGCTCCAGAACCCCGATGATCTGCAAGGTGTCCGCCTGAGGCTCATCCGCACGGCGTCGGCCCCGCTGGAGCCTGAAATCGCCAAGGGCCTGGAGCGTCTGTTCGCGGCGCCGGTCGCGACGTCCTATAGCTGCACCGAGGCCGGCCGCATCGCCCTCAGCTATCCCGGCCTTGCCCCGCGCAAACCGGAGTCGGTGGGGCGTCCCATCGACCGGCTCGGCTTTGCCGGCGCCGGGGTCCGCATCCGTTCGCTCGATGGCCGCTTCCTGCCCGATGGCGAGCACGGTGAGGTCGTGGTGCGGGGGCCCCAGGTGATCGACGGTTACGAAAACGCGCCCGATCTGAACGCCGAGGCGTTCGTGGACGGCTGGTTCCGGACCGGAGACGAGGGATTCCTCGACGCCGACGGGTATCTGATGCTGACCGGCCGCATCAAGGAGATGATCAACCGCGGGGGCGAGAAGGTGAGCCCGGCCGAGGTCGATACCGCCCTCATGGCCCATCCGGGCGTGCGCGAGGCCGCGACGTTCCCCATCCCCCACGCCACCCTCGGCGAGGAGGTGGCCGTCGCCGTGGTCCAGGAGACGGGCGCCCGGCTGACCGATGAGCACCTGAGCCGGTACCTTCTCGGGCGCCTATCCGGCTTCAAGGTGCCGAGGCGGTTCTTCTTCGTCGATGCGATCCCGAAGACCGACACGGGCAAGATTCAGCGCTACAGGCTGGCCGAGGCGCTCGGTGTCGCGCCGGAGGCGGGCCCCGTGCGCGGCGCACCGGCGGACCGCGACGCGACACCCCTGGAAGCGCGCCTGCAGGGATTGTGGGCCGAGGCGCTGGGGCTTCCCCATGTGGGCCTCAACGACAACTTTTTTCTTCTCGGCGGCGATTCGCTGCGGGCCATCGAGCTGTTCCTGCGCATCGAGCGCGAGCTCGGCGCGCCGCTGCCGCCCTCGGCCCTGTTCGAGGCCGGCACCGTCGCCGAGATGGCGCGGCGCATCGAGGGCGACGCACCGGGTGGGCCCCTGGTGGCGCTCAAGCCCGGCGGCACCCGGCCGCCCTTCTTCTGCGTCCATGCCGGCGACGGCCACGTCATCGGCTTCCGGCATCTGGCGCGGCTGCTGGGGGACGACCAGCCCTTCTACGCCCTGCAGCCGCCCTGGGCCTACGGCAGGGGCCCCCTGCCCAAGACCGTCGAGGAGATCGCCGAGACCTATGTCGCCGCCATCCGCCGGGTCCGGCCCCATGGCCCCTATGCCATCGGCGGCTATTCCTTCGGTGGCGTCGTCGCCTACGAGATGGCGTGCCAGTTGCGCCGGGCGGGGGAGCCGGTGGCGCTCCTGGCGCTCCTGGACACCCGCCTGAGGACCGGCAAGACCGTGCCGGTCCCCGTCCAGATCCGCATCCATCTCGAGAGGCTGGCGGCGCTCGATGCGCGCGGCAAGGCCGCCTATGTCGGCAGCCGCGTCCGCGCCTTGTCCAGGCTGGTTCGGCGCCGTCTCCACGCCGCCGCCGTCAAGTCGCCGCTGGAGGCGGCGCGGGAGGCCCACGCCGCCGGGCGCCTCCTCGAAGCGCCCCTGGTGCTCGCGGTCTGCCGGGTGATCGTGCGCCGCTACGTGCCCGGCGCCTATGACGGGCCCGGAGTGCTGTTCAGGACCGCCCTGCCGCCGTCCCTGCACCCGGACGCCCAGGGCATCTGGGCGCGGCTGATGGAAGGCCGCCTCGCCGTCTTTCCCGTCGCCGGCAGGCACACCCAGATCCTGGGCGAGCCCCATGTCCGCGATCTCGCGCCCAGGCTCCGCCGTGCCCTCGAGGAGGCCACCGCCGGCACCGCCGCGGCCTGACGGCTCAGGCCGCGGCGGCAGGGCGCGCGCCGGCGGCTACCAGCGGTCGCGGTAGTCGCGGTCGCGATGACGCCGGTAATCGCGGTCGCGGTAATACCGGCGGTCGCGGTTTCGGTCTCGGTAGCGGTGGCCGCCGTGACGACCATGGAGGTGACAGCCGGACAGCAGCACCGCGAACCCGGCGAGCGCGCCGAGCATCGCCGCGCGCCGCGGCCATGTTGCTCGTTTTGCGTTCATGACGCTCTCCATTGGTTGTTTCGTTGCGCGGAGGATCGCAGCTTCCGCCTGAACCGGGCATGAACGGCGCCAAGGCTTGAGAATCATAGGCTTTGGGCGCATGGGCGGAGAAAAGCACGCCGCGCGCAGGTTCCTCCCCGCGATCCGGATGCACCGGAACGCGCGATGTTGTCTAATGGGGCACATATGTCCGTATGGAGGCGTCCATGAGGATTCCGAGATATGCCTTGGCCCTGGCCACGGGTGCCGCGCTGGCGGCGGTTCCGGCTACTCCACTGCCC
>DASWKZ010000120.1:0-8026 GCA_036396355.1 Alphaproteobacteria bacterium
ATGGATCTGTTCCCGCCCCGCGGCGAGCGCCGCTATGAGGATCGGGATCGCGATCGCGACCGGATGAGGCGGTCCAGAACCAAGGGAAACCGCGATAAATATGACAAATCCTCGAAAAAATAGGCGGGGGCGGCCGCGGTCCCGTGGCGCCTCGATATACGGGTTCCTCGCGCCCCCGGTTGACTGTGGGAGCGTGCGGGCCCATATGGAAGCGGTGATTTCCTGACGGACCCTCATCATCCTACGGTCAGCTTGTTTCCTAACCCCGATTCCGACGCCCCGACCTTCGATCAGCTAGGCTTGTCCCGCGACGTCCTCCGGGCCGTCGCCGACGCGGGCTACACCAAGCCGACCCCGATCCAGGTCCAGGCCATTCCCCACGTGCTCATGGGCCGCGATATCCTCGGCTGCGCCCAGACGGGGACCGGCAAGACCGCGGGCTTTACCCTGCCGATGATCGACATCCTGGCCCAGGGGCGGGCGCGGGCGCGGATGCCGCGGTCGCTGATCCTGACGCCCACCCGGGAGCTCGCCGCCCAGATCGCGGAGAACTTCAAGGTCTACGGCAAATATCACAAGCTCGCCATGGCGTTGCTGATCGGCGGGGAGTCCCTCGGGCCCCAGGGGGAGAAGCTCGACCGCGGCGTCGACGTCCTCATCGCGACGCCCGGTCGGCTGATCGATCATTTCGAGCGCGGCGGCATCCTGCTCTCGGACGTGAAGATCCTCGTCATCGACGAGGCCGACCGCATGCTCGACATGGGTTTCATCCCCGACGTGGAGCGCATCGTCTCGTTCCTCCCGAAGATTCGCCAGACGCTGTTCTTCTCCGCGACCTTCCCGCCGGAAGTGAAGCGGCTGTCGGATTCGTTCCTGATGAATCCCAAGGAGATATCGGTTTCGCCCACGATAACGGCGGCGGAGACCGTCGACCACTTCCTGGTGCGCTGCGCCGCCGGGGACTTCGAGAAGCGGGCCGCGCTCCGGACCGTCCTCGGGGCGGAAGATTTCAAGAACGCGCTCATATTCTGCAACCGCAAGCGGGACGTGGACGTTCTGGCGAAGTCCCTCAAGCGCCACGGGTTCTCCGCCGCCGCCCTGCATGGCGACATGGCCCAGGCGGCCCGGACCGAGACCCTCAAGGCCTTCAAGGCCGACCGGATCACCTATCTGGTCGCCACCGACGTGGCCGGGCGCGGGCTCGATATCGTGGGGATGAGCCACGTGATCAATTTCGATGTCCCGTTCCACGCCGAGGACTATGTGCATCGCATCGGCCGCACCGGCCGCGCCGGCGCGCGCGGCCGTGCCATCACGCTGGCGACCCGGGCCGATGCCAAATACGTGTCCGCCATCGAGAAGCTCCTCGGCAAGCGCATTCCCATCCTCGAGGCCGCGGGGATCCCGGAACCCGAAGACCATGCCCCCGCATCGGAGGACCGCCCCGAGCACGGCGCCGGACGCGGGCGCGGCCGGCGCCGCCCCAAGCGCGGCCGAACCCCGGAGGCCGCGGGAGGCCCGGCGGGAAGGGCCGCGGCCCCGAAAGCGCCCAAGCCCGCCCACGGGCGCCCGGACCCCGGCAAGCAAGGCACCCGGACGTCCCGCCCCAAATCCGAACATGCCAGGGGGAAGCGGGAGGCGGGCGGCGGGGACGACGAGGTGGTCGGTCTCGGCAGCCACGTGCCGGCCTTTCTGACCCGCGGCACCCAGGCCGGGGGGGACCGCGGCTGATCGGCGGATCTCCCGCCTCCCGTCTGGAGGCCCCGGCGGCACCGCGGTATGATGTCCCGCGACGAGGGACCGCCATGAGCATCACCGTCACGCCTCTCTCCGCCGCGCTGGGCGCCGAGGTCGCCGGCGTCGACATCGCCGCCGGCATCCCCCGCGACGATATCGAAGGGATTCTTTCGGCCTGGCACCGCCACGGCCTGGTGGTCCTCCGCGACCAGCGGATCACCGAGGACGAGCAGGTCGCTTTCGGGTCCCACTTCGGCGAGGTGGCCCCGTGGTCGCGGTTCGCGGAAAGGGTGGCGCCGCCGCCGGGCCGCAATGCCTACATCATGTGGGTCACCAACCTGAAGGAGAACGGCGCGTATATCGGCAATCTCGCCGAAGGGGAGATCGAATTCCACTCCGACGGCATCTATGTCGAGGAGCCCCTCGCCGCCACCATGCTCTACGCCGTCGAGGTGACGCGGAGCGGCGGCGAGACGGCGTTCGCCAACATGTATACCGCCTACGAGACGCTGCCCGACCACGTGAAGGCCCGCATCGACGGCCGCCAGGCCCTTCACGCCTTCACCTACGACAGTACCCGGGCCGAGGAGAACGCCGCGCGTAAGGCCAATTGGGATGGCGTGGCGCATTGCACGCATCCGATCGTGCGCGTTCACCCGGTCACCGGACGCAAAGCGCTCTACGTCAACCGCCTCATGACCCAGGAGATCGTCGGCATGGCCTCCGAGGAGAGCCGCGCCCTTCTCGAATCCCTCTACGGGCACATGGAGAACCCCGCCTTCGTCTACGAGCACCGTTGGCGCAGGGGGGACGTGCTGATCTGGGACAACCGCTGCCTGGCCCATGCCCGACGGACCTTCCCGGACCACGAGACGCGGCTCATGAAGCGGCTCACCATCAAGGGCGAGCGGCCCGTCGGCTGACGGGCGGCTATTTCTTCTTCTTCTCCCCCTTGTCGCGTCCCAGCGCCACGTAGACCTTGCGCACCAGCTCCTCCGGCGTCCGCCACGCCTCGTTCAGGTATTCCTGCACCTGCTCCGCCGTGCGCGGCTCGATCTCGATGCGCATCTTCTCCGCCTCGGCGAGGAATTGCTTGTCCTGCATGGTATCCCGGAACGCCTTCCTCAGGGCATCCGCGCGCTCGGCGGGGATGCCCGGCGGCGCGGCGAAGGGCCGGCCCATGACCTGCCATCCGAAGAGGATGTTCAACACCTGCTTGTCGTCCTCCGTCTTGGCGTACTCCATGACCGTCGGGATGTCCGGGAGATCGGGATGCCGGCGGACCGCCTCGATGACCAGGATCCTGACCTTCTTCCCGGGAATCCAGTCGGGCCGCACCGAACGGATCGACGACAGGAAATATCCGCAAAGGCCCTGCACCTCGCCCCGCTCCATGGCGAGGATGATCGCCTTGGAGCCCGGATAACCGCCGACGATCTTGAACTGGGTGCCGAGCACGTTGTTCATGGCGAGCGGCCAGGCATAGGTGGACGAGCCCCCCGAGGATGCCCCCACGATGAGCGGCCGCTCCATGACGTCCTTCAGAGACATGAAGTCCGTGGTATGCCAGGCGTAGCACGCGCTGGTGGATTCGTGGGCGCTGCCGAGCCAGGTGAACTTGCGACCGTCGAATTCGGTCTGCCTGCCGCCGATCAGCGAATCGATGACGATGCCGCCGGCGAAGATGCCGAAGGCGCTGCCGTCCTTGGGCGCCACGTTGTAGATGAAATTGGCGGCCTTGAGGCTGCCGGCGCCCGGCATGTTCTTGACGACGATCGTCGGTTTGCCGGGGATATGCCGCCCGATATGGCGCGAAACCGCGCGGCCGTAGGCGTCGTACCCCCCGCCCGGCGGGTACCCGATGATCAGCTCGACGTGCTTTCCCCGATAGAATCCGGCGACCGAATCCTGCGCCCGGACGGAATCCGGTCCCGCCGCGATCATCGCCAGGCCGGCCGCGCCGGCAAGCCAGAGTCCAGATCTCATCATGCTCTCCCCCGATGAAGTCTCCCGTCTGGCACGGCGCCGCCTCGCGGGAGGCGACCTCGCGCCGCTTGACGCATTTTCCCCACCTCGCGGGCCGGTGGCAACCGTTGCACCGATTTTTCGAACTCGGACCCGCCAACCGCACCGGGCGCCGCCGGTTGACAGGGAGGGGGTTTGGCGCGATATCAACCTGCGCCCCAAGGGGCCCGATTGGCGCGGCGGATATCGCGGACACCGGCGCGCCCCCGCGGCCCGGGACCAGGGGAGGACGGCATTGAGTGCGACGGGATTCGAGGGTTTCTACGCACGGCCCATCGTCGTCGGCGGGTTTCCCGTGGGCGGCGTGGCGCTCGACCGGCCGTTCCGCATCGTCCGGCTCGGCCATTTCGGATTCAACCTCCACAGGATCGAGGAGGGCGTGCGTTTCTACACCGATCTCCTGGGCTTCGATATCTCCGACATCCGGGACAATTCCGACCGCCTGAACGAGGAGCAGAGGAAGAAGGTCCAGGGTCCGCCCATCGGCGTGTTCACGCGCTACGGCTCGGACCACCACGCCATGGTGCTGTTCAACCGGAGCCTGCGCGAGACCCTGGATCCGCCGGGACGCTGGCCCGAAGGGGTCACCACGAATCAGATCACCTGGCAGTGCGGAAGCCTCGGACAGATCGGGGACGCCATCAAATGGTTCGGCGCCCGGCAGGTGCCGATCGTTCGGTCGGGACGCGACATGCCGGGATCCAACTGGCACACCTACATCGCCGATCCCGACGGCAACGTCAACGAGCTCTATTACGGCATCGAGCAGATCGGCTGGGACGGCCACTCGAAGCCGTGGGAGATGCATGATCGCGCCTTCCGCGTGGCGCCGGACCTGCCCCAGGTTTCCGAGTACCAGGAGGTCCAGGACGCCCTGGCCCGCGGGATCGACCTCGCCTCCGGCTATCGCCACCGGGACAAGCCGGAGGCCCGGTACGACGTGGACGGGATCCTGCTGCCGCGCCCGTTCAAGATCGTCCGGTTCGGCCCGGTGCGACTTTTCGTCCGCGATATCGCCGCGGCCGTGCGCTTCTACACGGAGATGCTGGGATTCACCACGACCGAGGAGGTGACCTACGAAGGACACCGCTGCGTGTTCCTGCGCGCCAACACCGAGCACCACGCGGTCGGGCTCTATCCGCTCGCCCTTCGCGAGGAGCTGGGCCTCTCGAGCCACACCACCAACTTCTCCATCGGCCTGCAGCTCGCCAACTACCGTCAGCTCCGCGATGCCCGCCAATTCCTGAAGGAAAAGGGCTGCGAGGTCTTCGAGCTGCCGCTCGCGCTGTTCCCCGGGATCGACTACCACGCCTTCGTGCGCGATCCGGACGGCCACGCGATCCAGCTCTATCACTACATGGAGCAGATCGGCTGGAACGGAATGCCCCGCCCGGCCCACCTGCGCCGCAAGGTCACGCCGGGGGAATGGCCCGAAACCCTGGAGGCGACGAGCGACACCTACATGGGCGAGCCCTTTTTCGGGCCCTGGGGCTGAGCGATCCCACGATAACCATCACCGCCCACGACACGGGAGGGGACATGAGCGCGGAATTCCGGCTTTTGAACTTCGAGGGCGAAGGCGGCAAGGCACGGCCCGGGATCCTGGTCGACGACAGCGTCGTCGATCTCGGGAAGATTCCCGCCCCCAGGGTGGACGTCACCTCGACGCTGACAATTCTCGAGGACTGGGCCGCGGCCGACGCCTGGCTCGGCGGGCTCGCCGGCGAGGTCGCCGGCGGCAAGCACGGCAATGCCTTGATGCCGCGCGACTCGGTCAGCCTGATGGCGCCCCTTCTGTATCCCAGCACCATCTTCTGCATCGCCTCCAACTACCTCCTCCACCGCCAGGAGATGGGCAACGACAGGCCGATGCCGCCCAAGGAGGAGAGCGCGCCCGTCTTCTTCCAGAAGACGCCGCGCCAGACCGTCGTCGGGGATGGCGCGGTGATCCATCTGCCGCGGACTTCCTCCGCGATCGACTGGGAATCCGAGGTGGCCCTGGTCATCGGCAAGCCCGCCTATTGCGTCAGCAAGGAGGACGCCTTCGACTACGTGGCCGGCTACACCATCATGAACGACATGTCGATCCGGGGCCCGCGCCCGGACGAGGTGAAGTCGCCCCGCGACGACCAGTTCCGGCGCGATCGCTTCCGCCGCAAGAACTTCGACGGGTCCGCGCCCATGGGCCCGTGGATCACCCCCAAGGAATGCATCGAGGATATCTACGACCAGCCCATCCGGCTCTGGGTCAACGGAGACCAGATGCAGGACGGCAATTCGGGCGACATGTGGTGGCGGATCGAGGAGCAGGTCGCCTATCTCAGCGAGCACCTCACCCTCGCGCCGGGCGACGTGATCTCCACCGGAACGCCCCACGGCGTCGGCAAGGGGCGCGGCGTTTTCCTCAAGGCCGGCGATGAGATCGTCACCACCATCGGCGACCTCGGCACCCTCCGCACCAGCTTCACCGACCCCAAATAGGGCGCGCCCATGAAGGCAGCGGTCCTTCACGAGTTCGGCCCGCCGGAGGTGCTCGGCTACGAGGACGTGCCGGACCCGGTTCCCGGCCCCGGGCAGGTCATCGTCCGGGTGCACGCGACCACCGTGAACCGCGTGCTCAATTGCGGCGTCCGCGCCGGCACGCAGATGCAGCGCAACCCGGTCCTGCCCCTGGTGCTCGGCGTGGACCCGTCCGGTGAGGTCGTCGCCCAGGGCGAGCCGGTCGAGGGCGTGCGCATGCCGACCATCGGGACGCGCGTCTCGGTCCTGTCCCGGCCCGGGCCGGGAGAATCGGGGATGCTCGGCGTCAACCGCTGGGGCGGGGATGCCGAGCTGGTGAAGGCCCACGCCGAGACTTGCGTGCCGATCCCCGACAACCTCGACTTCCACGAGGCCTCGGTGGTGATCCGCCACGGCCCCACCGCCTTCCACCTCATGTTCACCATGGGCGGGCTCAAGAAGGGCGAATGGGTGCTGGTGATGGGCTGCTCGGGGGGCCTCGGCAGCGTCGGCGTCCAGATCGCCAGGATGGCCGGCGCCCGGGTCATCGCCGCCGCCGGCGCCGCGGATCGGGCCCAGATCGGCCTCGACCTCGGCGCCGATTTCGCCGTGAACTACGGCGAGGAGGACCTGGCGGAACGGGTGATGGAGATCACCGGCGGCAAGGGCGTCAACCTGGTCTACGACAACATCGCCAATCCCAGGACCTTCCCCAAGGCGCTCGCGGCGCTCGCACATGGCGGACGCCTGGTCACGGCCGGGGCCCATGGCGGCCCCATCGTGCCGCTCGACTGCTTCAAGCTCTACGATTCGAAGATCACCATCAAGGGCAGCGCCGGCTCCACCATGGAGAACGTGAGGCAAGCCCTGGATGCCGGCGCCCGGGGCAAGATCAGGGTCAACATCGCGAAGGTGTTCCCGCTCAGCCGCATCCGGGAGGCCCACCGCCTGGTCGAGGCCGGCGCGGTCCCCGGCAAGGTGATTCTCGATCCCACGCTGGGCTGAAGCCGCGCGTGGCAAGCCGCGGAAGCCCGACGGAGGCATTCATGACGGAGACGTTCTCGGCCAAGTCGCTCTTCGATCTCGCGGGCCGCACGGTCATCGTCACCGGCGGCGCCGTCGGCATCGGCAAGGTCTATTCCAGGGCGCTGGGCGAGGTGGGCGCCAATGTCGTCATCGCCGATATCGAGGCGGAGGCGGGCGAGCGCCTCGCCTCCGTCATTGCCCAGGCGGGCGGCGACGCGGTCTTCGCGGAAACGGACGTCTCCCGCATGGAGGCCTGCGAGGCCATGGCCGGGGCGGCGCTCGCGCGCTACGGGCGCATCGACGGCCTCGTCAACAACGCCGCGCTCTATGCCGCCATCCCCAAGCGCGACGATTGGACGACCATCCCCGAGGACGAGTGGGACCGGCTGATGGCCGTCAACCTCAAGGGCATGTACAACTGCTGCAAGGTGGCCTATCCCGCCATGAAGGCGCAAGGCTACGGCAAGATCGTCAACGTCTCCTCCTCGACCTGGCTCACCGGCACCACCGGCCGGTTGCACTACACCACCTCCAAGGCCGGCGTGGTCGGCTTCACGCGCTCGCTCAGCCACGACCTCGGCAAGGACGGCATCCGCGTCAACGCGGTCTGCCCCGGCCTCACCAGGAGCGAAACCATCGCCGCCAGGATGCCGGACTCCCACTGGCGGAACCGGGAGCGCAAGATGGCGGAGACCGCCGCAATTCCCCGCCTCCAGCGGCCCGAGGACCTGGTCGGCAC
>DASWKZ010000121.1:0-2660 GCA_036396355.1 Alphaproteobacteria bacterium
CCCGGACTGGAGAGATCTCCACGACCGGCTGGTGTGAGCTGGATGCCCCGCGTCACGCGAAGCGTGCCTACGCACGACAAGCGGGGCATGACGAAAGGGGTTGTGGCTAGGCCATTGCGAAAGAGGGTGACGAGCGGACGGTCGGCCGTATCGCGCCGCCGCTCCCGCTACTGGTTCATGGCCTGGAAGAATTCGGCGTTGGTCTTGGACGTGCGCAGCTTGTCCAGCAGGAACTCCATGGCGTCGGTGACGCCCATGGGCATGAGGATGCGCCTGAGCACCCACATCTTCGAGAGCGTCCCCTGGTCCACCAGCAGCTCCTCCTTGCGGGTACCGGAGCGGGTGATGTCGATGGCCGGGAAGGTGCGCTTGTCCGACAGCTTGCGGTCGAGGATGATCTCGGAGTTGCCGGTGCCCTTGAACTCCTCGAAGATGACCTCGTCCATGCGCGAGCCGGTGTCGATCAGCGCGGTGGCGATGATGGTGAGCGAGCCGCCCTCCTCGATGTTGCGCGCGGCGCCGAAGAAGCGCTTGGGGCGCTGGAGCGCGTTGGCGTCGACGCCGCCGGTCAGCACCTTGCCCGAGGACGGCACCACCGTGTTGTAGGCGCGCGCGAGGCGGGTGATGGAATCCAGCAGGATCACCACGTCGCGCTTGTGCTCCACCAGGCGCTTGGCCTTCTCGATCACCATCTCGGCGACCTGCACGTGGCGGGCGGCGGGCTCGTCGAAGGTGGAGCTCACCACCTCGCCGTTCACCGTGCGCGCCATGTCGGTGACCTCCTCGGGGCGCTCGTCGATCAACAGCACGATGAGGTAGCAGTCCGGGTGGTTCTTGGCGACCGCGTGGGCGATGTTCTGGAGCATCATGGTCTTGCCGGTGCGCGGCGGCGCCACGATGAGGCCGCGCTGGCCCTTGCCCTGGGGCGCGATCAGGTCGATCACCCGCGGGGTGAGGTCCTTCACGGTCGGGTCTTCCATCTCCATCTTGAACCGCTCGTCGGGATAGAGCGGCGTCAGGTTGTCGAAGTTGATGCGGTGGCGGACCTGGTCGGGGTCGCCGAAATTGATCTTGTTGACCTTCAAGAGCGCGAAGTAGCGCTCGCCGTCCTTGGGCGCGCGGATCTGGCCCTCGACGGTGTCCCCGGTGCGCAGGCTGAAGCGCCGGACCTGCGACGGCGAGACGTAGATGTCGTCGGGCCCCGGCAGGTAGTTGGCCTCGGGCGCGCGCAGGAAGCCGAACCCGTCCTGGAGGATCTCGAGGACGCCCTCGCCGGTGATCGGCGTGTCGTTGTCGGCGAGCGACTTGAGGATGGCGAACATCATGTCCTGCTTGCGCAGGACCGAGGCGTTCTCGATGGCGAGCTCCTCGGCGAAAGCCAGGAGATCGGCCGGCGACTTCTGCTTGAGTTCCTGGAGATTCATGGTGGAAACGCGAGTCTTGTCCGGATGGGAGGAATCTGGCGCGGCGTTCTGCGGGAGTCGGGCCCGGCCGGACCGAGGGACCGTTTCCGCCCTGTTCTGGGATTGTTATGGAAATCGGGCGGTTTTGCTGAATGAGGACCGGGCGCGGCCGCGCACAGGACGGATTTGATCCCTTTACCGAAAAGCGCCGGGCAAGTCAAACGGCGAATTCGCGGCCTCGGCGATTCGGCCTAGAACGGCCGGACCACGGCGAGGATGACGATGGCGATCATGAGGACCGTCGGGACTTCGTTGACCGCGCGGTAGAACGCGGCCGGCCTCCGGTTGGCGTCGCGCTCGAAACCCTTGCGCCACGCCGCCAGCGCCATGTGGAAGGCGGCGAGCAGCGCCACCAGCGCGAGCTTGGCGTGGAGCCAGCCGGCGCCGGCCACCCCAGGGGTCGCCATCAGCAGCCCGCCGAGGACGAGCACGGCGATCATCGCCGGGTTCATGATGCCGCGAAGGAGCCGGCGCTCCATGAGCTTGAGCATCCCGGCGCGGTCCGAGCCCGCCGGCGCCTCGGCATGGTAGACGAACAGGCGGGGCAGGTAGAGCAGCCCCGCCATCCACGCGATCACCGCGACGATATGCAGGGCCTTGATCCACGGGCTGTAGGCGATCAGGAATTCGGCCACGGCTCCCTCCTCTCCGGTTCAGGCACGGATCCGCCCGGCGGCGCGGACGCCGCGCAGGGGCACTGCCGCAGGGACGCCGGGCACAGGCGCGCGCCGACGCCGCCCGCGACCACACCGGCATCGCGGCGGGCGAGTGCCGCCTCGACCAGGCGCGCCAGGCCCTCGATGAAGGACGGGCTGGTGCCGAGGGCCGGCACGCGGACGTAGCAGGCGGCGCCCTCCCGCCCGGCGAGCGCGCGGCCCTCGATGTCGAGCTCCACCAGGGTCTCGGAGTGCTCCGAGACGAAGGCGATGGGCGCCACCACGATGGCGGCGCCGGCGCGCGCCGCGCGCGCGACCTCGGCGTCGGTGGCGGGGCCGATCCAGGCGAGCGGCCCGACGCGGCTCTGGTAGCAGGTGACCGTCTCCACCCCGGTGTCCCCCCCGATCGCGCCGGCGCGTCGCAGCGCCGCGCTCACCGCGGCCACGGTCCGCTCGACCTGCCACCGGTAGGGATCGCCGCCGGCGACGACGCGCTCGGGCAGGCCGTGGGCGGAGAACAGGAGCCGGACCGGCGTCCCGG
>DASWKZ010000122.1:0-2500 GCA_036396355.1 Alphaproteobacteria bacterium
GCACATCCTGACCCAGATCTTCTGGTTGGCGGCGCCGATCACCAGCCAGCCGTCGGCGGTCCGATACGCCTGGTAGGGGGCGCTGATGCGGTGGGCGGTGCCGAACGGCACCGGCACCGTGCCGTCGGCCCAGTAGATCGCACTCTCCCACGGCGTGTAGGCGATGCCGGCCTCGAGCAGCGAGGTGTCGACCATCTGGCCCTCGCCGGTGCGCTGCTTGTGGACGTACGCGGCGAGGATGCCAAGCGCGGTGAACATGCCGGCGTTGAGGTCGCAGATCGGCACCCCGACCTTGACCGGCTCGCCGCCGACGCTGCCGGTCAGCGACATCAGCCCGCTCATCGCTTGCGCGATCAGGTCGAAGCCGCGCCGGTGGGCATAGGGCCCGGTCTGGCCGAAGCCCGACAACGCGGCGTAGATCAGGCCGGGGTTGCGCGTGCGCAGCTGATCGTAGCCGAGGCCGAGCTTGGCCATGGCGCCCGGGCGCATGTTCTCGAGCACCACGTCGGCGCGCTCGACCAGCTTGAGGAACAGCTCCTTGCCGCGCGCCGACTTGAGGTCGATGCAGATTCCCCGCTTGTTGCGGTTGACGGCAAGGAAGGTCGACGGCTCGCCGTTGTACCACGGCGGCACCGAGCGGCGGATGTCGTCGCCGCCCTGCAGCTTCTCGATCTTGACCACGTCGGCGCCGAGGTCGGCGAGCTGCATGCCGCAGAACGGCCCGGCCATGACGTGGGCGAGCTCGAGCACCCGCATGCCGGCGAGCGGCCCCGGCGCCGCGCCCTTGGCGCCGTCCATCACCGCCCCCGGAACGCTGGCCGGCGCTTGTCGAGGAAGGCGCGGCAGCCCTCGCGGAAGTCCTCGCTGTCGAACAGCGCGAACGCGCCGTCGCGGGCCTCGTCGTCAATCGCCTCGAGCGGGCCGGCGGCCTCGAGGCGGGCCAGCGCCTGCTTGTGCCAGCGGTGGGTGAGGGGGGCGAGGGCGGCGATCCGCGCCGCCGTCTCGGCCACGTTCCGCGCCACCTCGCCATCCTCGACCACCCGGTTGACCAGGCCGATGCGCAGCGCATGGGCGGCATCGAGGCGGGCGACCTCGAACAGGATCTCCTTGGTATTCGCGGGGCCGACCAGGCTGACCATGCGCTCGAGCTCCTCGAAGCCGAGCACCAGGCCGAGGCGCGCGCTGGGCACCGCGAAGGTGCTGGAGGCGCCGCAGACGCGCAGGTCGGCGCAGGTGGCGAGCTCAAGCCCGCCGCCGATGCAGACGCCGTGGATCTGGGCAATCACCGGGTGCGCGCAGGCCGCGACCGCGGCCATCGCCGGGCCGACCAGGCGCGAGTAGGCGCGCGCCGCCTCGGCATCGCCCCGGATCTGCTCGAACTCGCTGATGTCGGCGCCGGCCGAGAACGCCTCCTCGCCGGCGCCGCGCAGCACCACGCAGCGCAGCGCACCGTCGCCGGACAGCCCGGTGACCGCGACCGCGAGCGCACGCCACATCGCCTGCGACATGGCATTGCGCCGCGCCGGCTGGTCGATCACCACCGTGGCGACGACGCCGTCGCGCTCGACCCCGATTCGCCCCGCCATGGACGCCTCCCTGCTGTGCGGCGCCAACCCTACACGCGCCGGGGCGCCGCCTCCAAGCCCGCGTTGGCGCGGCCCTGGACGGTGGGGAAGGCGGGGTACGAGGTCCGATTTGCCACCGACCGGGCGCACTGGTCAGGCTTTAGACAACCGGGACTTGAATTCCGAGCTCAAGCCACTACATTTAGGCAAGTTCTCGCGGGGACCTCCGGCAACTCCGGGTTTGGCACCCGCCCGGGCCTGGCGCCGGCACAGCCCGTGCCGGGCCGTCGATAAGCGGTCGCCAGCGGTCGCGGGCGGCAGTTGACAACGCTCCGGCCGGACGCATATAAGGGCGATCCCCTGCGGTGAACGAGTCGCCGCCGCGGGGGCAGGCTGAAAAACCTGACATCACGGGTCTACGGCCGGCCAACGTCTTGGTCGCTCAAAGATTCGTCGCCGTCCCGCCGGGACGGAAAAATGTCGTGGGCTCCGCGTGCGGGGCAAGGCCTGGGTGTTGTTTGAAATAGTGAATGGGAAGGGATGCGTGGGCGGCGGTGTGCCGATCGCGGCGCACTGGTGCGCATGTATCCCAAAGCACATGACCTCGTCGGGCCGGCGCATCCCCAATCCGGGGGGCGACGGCCGGAAGTTGTGAGCTTTGGCCTTGTGTGCGTGCCAGGACGACCGAACTCATCAACATGAGAGTTTGATCCTGGCTCAGAACGAACGCTGGCGGCAGGCCTAACACATGCAAGTCGAACGTGAAGCCGGGCTTCGGCCCGGTGGAAAGTGGCGCACGGGTGAGTAACGCGTGGGAACCTACCCAGTGGTTCGGAATAACCGCGGGAAACTGCGGCTAATACCGGATACGCCCTTCGGGGGAAAGATTCATCGCCATTGGACGGGCCCGCGTCGGATTAGCTTGTTGGTAGGGT
>DASWKZ010000123.1:0-13016 GCA_036396355.1 Alphaproteobacteria bacterium
AGGTGAGCGTCGCCGCGTACCCCGAGACCCACCCCAAGGCGGCGAGCCCGGAAGCCGACCTCGACTATCTCAAGCGCAAGCTCGACGTCGGCGCGGTGCGCGCCCTCACCCAGTTCTTCTTCGACACCGCGACCTTCCTGCGCTTCCGCGACCGGACGGCCCGCGCCGGCATCGCCGCGCCGTTGGTCCCCGGCATCCTGCCGGTCACCAATTTCGCCCAGGTGCAGCGCTTCAGCGGCATGTGCGGCGCCGCCATCCCGGGCTGGATGCACCAGCTCTTCGACGGGCTCGACGCCGACCCCGCCACCCGCAAGCTGGTCGCCGCCATGGTGGCCACCGAGCAGTGCCGGGCGCTCCAGGCCGAGGGGGTGGACGAGTTCCATTTCTACACCCTGAACCGGCCGGACCTGATCCTCGGCATCTGCCGGCGCCTCGGCCTCAAGCCCGAGCCGGTGAGCGGCCTGGCCGAGGGGCTTTCCGGCGAGGCGCCGCCGCCGCAGGTCGACCGCAGCGTTCCCTGAAGGCCCGGCGCGGCCTATCCGCCGCCGCCGTTTACTCCCGCTGACCAAGCTGATAGGGTCCGCGCCGCCGAAAACCGGCCCCTTTCAGCCCTCAGCCCAGCGATCCGGACGCTCCCCCGCATGAAGATCAACGGCAATGCCATCCGCCCCGGCAATGTCATCGAGCATCAAGGCCGCCTGTGGCGGGCGGTGAAGACCATGCACACCCAGCCCGGCAAGGGCGGCGCCTATCTGCAGGTCGAGCTCAAGGACATCCGCGACGGCACCAAGCTCAACGAGCGCTTCCGCTCCTCGGAGACGGTGGAGCGCGTGCGCCTCGACCAGAAAGCCTACCAGTTCCTCTACAAGGACGGCGAGCAGTACACCTTCATGGATTCCGAGACCTACGAGCAGATCACCCTGTCCGAGGACCTGATCGGCGACGACCAGGCGCCGTTCCTCCAGGACGGCATGGAGGTGACGGTGGAGAGCCACGAGGGCGATCCCATCCGCGTCGAGCTGCCCGAGCACGTCGTGGTCGAGGTCGTCGAGGCCGATCCGGTGGTGAAGGGACAGACCGCCGCCTCCAGCTACAAGCCCGCGCGCCTCGCCAACGGCGTGCGCACCATGGTGCCGCCCCACATCGAGACCGGCATGCGCATCGTCGTCGCCACCGCCGACGGGAGCTACGTGGAACGGGCCAGGGACTGACGCGTCCCATGGCCGTCAAGTCCGCCCTCGTCAACGTCATGGAGCGCGCCGCCCGCAAGGCCGGCCGGGCGCTGATCCGGGACTTCGGCGAGGTCGAGCAGCTCCAGGTTTCCACCAAGGGCCCCGCCGACTTCGTGTCCGTCGCCGACCTCAAGGCCGAGCGCATCCTGGCCCAGGAGCTCGCCAAGGGACGGCCCGATTTCGGGCTCCTGATGGAGGAATCGGGCGAGGCCGCGGCCGGCGACGGGAGCCTGCGCTGGGTAGTGGACCCGCTCGACGGCACCACCAACTTCCTCCACGGGGTGCCCCATTTCTGCATCTCCATCGCCGTCGAGTCCCTGGACGGGGCCGGCGGCATCCTCTGCGGGCTGGTCTACGACCCCGTCCACGACGATTCCTACTGGGCCGAGAAGGGCCAGGGGGCCTTCCTCAACGACCGCCGGCTCAGGGTGTCGGGGCGGCGCGATCTGAGCACGGCGCTGGTCGCGTCCGGCCTGCCGACCTTCGGGCGGACCGATCCGCATCGCCACCTCGCCGAGACCGAGGCCCTCATGGCCCGGGTCTCGGGCCTCAGGCGCTTCGGGGCCGCCGCCCTCGACCTCGCCTACGTCGCCGCCGGCCGCTACGACGCCTTCTGGGAGGACGGCCTCAGCCGCTGGGACATCGCCGCCGGCATCCTCCTGGTCCGCGAGGCCGGCGGCTTCGTCACCGAAACCGGGGGCGGGGGCCGCATGCTGGAGACCGGATCGGTGCTCGCCGCCAACGCGCACCTCCACGGGACGGTGCTGGCGATCCTCGCGGGCGTGGTCCCGGCCCGGACCTGAGCGGGGGCCGGGCACCAAGGCTGTTGTTCGCCGGGGCGGCGTTGGTTTATTGTGGCCGGCGGGCGGACGCGCCGGCGGCGTCCGCGAAAATCCCTGTCTCTCAAGGCATTAGGACCCCAGGAACGGAAGGCGCCGCGACGATGATGGCGACAAGGCATGCGGACCGGAGGGCGCGCCTCGCCCGGGTGGCGCTGGCGGCGGCATGCCTGTGGGCCGCGCTGCCGCCGGATTCGGCGCGGGCCCAGCAGGACACGGTGATCGTGGGCGGGCCCGGCGGTGGGCGCGTCATCGTCGACCTTTCGGTGCTCAAGGAGGCCGGCCGCCCGACGGAGCCCGGGCGGCGGCCGCTGCTGTTCCCGGGGACCTCCCGGCAGCCGGGCGAGCGCGTGGTCCTCAATCCGCCGGGAACGAGGCTCGCCGCCCCCCGCCTGCGCCCGCCACGGGCCAAGTCGACGCCAGCCCGCCGGCCGCCGGCGGCGCGGCCCGAGGGGTCCGATCCCGCGGCCGTCTCGTCCCGCCGCGCGGCGCCCGCCCCCACGGCGCGGCCCAAGTCGCGGCCGGCGTCACCGCCCTCGGCCTCGGTGCCGCGTCCGACGATGCCGCCGCCACCCCCGCCGCCGCCGGACGCGATGGCATCCGGCACGCCTTCCGCGACTCCCCCGCCATCCCCGAGCCCGTCGCGGGCGGTCCCGGCTCCGCCGCCGCTTCCCCCGGTGAGCGCCGCGCCCCGCACCGGGGTCGACCGCAAGCCCACACCCGGGGACGTGCCATCCGCCGGCAGTGAATCCCGGACCGCCGCCCTCCCCCCGCCGCCGCCAAGCCCCGGCGGCCTGGCGGCGGGAAGCACGCGCAGCATCATGTTCGAGCCCGCCTCGGCGGCGCTGCCCGCGGCGGCGGGGAGCACCCTCAAGGCGGCGGCCCTCGCGCTGACCCGCGACCCGGTGCTGAGGCTGGAGCTCAAGGCCTACGCAGCGGCCGGCAAGGACGGGGAATCGCGCGCCCGACGGCTGTCCCTGAGCCGCGCGCTCGCCGTCCGCTCCTTCCTCATCAAGGAGGGGGTGAAGCCGACCCGCATCGACGTGCGGGCGTTGGGGAGCGGCACCCCCGGAGGCCCCGCGGACCGGGTGGACCTGTCGGTCGTGTCGCGATGATCCGACGCCGGACCGGTACCCAGGCAGCCCATCCCGTGGCGGCTCACCGCGGCGGCTGAGGCGAGGACAACCCGGCGGGACCGCGATGTTCAGATTCGAGCCCTACCTCACGCGGATGGCGATCTTCGTGATCCTGGTCGCCACCGCCGGCGCCGCCCTCGCCGGCACTCTCAGCCGCGCCTTCCTGCACAACGCCGCACTCAACGGCCTCATCCTCGGGGTACTCGCTCTCGGCATCCTCTACTGCTTCCGCCAGGTCTTCCTCCTTCGGCACGAGGCGGCCTGGATCGCCGCGTTCCGCCGCGCGCGCGACGCCCGCGAGCGCCCCGGCGGGAATCCCGACCTGCCCCAGCCGCGGCTGCTGGCGCCGATGGCGACGCTGCTGGCCGACCGCCGCGGCTCCATGCAGCTGTCGGCCAGCTCCATGCGCTCGCTGCTCGATTCGATCGCCTCGCGGCTCGACGAATCGCGCGCCCTGGCCCGCTATCTCATCGGGCTCCTGATCTTCCTGGGGCTGCTCGGCACGTTCTGGGGCCTTCTCCTCACCATCGACTCGGTGTCCGGCGTGATCCGCAACATCAACGTCGGCGTCGGCGACATGGCCGAGGTGTTCGCCAACCTCAAGGAGGGCCTGGCGGCGCCGCTCTCGGGCATGGGGACGGCGTTCTCCTCGTCGCTGTTCGGCCTCGGCGGCTCGCTCGTGCTGGGCTTCCTCGACCTGCAGTCGGGCCAAGCGCAGAACCGCTTCTACAACGACCTCGAGGAGTGGCTGTCGGGACAGACCCGGCTCACGGGCCCGGCCGCCGGTGCCGTCGGCGACGGCGCCATCCCCGACTACGTGCAGGCATTGCTGGAGCAGACGGCCGAGGGCCTGGAATCCCTGCAGCGGACCCTCGGCCGCGGCGAAGAGAGCCGCATCGCCACCAACGCCGCCATCACCCAGGTCGCGGGCAAGCTCTCGGCCCTGACCGACCAGATGCGCGCGGAGCAGGGCCTCCTCGTCAAGCTGGCCGAGAGCCAGATGGAGCTCAAGCCACTGCTCTCGGGCCTCACCCGACTGGTGGAGCGCGGCGGCGAGGCCATCGACGATGCCACCCGCGGCCATATCCGCAACATCGAGGTCTATCTGGCGCGGCTCCTGGAGGAGAACGCCTCGGGCCGGTCCCAGGCGGTGGAGGAGCTGCGCGCCGAGATCAAGATGCTCGCCCGCACCGTCGCCGCGGGCGCCGGCGCCGACAGGACCGCCAGCAGGGCCGGATCCTGAGGGGCCGCCATGGCCGGCCTCGCCCGCAGGCGCCCCGCCGCCACCGCCGACATCTGGCCGGGATTCGTCGACGCCCTGGCGGCCCTGCTGATGGTGATCATCTTCCTGCTCACCGTCTTCGTGCTGGCCCAGTTCTTCCTCAGCGATCTCCTCGCCGGGCGCGACCAGGCGCTCCGGCGGCTCGAGGCCCAAGTGGCGGAGCTGGCCGACATGCTGTCCCTCGAGCGGCGTGCCAGCGACGAGCTCCGGTCCTCGGTGGCCGAGCTCTCGGCCCAGCTCCAGGCCTCCACCGGCGAGCGCGACGCCTTGAGCGCGCGGGCCGCCGAGCTGGCGGCGCGGGCGGACCGGGCCGAGGCCGACGCCGAGCGCCTTGCCCGGCAGCTCGAGGAGGCGCGCAAGGAGGTCGAGGTGGGCCGCGAGACCGTGCGCCTCAAGCTGCTGGAGATCGCCAGCCTGAACGCCGACATCGAGGCGCTACGCAAACTGCGCCGGGAGCTAGAGGAGCGGGTCGGCTCGCTTGCCGAGGGCCTCGAGGCGGCGGAGAAGGAGACCGGCGCGCTGCGCGACCGGACCAAGGCCCTGGAGGCACGGCTCGCCGACGAGCGCGAGCGCACGGTCCTCGCCCAGAAGGAGCTCGAGGCACGCGACATCCGGATCGAAGAGCTCACGCGCCGGCTGGCCGAGCGCGAGGATGCCCTCGGCGAGGAGAAGCGCATCGCCGCCGCGCGCCAATCGCAGGTCGAGCGCCTATCGAACCAGATCGAGGCCCTGCGCGCCCAGCTCGCGCGGATCGCCAAGGCGCTGGAGGCCTCCGAGGCCAAGGTCGAGAAGCAGAGGACGACCATCGCCAATCTCGGCCGGCGCCTCAACCTCGCCCTGGTCAGCAAGGTGGAGGAGCTGGCGCGTTACCGCTCGGAGTTCTTCGGGCGCCTGCGCGAGGTGCTGGGCGACCGCCCCGACATCCGCATCGTCGGCGACCGGTTCGTGTTCCAATCGGAAGTCCTGTTCAAGACGGGTGAGGCCTCTCTCAACGATGCCGGGCGGGAGCAGATCCGGCGCCTCGCCAAGACCCTGCTGGAAATCTCCCCCCGCATCCCCGACGACATCGACTGGATCCTGCGGGTGGACGGCCACACCGACATCCGGCCCATCGCCACGGCGGAGTTCCCGTCCAACTGGGAGCTGTCGACCGCCCGGGCGCTCTCGGTGGTGCGCGAGCTGACCGATCAGGGGGTCCCGCCCAAACGCCTCGCCGCCGCCGGATTCGGGCCGTATCAGCCGATCGATCCCGGCACCGGCGAGGCCGCCTTCCAGCGCAACCGTCGCATCGAGTTCAAGCTCACCGAACGATAGGGACCTCGTCGCCGGCGGCGGCGCGGCTGGTATCGAACTGGAGCGCGGCGAGGCGCGCATAGAGGCCACCGCGGGCCATCAGCTGGGCGTGGGTGCCCTCGGCCACGATCCGGCCCGCGTCCATCACCACGATGCGGTCGGCCTCGAGCACGGTGGCGAGCCGGTGGGCGATGACGATGGTGGTGCGCCCGCGCATGAGCCGTCCCAGCGCCTCCTGGACCAGGCGCTCGTTCTCGGCGTCGAGCGCGCTGGTGGCCTCGTCCAGCAGGAGCAGCGCGGGATCGCGCAGGATGGCCCGGGCGATGGCGATGCGCTGGCGCTGCCCGCCCGAGAGCCGCACCCCCTTCTCGCCGAGATAGGTCTCGAAGCCGCGGGGGAGCTGGTCGAGGAACTCGCTGGCGGCGGCCGCGTCCGCCGCGGCCCGGACCTCGGCGTCGCCGGCCTCGGGCCTGCCGTAGCGGATGTTCTCGGTACCGCTGGCGGAGAAGATCACCGGGTCCTGCGCCACCAGGCCGATGCGCGCGCGCAACTCGCGGGGATCGACCTCGCGGATGTCGACGCCGTCGAAGGTGACCCGGCCGTCCTGGGGATCGTAGAACCGGAGGAGAAGCTGGAACACGGTGGTCTTGCCGGCCCCCGAGGGCCCGACCAGCGCCAGCCGCTCCCCGGGCCGGACGCGGAGGTCGAATCCGGCGAGCGCCCTGTGTCCGGGCCGGGCAGGGTAGCAGAAATCGACCCCCTCGAAGGCGACCTCGCCGCGCGGCGGTGCCGGCAGCGGCCTGGGGTTCGCGGGCGCAGTGATCTCGGGCGACGTCGCCAACAGCTCGGTCAACCGCTCCGTCGCGCCCGCCGCCCGCTGCAGGTCGCCGACCACCTCGCTGATGGCGCCGGTGGCGCCCGCCACAACCACCGAGTAGAACACGAAGGCGGAGAGATCGCCCACGGTGATGCGCCCGGCCAGCGCGTCGTGTCCGCCCACCCACAGGATGGTGCCGACGCCGCCGAATACCAGCAGGATGACGATGGCGGTCAGCGCCGCCCGCGCCCGCACCCGGCGGATGGCGGCCCCGAAGGCGTTCTCCACCCGCGCCGCGAACTGATCCCGGTCGTAGTCCTCGTGGCAGAAGGCCTGGATGGTCCGCGCCGCGTTCAGGCTCTCCTCCACATGAGCGCCCACGTCGGCGACCCGATCCTGGCTGGTCCGCGACAGGCGCCGGACCCGGCGCCCGATGAGGACGATGGGCGCCACCACCGCCGGCACGAAC
This sequence comes from Alphaproteobacteria bacterium, assembly GCA_036396355.1. Classification (GTDB taxonomy): domain Bacteria; phylum Pseudomonadota; class Alphaproteobacteria; order SMXQ01; family SMXQ01; genus DASWKZ01. Next base: position 7,069 of record DASWKZ010000123.1, read on the forward strand.
AGCACCACCATGAGCATGAGCTTGGGGCTGGTCACCGCCAGCATCATCAGCCCGCCGATCAGCAGCAGGGCGTTGCGCATGGCGACCGAGGCCTGGGAGCCGATCACCACCTGCAGCAGGGTGGTGTCGGTGGTGATCCGCGACAGCACCTCGCCGGTGCGGGTGGTCTCGAAGAAGGCGGGATCGAGGCGGAGCACGTGGGCGAAGACCCGCTTGCGGAGGTCGGCCACCACGCGCTCGCCCAGCCAGGAAACCAGCGAATAGCGGGCATAGGTGGCGAAGGTCAGCAGCACGATCACCACCAGCAGGCCGAACAGCGCGCGATCGAGGATGGCGGCGCTGCCGGCGGAAAAGCCCTGGTCCACCAGGGTGCGCAGCCCCAAGCCCACCGCCAGCACCGTGCCCGCGGCGAGGACCAGCGCCGCCACGGCGCCCAGGACCGCGAGGCGGTAGGGCGCCACGAACCGCCACAGCCGGCCGAGGGCGGCGATGTTGCCCTTGGCGCGTTCGGCCTCGTCGTGGACTTCGGCCCGTGTGGCGGCTTCGGCGCTCATGGTCCTGGGATGGCGGCGGATGGGTCACGCCTGCCCCACGGCGCGCGGTTGGAGTTCATCGACCTTTCGCGCGTGAGTGGAGACCGCTTCGAGGGACGAATCATCTCTGAGAACGCAAGAATCAGCAGGCCGCAAACATTAGTCGGGCCTCATCTCGACAACGACCGATTCGGTCTCCCCGCTCCTGCCCGGAAAGGTCTTGAACGCCGCCTCCAGCATATAGGGCAAGACTTGAGTCAATGCGTCGGTGGGGCCCCGGCTGACGATCTTCGTTTCGTGAACCTTTTTGGGGTCTCCGACCTGGGAGCGCCGGAACATGTCGATTTCCGCGTGTCTGGTGTAGGTGGTGACCGTCGAAGTGGAGGTTCCAACGATTCCGTAAGTGGGCTGGATCTGGCCGGGGCCCGTATAGACGGCACCGGTCTGCCCGTACACCGGCGAGCTCACGACCGTGCTCTCACCCGCTCCCATGCCGTAGCGAAACTTGACGACGTAATCCGCGTTGGCCGGATCCTCCACCTCGACGAGATTATGACGGACGATCTGTCCGGCAAGCATCCGGGAATAGTTCTTGAACTCAAGGCTGTCGCGCTGATCGGGATGAGCCACGATCGCGAACGTTCCCCTGGGCGTCTCGGCGCCAAGGTCGTGAAAACGGGTAACATCGGATTTTATACTGCCCGCACAGCCGCCAAGGGCGATACCGGCAATCAATACAAGGAGCCGTTTCTTCCCGGACATTTAATCGTTTCTCCATCGTCCGTTAAGAATTCCCGTCAAGGCTGAAGCTTATACCCGACTACGAACCTCGATAGCAAACTTGCGGGCCGTTATTTCCAGTTTGGGCCAAATTGAATTGCATCGCCCCCTTGCAATCGGTGGCGGCTTTGGATATAGAGGCCGTCTTTCCGCGAGCGCGCGGCCGAGGATCGCCGGAGCAGGGCCATGAAGAAGGACATCCATCCCGACTACCACGACATCACGGTGGTGATGACCGACGGCACCACCTACCGGACGCGCTCGACCTGGGGCAAGCCCGGGGACACGCTCAAGCTCGACATCGATTCCAAGTCCCACCCGGCCTGGACCGGGGTGCACAGGCTGGTCGATTCGGGCGGCCAACTGGCCAAGTTCAACAAGCGGTTCCAAGGCATCGGCCTGAAGTAACCCATGGCCGAGGCGTGATCGGGGCCGGTCCCGGGGACCGGCCCTTTGCCGTTCGGGCGCCGGCCCCGATCCGGGGCCGAGGGGGCTTGAATCGGCGCGGACCGCCCCTAAATCCTATGACGCGCGGCGCCCTCGGGGCCGCGAGTGATGCCCCGGCCCGGCCGATCGGCGGGCCATGGGGCGAGCACACACAGCCGTATTGCTTCTCAAGGAGGATATGGACATGACCGGCTTCGACTTTTCCCCCCTGTTCCGTTCCACGATCGGCTTCGACCGGCTCGGCCGCCTGATGGAGACCGCGCTCGCGCCCCATGCCGAAGTGGCCTACCCCCCCTACAACATCGAGAAGACGGGCGAGAACGCCTATCGCATCTCGGTGGCGGTGGCCGGCTTCGGCGAGGAGGATCTCGACGTCTCCGTCAGGGAGAACACGCTGCTGATCTCGGGCAAGATCAACGGCGAAAAGGAGGCGGAGGCGCGCTATCTCCACCGCGGCATCGCCGGACGGGCCTTCCGCCTGAGCTTCGCCCTCGCCGACGCCGTGCAGGTGAGCGGCGCCAGCCTCGTCAACGGGCTCCTGCACGTGGATCTGGAGCGGGTGGTCCCGGAGGAGGCCAAGCCGCGCTCCATCGAGATCCGGACCGAAAAGCCCCGCAAGATCGTCCAGGGCACCGCCGCCTGACCAAGGCGCGCCGCCGTTCACGACCCAACACAGGAAGAGCCGCCCCGCGATTCCCCCCGGGGCGGCTCATCTTTTATTGAGCCCGGACTGTAGACTCTCCCTGTTAAACTTGCGCGTACGGGGCAACATTATCCCCCGCACCGAATCGAGTCAAAGCAAACATTGCCGGCCGGGGCGGCGCGGCCGCGGGCTCCACCGCCCCCGCACCGGCCGGTGGACGCCCGAAGAAAATGCCGCCCCCGAGGGGGCGGCAAGTTTAACAGGGAGGCGTCAAAAGGATTGGACAGGACGTCCAATGGACAACCCCATGACAGGGAATTGCCTAGGGGCAATCTACCGCCCCGTGGTTAACGGGAAGTTAACAAAACACAATTTTTTTCGTGAAACCGACGGCGGGCAAGCGGCCCCCGGCCCGCCCGGCCCTACTTCTTGAACAGGGCCTCGGCGCCGGCCCGCACCCCCTGCTTGCGGGCGATGTCGGCCTCGGCCCGGGCGATCTCCGCGCGGAGGTCCCCGATATAGGCCTCGAGCTCCTCGATGGACAGCCGATCGAGGACGAGGGGCTCGATTCTCGGCGGTTTCCTTGGCCTCGCCTCGTCCTCGTCCATCGCCCTGGCCCTCGCGCCACGCCGCGGCCCGACGGTTTGTGGTTTATCGCCGGCGGCTCCTGACTATATGATGTCCGCAGCAGCTTTGCCACCGCCCCCGGGCGGGGCACCCGGCCCGGACCCCCAAACCCAGGGGTCCGGGCCAACACATCCTGAAGGAGGGAACATGGTTCTTCCCCTGATGCCCAAGGCGACCGCCGTCTGGCTGGTGGAGAACACGGCGCTGACGTTCCGCCAGATCGCCGAGTTCTGCGGGCTGCACCCGCTGGAGGTCCAGGCGATCGCCGACGAGGAGGTCGCGGTGGGAATCGTCGGGCTCGACCCCATCGCCAACGGCCAGCTCACCCGCGAAGAGATCGAGCGCTGCGAAAAGGATTCCGCGGCGCACCTCCGGATGGCCGAGGCCAAGACTCCCCGCCCCAGCCCGAAGACCAAGGGACCGCGCTACACCCCCATCGCCAAGCGCCAGGAACGTCCCGATGCCATCGCCTGGCTGCTGCGCCACTACCCGGAGCTGTCCGACGCGCAGATCAGCAAGCTGGTGGGCACCACCAAGAGCACCATCACCGCGGTCCGCGAGCGCACCCATTGGAAGGGCGCCAACATCAAGCCGGTGGACCCGGTGGACATCGGCATGTGCTCCTACGAGGACCTGCTGGCCGCCGTCCAGCTCGCGCGCCGGCGCAAATCCCGCGCCGAGGCGCGGGCCGCCAAGGAATCCGGGCGGCACGAGCGCGAAGCCGCCAAGGCAACGGCGGACGCCGAGGCCGCCGCCGCGATGCAGGCGCCGGCGCCTGCCGAGGCACCATCCTTTCCGGCCGGGTCCGACCCGGCGATGCCCGCGGAACCGGACACCGGGTCGCCCGGCGACGTGCCCCACGAGGGGGACGAGACGCCGGCGACGGATTGGGGGAACACCCCCGACCGCGAGGGCCAACTCTAGGGAGCCATGGCGCGAACGCGCCCCGGCGGAGGGCGTGTCACGCGGGGACAGGCGTCAGGACGACGGTGCGTCCAGGCGCATCAGTTCGTCCTTGATTCGGAGCTTCTGCCGTTTCAGTTCGGCAAGGACCTCGGAATTGGGAAGAGGCCGGGCCATTTCGCTCTGGATCGCGCTTTCCAGGCCGGCATGTTCGGATTTGAGCTTCTCGATGAGGTCTTCCAAGGCCATGCGCACCTCCTTTGCCCGAAGGACGGGTGCGTGCCAAAGGCCGGCCGGGCCACCCCCACACCACGTGCCCGGCTCGCAAGGCACGGGACCAGTCTTGCGGGTGTCATCTTACTGCAATCCATGCCCCCCGCCAAGGTGGCCCCGTCCGGGGTGCTGTCCTAATTCGGACACTCGGATTTCAGATTAGGACAGTTACAAGAAGAGGCATTCGATTCCCCTTCAGTCTGCCCCCGAAGCCTGAGACAATCCATCTGATGTCAATGGACGACCATGGAGCGGGAAGATGGACGTTCGCTGGAACCGATTCAAGATGCGCTTGGGCGAGCGGAGAACCAGAATCGTTTTGTGCGCAGCTGGGATTGCGTATCTGTTAACCGCAGGTGCCACCTGGTACTATTTCGAAAAGATTGCTGCTGCCAAAAGCGAAATAGAAATTGCGTTTTATGCATCATGGGTTCAAGATATAGTTTTCTTTTCTATAGTTGGCATAGCAGTTATGATATATACTGCGCCTTTTAGTGCTGATAGTGCTACATTCGATGAGCGTGTTATTGCATTCTATGGGACAAGCGCGCCAGCCGCATTGCGCGATTACGCGAAACACGAACTACGTAGATTCGGTGGGTTTGCAACAGAAGGCCGCCGCACTTGGGAAATTCGTGAGTATCGAAAAGATATAGACGCATTCAGAATTGAAGTTGAAATCAAGTATGAAATCAAGAATCTGCTAGATGTAGAATATTTAGATAAGGGAAACGTGGAAATTCGTCCTGATGAATTTGAAAAGCCACCTAATTTGCTTGGCGAAGTTCAGATCATTGCCATAAATGGTGCCAGCAAATTGCAAGCTGGCCCAGAACCTATCCCAAAAGGTGGATATAGCAAACCCATTGAGACTAGCATTGGACCCTATGGAACTGGATCATATCTTGCGAAATATTGGATATGGGGTAAACGGGGTGAGGAATGCGGATTTACCCCCCGCCGTGTTACCGAAAATTTTACCATGGAGGTGTTTAATGTCATGAACGACTGCGCCGTGAAGCTAATGATCGGGGATCATGGCGATGATGAAATAATATTACAACCTGGCACAATGGAAGCGCTTTCCCCTGTCAGTGGAGCGACTCCACGGACGCGAATTTTCGTAATGACGCTTGACTTGTATGAAGAGACCACATAGTTGATAGGGGCCAAACGCCCCCAATACGGAGGGTTGAGATGTTCAGCTATGAAGAGCGTGGTTTCTAAGAACGCTCTACGCCACATGGCGGGCCGCCTAAGAGGCGGCCCGTTTTTCGTGATCATGGCTCTCACGGCGCACCTCCATCAATTACCCGGAAGCCACCAACGCGCCGTCCTTCGGGCTCGGGCGCTCCGCCCATGGTAGCCGCTTCGATCAATTCCCCAATGCTCCAAATGTGATCCGTGACGCCTAGGGCCATGGCGGGCGTGACCCGCAGGGCCTCATGGACACGGCACAGGTTGTAGTGGGCGACGTACAGGCTCACCGCCGCCTTGTGGTTTTCCAGCTTCTTGGAGAAGCCATTGGTCAGGCGGGTAAACCGGCGCTGTTGCATCCGAAGGCTCAAATTCTGGCGTTCGACATAGGACGTTGAGACGTGCCGTCGCGCTGGCCGTCCGCTTACTACCAACTTCTCTACCCGTACCACATGCGGCGGCGAGTAGCGGCGCGCGGCGTTTACCGTGTTCTCCGCCGCGTAGTGCTTCACAAGCTGGGCGAAGTCGGCCCCGTCCCCGAAGCA
>DASWKZ010000124.1:0-5005 GCA_036396355.1 Alphaproteobacteria bacterium
CGCCAGTCCGGGACGCGCGGGTGCCCCCGCCATGCGCGCCTTGAGCGCGGCGAGCTGCGCCCTCAGCGCCCCGGGGGGCCGGTCGGCGACCAGCGCCATCCAGGCCTCGGGGTCGCGCCCCTCGGGCGCGGCGAGCACGCCACGGATGAGCCCCCGCACCGCCCGCGCGGTCGCCAGGCGCACGCCGGCGCCCTTGCCGGCCCGCGCAAGCAGCCGATCCAGCGCCGCGTCGCCTCCGTATTTCACAGTGCCGGCAGCCACCGAAATCATATCCCCGCGCCACGAGATTCCGTCACGAAGCTAGTGAGGGCGGCACCGATGCACAAGGCGGAAAGCCGGGGAGGCATGGACGCCGGCCGCGATCATGCCCATATTAAATTCAAGGATATAACGGTCCCCTGCCCGGCGGACCGGTCCCGACGGCGAGGAGGATCCCATGGCCGACCAACCCAGGCACATCCCCTATGAGGAAGAAGCGCAGCTGATGACGGACGTGATCGAGTTCTTCGTCCACAAGCTGCCCCACGCGATCTCGGAAACCATGGACCATCTCGACGAGGCGGCGCTGAGCGCGGGGCTGGCGCAGAGTCTCCAGCAGATGACCGACCGGGAGCTCGCCGGCCTCGGCCTCCATCGCGACGAAATCTCCGGGGTGGCGGCGGCGACCGCGGGGCTGTTCAAGGTCGCCCACAAGAAGGCCAATTCCGGATCCTGAGGGGGGTCCCGGCCGACCCGGGGGAGGCCCCGCGACCGGGGATCACGGACAGGCTCAATCCCGCGATCCAACGTTCTGAAAGTGAAAGAAATATGGCAAGAGCCATGCGATTTTCGCATGGCTTATCTGGCGATTCGGCGGAGGTCATCGGGGCGCGTTTGCCCCATATTCGGTTTAGCCGACGATGGTGGTCCGGAGGTGGTCCGGTCCCATCGGCCATCACAAGAATCGGCCATCACAAGAACAGGCGCAACGACAGGGCGGGCGAGCATGGAGATGCCGCAGACCCGCGCCCGCGCGCCCGCATGAAGAAATGGACGTGACCCAGTAACCGTATCAGTCCCAAGGAGACGAGTCCCATGACCGACCATTCCATCCTGACCCACGGCATCGCCGACCTGCCCTTCCAGCGCGAGGCGCGGGCCGTCACCCGGTTCCTCGCCGCGCTGGCGGGCTTCCCCCGGGCGGTCGCCCAGGCGTTCCGCGCCCAGGCCATCATCGAGGAGCTGGTGCTGCTGGACGCCCCGCAGCTCGCCGCCCTCGGCATCGACCGCATGGGGGTGACCCGCTACGCCGCCATCAAGGCCGGCATCCTCGCCGACGAGGCCGAGCGCTAAGCCGCCGACCCGTCGCCCCGGCGGCCGAGGAGCAAAGTGCTCCAACCGCCGAGGGCGACGGACCCGAGCCGCGAGAGCCCCTCGCGGGCATAGGCCGCCCCCACCGACCGCTCCTGCCCGTCGATCAGCCCGGACAGGATCAGGCGGCCGTCCGGGGCGAGCGCCCGGGCCAGATCCGGGGCCAGCGCGATCAGCGGCCCGGCCAGGATGTTGGCGACGACGAGGTCGAACGGCGCCCGCCGCGCGATCTCCTCTCCCCCCATCCCCTCCCCTTCCACCACCGTCACCAGGTGACCGAGGCCGTTGGCCGCGGCGTTGGCGCGCGCCGTCGCCACCGCCATGGGATCGTTGTCCGAGGCCAGCACCGGCGCGCCGGCCGCGGCGGCGATCGCCAGCGCCAGGATCCCCGAGCCGCAGCCGAGATCGAGGGCGCCCGCGACGGGGCGCGCGCGCAGGACCTCGTCGATGGCGAGGAGGCAGCCCCGCGTCGTCTCGTGGGTGCCGGAGCCGAAGGCCGGGCCCGCGTCGAGCCGGAGGACGGTGGCACCGGCGGGCGGCGCTCCGTCGTAATGCGACCCATGGATGAAGAACCGCCCCGCCGCCACCGGCGGGAACTGTCGGCGGTTGAGGGCCAGCCAGTCGCGGTCGGGGACGCGCTCGATGCGGAATTCGGGCGCGGCAATCCCGGCGCGCGCCGCCGCGCCGGCCAGGGCTGCCGCGACCTCGCCCCGCCGCGGGCGCCCGGCGCACAGCGCCTCGGCGCGCCAGAGCGGCGCCGGGTCCGCTCCGACGCCCTCCGGCGCCTCCTCGAAGCGCGCGAGCGACACGGCGAACCCCGAAAGCGCCTCCTCCAGGATTTCCGCCGCGCCCTCCGGCGCCGACAGACGGATGCGCCAGAGGCGCGGCGCGGGCTCGTCGCTCGTCATGATCCCGACCGTAGACCTAGGCCGGCGCGACGAAGCTCGCCATCACCCGCTTGGTGCCGGCCTTGTCGAAGGCGATCTCGAGCTTGTTGCCGTCGACCGCGAGCACGCGGCCGTAGCCGAACTTCTGATGGAACACGCGCGCCCCCTGCGCGATGCCGGAATCGGCCCCGTCGCCGCCCGGCGCGGCCTCCGCGGCGGGGGGCGCCCGGCGCGCGCGCAGGCGCCGGGGGAAGGCGGGGGCGGGCCAGGCGTCCTCGGCGACGCCGCCCCGCGCCGCCGGCACTCCGGGGTGATGCAGGCCCGGCGCCGCGTCGACGGCGACGTGCTCGCCGGGAAGCTCGTCCACGAAGCGCGACGGGATCGCGGTCTGCCACAGGTTGAACAGACGGCGGTTGGCGGCGAAGCTCACATGGGCGCGCCGGCGCGCCCGGGTGAGGCCCACATAGGCGAGGCGGCGCTCCTCCTCGAGGCCGGCGGCGCCGTTCTCGTCGAGCGTCCGCTGGTGGGGGAACAGCCCCTCCTCCCAGCCCGGCAGGAACACGGCGTCGAACTCGAGCCCCTTGGCGGCGTGCAGCGTCATGACGTTGACCATGTCGCCGGCCGCGGTCTGGTCGTGGTCGGTCACCAGGGCCACGTGCTCGAGGAAGGATTCCAGGCTCTCGAACTCGGCCAAGGCCAGGACCAGCTCCTTCAGGTTCTCGAGCCGCCCGGGCGCGTCGGGGGCGCGGTCGGCGCGCCACATCCCGGCGTAGCCCGATTCGTCGATCACGCGCCGGGCGAGCTCGGCGGGCGCGAGCTCGCCGGCCAGCGCCCGCCAGCGGGCCAGGGATTCCAGCAGCCCGGCCAGCGCGTTGCGCGCCCGGGGCCGGAGCTCGTCGGTGCCGATCAGCGCCGCCGCCGCGGTGGTCAGCGCCGTGCCCTCGGCCTTGGCCAGCACGTGGATGGCCTGCAGGGTGGCTTCGCCGATGCCGCGGCGCGGCACGTTGGCGATGCGCTCGAAGGCGAGGTCGTCGGCGGCCTCGGCGACGAGGCGCAGATAGGCCACCGCGTCGCGAATCTCGGCGCGCTCGTAGAAGCGGGGGCCGCCGATCACGCGGTAGGGGATGCCGCAGGCGATGAAGCGTTCCTCGAAGGCGCGGGTCTGGGCGCCGGCGCGCACCAGCACGGCGATCCCGTCGAGCCTGGTGCCCGCGCGCTGCAGGGCCTCCACCTCCTCGGCCACGAGCCGGGCCTCGGTCTCGCCGTCCCACACGCCGGTGACGCGCACCGGATCGCCGTCGGCGCCCTCGGTCCACAGGGTCTTGCCGAGGCGACCCTCGTTATGGGCGATCAGCCCCGAGGCGGCGGCCAGGATCTGGGGGGTCGAGCGGTAGTTGCGCTCGAGGCGGATCACCCGCGCCCCGGGGAAGTCCTTCTCGAAGCGCAGGATGTTGCCGACCTCGGCGCCGCGCCAGCCGTAGATCGACTGGTCGTCGTCGCCGACGCAGCAGACGTTGCCGCTGCCCCGGGCCAGCAGCCGCAGCCACAGGTATTGGGCGACGTTGGTATCCTGGTACTCGTCGACCAGGATGTACCTGAAGCGCCGCTGATAGTCGGCGAGCACGTCCGGGTGCGCCGCGAACAGCGTCAGGCAATGGAGCAACAGATCGCCGAAGTCGCAGGCATTGAGCGCCGCGAGCCGCTCCTGGTAGCGGCGGTAGAGCGCGACCGCCCGGCCCCCGGCGAACTCCCCCGCCTCGGCGGCGGTCACGCGGTCGGGGCCGAGCCCGCGGTCCTTCCAGCGCTGGATGACGGCGAGCAGCGCGCGCGGCGGCGACTTCTTGTCGTCGATATTCTCCGCCTCCAGCACCTGCTTGAGCAACCGCAGCTGGTCGTCGGTATCGAGGATGGTGAAGCCGGGCCTGAGGCCGACGAGCTCGGCGTGGCGGCGCAGGATGCGCAGGCACACGCGATGGAAGGTGCCGAGCCACAACCCCTCGGCGCCGCCGCCGATCAGCGCGGCGACGCGCTCCAGCATCTCGCGGGCGGCCTTGTTGGTGAAGGTGACGGCGAGGATCTGGCCGGGGAAGGCGCGCCGGGTGGCAAGGATGTGGGCGAGGCGGGTGACCAGCACCCGGGTCTTGCCGGTGCCGGCGCCGGCCAGCACCAGCACCGGCCCGTCCAGCGCCTCCACCGCGGCGCGCTGCTCGGCGTTGAGCGGGGCGAGGTAGGGCGCCTCGCGGGCGGGGAACGGCGACGCGGGAGACGGGGTGCTCGGCGCTGGTTCGGACAAATCGAACGGATCGGACATGCAACCTTATAGCACGGACGCAGACCCGCGAATCACGCGGGCCGGGGCCGCCCCTTCTGGCGCGCGCGGGTAGCTATCCCTCGGCGACGGGCTCGTAGTCCCAGACCGAGGCCGGCGGCAGATTGCCGAGGGTGAAGGCCAGCCGCCGGCCCGCAAGGCGCGTGCCGCCGGCGCTGATGGGCGAGGTCAGGCGGTGGGCGTAAGCGAGGATCTGCCCGCCGGGGCGCAGCAGCGACATCATGGTCTCGGCGAGCTCCCGCTGGCGGGCGACGGGGAGAAGGCCAATGGGGATGCCGCAGACGATCGATCCCACATGGCCCGGCACCTCGGGCGGCAGGGCGCGGGCCAGATCGAAGGCCGAGCAGGCCAGCACCCGGATGTCGGGATAGGTCGCCCGGAGGTGCTCCGCCATCGCCTTGTCGATCTCGACGGCGATGAGCTTCTCCGCCGGGATTCC
>DASWKZ010000125.1:0-5809 GCA_036396355.1 Alphaproteobacteria bacterium
GATCTTGGCATCCTGCGCCCGGATCCCGAATCCAAGGAGCTCGTGGTGACCGACCTTCATCCGGGGGTCAGACCCGATCAGGTCCGGGAGAGGACCGGCTGGGACGTGCGCTTCGCCAACGATCTCCGAACGACCGAGCCGCCCCGGGCTCACGAGCTGGAGGTCCTCAGGGAGCTCCTCCGACGGACCGCCGAAGCTCACGGCATGACGGCGTAAGAGAGGGTCCATGCCCCCCGGTCTCCTCGATTCCCTCTTCACGTCGCAAGCCATGGACTCCGTCTTCTCCGACCGCGCCCATGTCCAGGGCATGCTCGATTTTGATGCGGCGCTTGCCCGCGCCGAGGCGAAGGCGGGAATCATCCCGGCGAGGGCCGCCGAGGCCATCGCCGCGAAGTGCGACGCCGGGCTGGTCGACATCGACGCCCTCCGCCGCGATGCCCGCGACGCAGGCAACACCTTCCTCCCCCTTCATGGGCAGCTCACGAGGCTTGTCGCGGCGGATGACGTGGCGGCGGCGGGATTCCTCCATTGGGGCGCGACCAGTCAGGATGCGATGGATACCGGCCTCATGCTCCAGCTGCGCCGGGCGCTGGAGTTGATCGAGGGCGACCTGGAGAAGCTTTCCGAAGCGCTCGCGGTCCAGGCCGGGGCCCATCGGAACACTGTGATGGCGGGACGCACCTGGCTTCAGCAGGCGCTTCCCGTGACCTTCGGCCTCAAGGTGGCTGGCTGGCTCGACGCCGTGGAGCGCCACCGGTCCCGGCTGGCGGGACTGCGCCCGCGGCTCGTCGTTCTACAGTTCGGCGGGGCGGCGGGCACGCTCGCCTCTCTCGGGGACAAGGGCCTTGCCGTCGCCGAGGCGCTGGCCGTGGAGCTCGGCCTGACTCTCCCCGCGATGCCCTGGCACGGCCATCGCGACCGGCTGGTGGAAGCGGGGCTCGCCATGGCCGCGCTCGCCGGGTCCCTCGGCAAGATGGCGCGGGACATCTCGTTGCTCTCCCAGACCGAGGTGGCCGAGGCGTTCGAGCCGACCGGCGCGGGACGGGGCGGCTCCTCGGCCATGCCCCAGAAGCACAATCCCGTCGCCTGCGCGGCCATCCTCGCCGTCGCCCTGCGAATGCCGGGGCTGGCCGCATCCCTGCTTGCGGCCATGCCCCAGGAGCACGAGCGCGGGCTCGGCGGCTGGCACGCCGAATGGACGACGCTTCCCGAGATGTTCCGGCTGGCCGCGGGAGCCTTGGAGCAGGCCGTGTTCCTGGCCTCCGGCCTGGAGGTGGACGCCGCGCGTATGCGGGCGAACCTCGAGGCGGCCCAGGGCCAGATCATGGCCGAGGCCATCAAGATGGCGCTGGCGCAAAGGCTGGGGCAGGGGGTTGCCCACGCTATCGTCCGCCGCGCCTGCGAGACCGCCGCCAGGACGGATCGGCCCCTGGGGGAGGTCCTCGCCGGCGACAGCGAGGCCGCGGCGGCGATTCCGGTGGTGGAACTGTCCGCCCTCCTCCGGCCGGAATCCTATCTCGGCGGGGCGGAGGACTTCGTTGATCGCGTGCTGGCGGGACGACGAGGATATTGAGCGCGGCGCCCGAGGAGCGCACAGTGCCATCGAAAGGAAGGGACATGGACGAAAAGGATCGTCAGAAGCAGGGCATGGCCATGCGCCGGGCGGTGCTGGGCGACGCCCATGTGGATCGGGCCGAAAGGAACAAGAACGAGTTCAATGGCGACTTCCAGGATATCATCACGCGCTATGGCTGGGGGGAGATCTGGACGCGGCCCGGCCTCGACAAGCGCACGCGCAGCCTCGTCACCATTGCCATGCTGGTCGCCCTCAACCGGGAGGCCGAACTGCGGATGCATTTACGCGCCGCCGCCAACACGGGCGTCACCCGCGCGGAGATCAAGGAGCTTCTCATGCATAGCGCTCTCTACTGTGGATTGCCGGCGGCCAATTCGGCGATTCACCTGGCGGAGGAAGTGTTCGCGACCACCGAAGAATGGCGCAAGCAGAAGAGCTAGACCGGGTTTCACGCAAGGGCCTTCCAACCGGGGCAGCCCAACGGACAAGGGGAGAATCTCGATGAGCACCGCGACCCTGACCCAGGAAATTCCCGTCGACAATCCGCGCATGCTGATAGGCGGAGAGCTGGTCGAGAGCGAAAGCGGACGCTGGCTCGAGTCCATTAATCCCGCCAACGAGGAGGTCATCGGCCGCGTGCCCCGGGCCACGGCGGCGGATGTCGGTCGCGCCGTGGCCGCGGCCGAGGCCGCGCAGCCCGCCTGGGCGGCCCTGTCCGTGGCGGAACGGGCGCGGTATCTCCGCAAGCTGGCGGACGCGCTCCATGAGCAGCGCGAGCGCATCCTGATCACCGAGGTCATCGACACCGGCAACACGATCGCCAAGATGCGCAACGACGTGCAGGCCGCCGTCAACCAGCTCTACTACTACGCGGGCCTCGGCTATGAGCTCAAGGGCGACACCATCCCCGCGACGCCCGGCAACCTCCACCTCACCGTGCGCGAGCCTTACGGGGTCGTTGGGCGCATCATTCCGTTCAACCATCCGGTGATGTTTGCTGCCGCCAAGCTAGGCCCGCCCCTGATCGCCGGGAACACCATCGTCGAGAAGCCCTCCGAGCAGAGCCCGCTGTCGGCCTCTATCCTCGCCGAGATCTGCGCCGAGGTCATGCCGCCTGGGGTGGTGAACATCGTCACCGGCCTCGGGCGCGAGGCGGGCGACGCGCTGGTGCGCCACCCCAAGGTGAAGCGGCTGGCCTTCATCGGCTCGGTCCCCACTGGCATGGCCATCCAGCACTCGGCGTCGGAGGTGGCGGTCAAGCACGTCACCCTCGAGCTCGGCGGCAAGAACCCGATGATCGTCTTCCCCGACGCCGACCTTGCGAAGGCGATCCCCGCCGCGATCAACGGCATGAACTTTGCGTGGCAGGGCCAATCATGCGGCTCGACGAGCCGGCTGTTCCTCCATGCCGATATCCATGACGGCTTCCTCGAGGAGCTGACGGGGCGGGTTTCGAGGATACGCGTGGGCGATCCCCTGTCCGAGGATTCGGACATGGGCCCCGTCAACAACAAGGGCCAGTACGAGAAGGTCCTCCACTACATCAAGGTGGGCGGCGAGGATGGTGGCCGGCTGATGACGGGAGGGAAGCGGCCCAACGGCAAGGGGTTCGAGAAGGGCTACTGGATCGAGCCCACGGTGTTCGCCGACATGAGGCCCGACATGCGGCTCGCCCGCGAGGAGGTCTTCGGGCCGGTGCTATCGGTCTTCAAGTGGACCGACCTGGACGAAACCATCGAGATCGCCAACTCGGTGGAGTACGGCCTCACCGGGGCGGTGTGGACCCGGGACCTTTCGACCGCCATCCGGGCCGCGCGGCGCATCGCCTCGGGATACATCTGGGTGAACGGGGTCGGGGGCCATTTCCCGGCGACTCCGTTCGGCGGCTTCCGCAACTCCGGGACCGGGCGGGAGGAAGGCATCGACGAGATGCTCAGCTACACCGAAGAGAAGTCGATCCACATCATGCTGTGATCAGGCACCCGGCTTCTCCTGGGGGGCGTTGCGCGCCGACTTCTGGGCGGCAATGGAGTGGGGCGTGGGCAGCACGATATCGAACTCGATGAAGAGTGAGTCCTTCTCCATTCTTTCCTCGAGCGGCAGCAGGCGGGCGGTCACGCGCTGATCCTGATTGAGGCGCCGATGTCGGGCGAGGAGCTCGTCCTGCTCGTTGAGCTCTTCGTCCGGAAAGTACATCTGCGTCACCAGCCGATCATGCGGGGTCGTGACCTGGAAATGGACATGGGGCGGGCGCCACCAGCCCGGCGTCGAGGTGGGGTAGGGACCGGGCTTGGTGGTGCGCAGCCGGTAGAATCCGTCGGGGCCGGTCTTGAGGACGGCCCAGCCGGTGAAATTGGGGTCGAGGGGCGCGGGGTTGAGGTCGCAGGGATGGGGGTAGCGTCCGTGGGGGTCGGCGTGCCAGATTTCGACCTCGGCGTCGGCAACGGGATCCCCGGTCAGGTCGATGATCCGCCCGCGCACGTAGACGATCTGGCCCTCCACCGGGGGGCCCCCCGCGGGGGAACGGGTAAGGTCGTTGCCGCGCGCCTCGGGCTTCTCGACCGGATACATGGGCCCGATCTCCTCGCTTGGCGTGCGGGGAAGGAACCTGGCCTCCGCGCGCAGCTTCCGTTCCTGCCGTTCCGATGACACCGTGTCAGCCATTCAGTTCCTCCATCGCGTCGGACGCGCGTGCGATCGCAACTGTGATCGGATCATAGGAAATGGCCGCTGACCAGGGGGAAGATCCGCTGGTATGCCTCGCCGTAGACCATGTCGCGTCCGGAGTTGCGTTTGCCCTGCACGCCGCGCTGGATGGCGACCCGGGTATAGTACTCCCACAGGTGCTCCTGTGCTTCCATCACCTCGAACGCTTTGCGCTTGATGTCCCATACCTCGGTGATGTCGAGAATCACCTGCGGCATCCAGTGGCATTGCTCGGTCTGATGGGGCTCGAACAGGTAGACCTGGGGCGCCCCGATGGGCTTCGTCTCGGGCTTGTAGCCGTGGGCCTGGGCGACGATGCGGGCTTCCTGGGCGACGTGGGCGGCGAGCGGATGATCGAAGTTGTAGGGGTCCTCGAGGGAATGGGTGAGGACGAATTCGGGCTGCAACTCCCGGTAGAGGTCGGCGATCTCGTAGATGGCCTCATCGGGCACCCGCAGCGGATAGTCGCCGAGATCGAAGAAATGGGGTACGCCCCCAAGGATGTCGGCGGCGCGCTCCGCCTCCTTGCGCCGGATGGCCTTCACCTGTTCGAGCGTCATCCCGCCTTGGGTCCAGAGCTTCGCCGACTCGCCTCGTTCGCCATAGGACAGGCAGACCACGCGCACGTGGTAGCCGCGCCTGGCATAGAGCGCGATGGCACCGCCCGCGCGCCAGACGAAATCGGCGGCATGCGCCGAGATCACCAGCGCGGTCTTGGTTCCGGCATCGCTCATGACCCCACCTTGAATTTTCGTTGTTGCCCAGCCTCCGGGCCGCGGGACCCCTCATGAGGGTGGGGACGCTCCCCCAAGCCTCCCGATTATAGGCGAACCGAGACCCCGCAAAAGCACAATAGGGTGCGGACCGGCTTGCGCGTCGGCACATGCCACTTGGCCTTGTGGCACCCTGTCGCATGGTCTGATAGGATTTTGCGTCGAAGATCCGATGGAAGCCGGAGAGCGCCTACCTCACTCCATCGGGGTGACGCGGCGGCGGGAGAACGAGAGGGAGGCCGATGCCCGAGGAGCGAGGTATCCGCACCAAAGGAATCCTGCACTTCACCATATCGGTCCGCGACCATGAAAGAGCCGCGGAGTACTATGCGGACTTGCTTGGATGTGAGATCGAACGCATCAGTTCCCACTTTGCGTTCATGCGTTGCGGCGAGGACCGGTTCGTGCTGGCGCGGATGCCCAACCATGCCAGTCCAAATCCGCCTGGGGGAACGTGGTTCCACCACGCCTTCATCGTCGATCCCCCGGAGTTCGATCATGCCATGGCGGTCATCAAGGCACGAAGGATTGAAATTCTCAAACACGAGGACGCCGGGCATCGCAGCTTTCCCGGTCGGCACGTCTACTTCCACGATCCCGACGGCAATGGCGTCGAAATCTATACGACGCTGGAATCAGATCCCTGAATCGTGGCCGTGGCGAATGGCGACGGCGTCGACGAAAGCGCATCAGGCCTGTTCAATCAGATTCTGAACAGGCGTCCCGGGTTCAATTCGAGAATCTTCTTCACCGA
>DASWKZ010000126.1:0-3217 GCA_036396355.1 Alphaproteobacteria bacterium
GGTGAAGGCGAGGTGGACGGGCTGGCCGCGCTTTCCGCTCACCAGTTCCGGCACCAAAGCGAGGACGCAGGCGATGAACCCTTTCATGTCGGCGGCGCCGCGCCCATGGATCCGTCCCTCCCGCTCGGTCGCCGCGAAGGGGTCGGTATGCCAGTCCTGGCCCTCCACCGGCACCACGTCGGTGTGGCCGGCGAGCATGAGTCCGCCCGCATCCGGGGGGCCGATGGTGGCGTAGAGGTTGGCCTTGGCGCCATCCTCGCTCTCCATCACCTCGCAGGCGACGCCGTGGGCGGCGAGGACACCGGCCACATGATCGATGAGCGCCCGGTTGGAGCGGCTGCTGACGGTGTCGAATCCGATCAGCGTCGTCAGGTGATCGATGGCCTCCGGGCTCGGGCGCGGCATGGTACGGATACCGGTTGCGGCGCGGCGCTCAGGGAAGGAACTGTTCCCGGATGACGCGCTCCTCGAGGTTGTGCTCGGGGTCGAACAGCAGGGTCAGCGCGTGGTTGCGGTCCTCGCGCACCGCCACCTCGCTTACGTCCCGGATCTCGGTGAAGTCGGCGACCGCGCTCACCGGGCGCTTGTCGGTCTCGAGGCACTGGAAGGTCACCTCGGCCCTGGCCGGCAGCAGCGCGCCGCGCCAGCGCCGCGGGCGGAACGCGCTGATGGGGGTGAGCGCCAGCAGCTCGGTGCCGAGCGGGATGATGGGGCCGTGGGCGGAGAGGTTGTACGCCGTGCTCCCCGCCGGGGTCGACAGCAGGACGCCGTCGCAGAACAGCTCGTCCAGCCGCGTCACGCCGTCGATCTTGATGCGGATCTTGGCCGCTTGGCGCGATTCGCGCAAAAGCGAGACCTCGTTGATGGCGACCGCCTCGTGGGTCTTGCCGTCCACGGTGGTCGCCGTCATGCGCAGCGGGTGCAAGGTCACCGCCATCGCCGATTCCAGCCGCTCGCGCAGGCCGTTCTCCCCGTAGTTGTTCATGAGGAAGCCGACCGAGCCCCGGTTCATGCCGTAGACGGGGATGCCGCCATCCATGAAGCGGTGCAGGGTCTCCAGCATGAAGCCGTCGCCGCCCAGCGGAACGATGACCTCGGCGGCGGCCGGATCGGCGTTCCCGTACCGCTCGGCGAGCCTGGCGAGGGCGTCCCGGGCCGGCGGGATGTCGGCGGCGAGGAAGGCGATCCTGTCAAAGGCCATGGCGGGGGCTCGGGCTTGCCGGTCCTACGCCGCGCGGGCGGGCGGGATGATGGCGACGCATTTGTCCGAGTTCATGAGATGGCTCTCGATGAGCTCGCAGTAGACCGGCTTCTGGCCGAGCTCCTCCATGGCGCCGACCATGGGATACCAGTTCACCAGCTCGTGCTGGCCCGAGTCCTCGAGGGCCGAGAGGGGAAGGTCGCGCCACGCCGCGTAGCGGCCGGCGGCGAGCTCGGCGTGGCGCCGCCGGTCGGCCTCGAGGTCGGGGTAGAAGAAATGGTGCTTGGCGGTGAGGAAGGCGTGGGAGAAGCTGGCCGAGGCCACCAGGGCCACCCGCCACGGGCTGGGGGCGAGTATCTGCGCGATGGCGCGGCCGAGATCGAAGCATCGCGCGGGCGACGGCGCCGGCGGGTCGGGCGCGCGCGCGGGATCGGCCGCGGCGTCCTTCTCCACGAGGCCGCCCTTGGCCCGGATCAGGGCCGAGCCGTAAGCGTTGATGGCGAAGGGGATGACGGGGTACGGCCAGCCCCGGCGGCGGTGGTCGAGGAACATCAGGGTGTTGGTGAAGGCGTGGCCGAGATAGTCCTGGTGCGGCAGCCGGTAGCTGTAGGCGGGGTCGAACCCGCGCTCGAGGAGCCGGGCGAGGAGGACGCGGGCGATGTCCGGCGCACCCCGGGTGGTCGTCACCGCATCCAGGGGATCGTTCCAGATGTTGACGCCCTCGCCGCCGAGCCCGCGCGCCCTGAGATAGGGCTTGGAGAGGAATTCATCGGCGACGAACACGCAGTAGGCGGGGATCAGGTCCTCGCGGAAGCACTCGTACTGGTCGTCGCCGAAGATGACGACCGCGTCGGGGGCGAATCCGTCGAGCGCCTCGCGGACGCGGTCGAGCCCCGCGAAGTACCGCTCCCGGTGGCGGGCGGCGAAGCTCGCGCCCTCGTCGTTGCCCCACTCCTCCCGCATGGGCGGTGGCCATTTCTCGACCGAGTCGAGGGCGGTGGGAAGCGAGCCGTCCGCAAGCCGGGCCCGGACGCGCGACGCCATGTCGGCGTCGGGGAACATGAAGCCGCCGAAATGGCTCAGCCCCAGTCCGAGAATCTCGGCCACGTGACCGTTCCGCCGCGCCTGTGACCGGGGCCGCCGCTATCCGCCCGTGACGCTCATGTGGCGTGCCAGGGCCGGACGCTCGTTGCGCCTGTCGATGATGAAATCGTGTCCCTTGGGCTTGCGCGAGATGGCCTCGCGGATGGCGGCGACGAGCACCGCGTCGTCGTCGCTCTCGCGCAGCGGCGCGCGCAGGTCGGCGGCGTCCTCCTGGCCCAGGCACATGTACAGCGTGCCGGTGCAGGTGAGGCGCACGCGGTTGCAGCTCTCGCAGAAATTGTGGGTGAGCGGCGTGATGAAGCCGAGGTACCGGCCCGTCTCGCCCACGCGCACGTAGCGCGCCGGTCCGCCGGTGCGATGCTCGCTGTCGGTCAGGGTCCAGCGGCGCTCGAGCCGGGCCCGCACCACCGAGAGCGGCAGGTACTGGTCGGTCCGGTCGCCGGTGATGTCGCCGAGCGGCATGGTCTCGATCAGCGTCAGGTCGCAGCCGCGCTCCCCGCACCATTCGATGAGGCGGTCGAACTCGTCCTCGTTCACGCCCTTGAGGGCGACGGTGTTGATCTTGACGCCGAGGCCGGCCTCCCTGGCCGCGTCGATGCCGGCCAGGACCTTGTCGAGGTCGCCCCAGCGGGTGATGGCGCGGAACTTGTCCTTGTCCAGGGTATCCAGCGAGACGTTCACGCGGCGCACGCCGATCTCGGCGAGCCGTTTCGCGAATCTGGGAAGCTGGGAGCCGTTGGTGGTGAGGGTAAGCTCGTCCAGCGCGCCGGCCCCTAGGTGGCGGCCGAGGTTCTCGAACAGGCTGACGACGTTCTTGCGCACCAGCGGCTCGCCGCCGGTGATGCGCAGCTTGCGGACGCCGAGGCCGACGAAGGCCGTGCACAGGCGGTCGAGCTCCTCGAGGGACAGCAC
>DASWKZ010000127.1:0-11500 GCA_036396355.1 Alphaproteobacteria bacterium
TGGCCGGCGAAGGCGTAGAACGTCGAGACCATGACCGCGGCCACGGTCATCCCCACGCCGAACTCGATCAGGAGGATGCCGATATGCTGGCCCGTGATCATGTCCGGCCCGAGGACCGAGTAGTTGAGGTAGTTCCGCCCGAAGACGAAACTCACCACGCCCACTCCCCCGTAGAGGAGCACGCCCGCCGCCAGCAGCAGCCGCACGATGCGTCCGGGAACGGCCCGGCGCGCGGTTTCGAGCCCGAAGACCAGGGCATAGATGATGAAGGCGGCGGCGAAGATGATGCCCGCCTGGAATCCGCCGCCGGGTCCGTAATCGCCGTGGAACTGGACATAGAGGGCGAACAGGAGAATGGGCCCGATCAGGACCTTCGTCACCACCCTCAGCACCAGGTGATGATGCATGGCGCGCACGCCGGCGCCCTGGGGGTCGCGGATGGTGGCCGCCAGCAGCAGCAGGACGCCGATCCCGGCCGTGAAGATGACCGTGACCTCGCCCAACGTGTCGAATCCCCGGTAGCTCGCCAGCACCGCGGTAACGATGTTGGGAATACCGATCTCCCTGGCCGTGTCCTCGATGTATTTGGGGGCGACGTGCACCTGGGCCGGCGCCGCCGGATCGCCGA
The DNA here is from genome assembly GCA_036396355.1 of Alphaproteobacteria bacterium. Lineage (GTDB taxonomy): Bacteria > Pseudomonadota > Alphaproteobacteria > SMXQ01 > SMXQ01 > DASWKZ01. The sequence continues at coordinate 629 of DASWKZ010000127.1, forward strand.
ATCGCGGCATGTCGAGGGTCCCGTAGACGAGGGCGAGACCGGTCAGGAACACGACCGTCAGGGGCAGCGCGCGGGGCCGCGTGGAGGGCGCCTCGCGACGGGCGGTGATCGCCACGGTCCCGAGCATGAGGATGGTCGAGATTCCGGCGCCGACCGCGGCCTCGGTAAAGGCGACGTCGACCGCGTCCAGATTGACGAACAGCGCCGCGGAGACGAGGGAGAACACGCTCGCCAGCATGACCACGGCGAACAGCACCCTCAGCCGCAGGATAGCGACCGCGGTCAGCCCGAGAAAGAGCAGGAGGGCTATGTTGATCGCATATTCTATCTTTCGCCCTCCCCGGGTTCGGTGCCGCGCGGCCTGCGCTTCGGCACCTCGGCGAATCCGGGCTTGAGCCCGGCGACATGGGCCGCGTTGGCGATGGCATGGGTGGAGGTGGGGCTGGTGAAGAAGAGAAACGCGCCGATCAGGAATAGCTTGACCGTGACCAGGCTGAGGCCGGCCTGGCACATCATCCCCACGAGAACAAGGTCGGCGCCGAGGGTATCGGTGACGCCGGCGGGGTGCATGCGGGTGTAGAAGTCGGGCATGCGCACCAGGCCGAGCGCGCCGGTCACGACCAGAGCCGACCCGGTGGCGATGAAGGCCCAGGAAACCGCGTCGATGAGAACTGCGGTCATTGGTGATCCCCGGGCTGGTCCACGGCATCCCCGAGCGTCCGGTAGCGGAAGAACTTGAGGACGGCGATCGTCCCGATGAAGTTGATCAACGCATACAACAGCGAGATATCGAGGAAATCGGGACGATCAGTCAGAAATCCGATCACCGCGATCAGGAGCACGGTCTTGGTGCCGAACGAGTTGGCGGCGAGGACGCGGTCATAGAGCGTCGGGCCCGCGTAGAGGCGGACCAGGGCGAGGACCATGGCGGCGAGGACCGCGGCAGCCGTCACCGTGAACATGCTCAGCGTCCCTCGACCCGGACGATGCGGCGGTCCATCTCCCCGGCGGCGAGTCCCTCCGCCGCGGCTCGGGTGATGGCATGGACCAGGATCTCACCCTCCTCGATCTCCACCGACACGGTGCCGGGCGTCAGGGTGATCGAGTTGGCGTAGATCACCTTGCCGACGTCGGTCCTCTGGCTCGCCGGCACCCAGATCATGGTGGGGCTGATGGGCAGGGACGGGCTGAGCACGATGCGCGCCACGTCGATGTTGGATTTGGTGATCTCCCGGCCGAGCCAGCCGATATAGCCGAACCAGCCGAGGTGGAGCTGGAGCGGGACGGCCTCGTGATCGATGACGTCGAGGCGGCCGGCGATCAGCACGATGGCCACGCAGGACGCCAGGCCAAGCCCGATCAGGAGCGGATCGGTATGCCCCGACAGCAGGAGCCACAGCACGGAAAGGCCCAGCCCCAGACCGACGGCATGGGTAAGGGTCGAGGAGAACTTCATGGGGCGGTCGCTCTCGCCTGCGGTAGGGGCGCCCTCGGGGGACGCCTTGTTATGGCAATGTCCGCAAGGGGATACCCACTCGCATCCGGTCCGTCAACCCAGATCGGCGGGCGCGGAGCCCGGCTCGGGACGGCGTTGGCGCGGGGTGGAAGAGCAAGGAAAATGCCGGTCCCGCCGCGCCCACGCATATTTGTAACCCCCCGGGAAAAGTGCTATCGTTTATCGCATAAGAATACTATCGGGGGCCTACGTTTCTCATGAGTGACGAAAGTTCGGGAGACGGACCGGCGACCGTCCGCGAAGTCAGCGGTGTCGTCAAATGGTTCAATGCAGTAAAGGGTTTCGGTTTCATTACCCCGTCCGACGGGGCCAACGACGCGTTTCTGCATCTGTCGGTCCTGCGTGAGGCCGGCTTCGCCAACCTCCTCCCGGGGTCGACCGTGCGTTGCGAGGTGTGCGAACGGCCCAAGGGCCTGCAGGTCACCCGGCTGATCGACGTGGACGACAGCACGGCCGAGCCGGAGCCGCCCTCCGCGGCCCCGGCGCACGACCTCGGGCGCGAGCCCGCGGAACCGGGTGGGGAGTTCGTCGAAGCCACCGTCAAGTGGTTCAACGCCGACAAGGGCTACGGGTTCGTCTGTCAGGCCAATAACGAGCGCGACGTGTTCATCCACATGGTGACGCTGCGCCGCTCGGGCGTGCGCGAGCTCGAGGCCGGACAGTCGGTGCGGGTGCGGATCGCGGAGGGTCCCAAGGGGCCGCAGGCAACCGAGGTCCGTATCCAGTAGGGACGGCGTGACGCCAAATCCCCGGCAACCGCCGCGGGCCCGCCGCCGCCCGCGGGGCGGCACTGGTGCGTCGGCGAGGCGGCCATTCCGCCCGCGCCCGCTTCCCGCTATCCTTGGCGAAGAGGATATGCGGGCGTTCGAGGACATGAACCGGAATTGGACGCGGCGAAGCGTGTTCGGAGCGGCGGCGATGGTCGTCTGGCTGGCTCCGGGGGACGCGAGATCCGGCGAGGGAGTCCGGACGGGTCCGCTCACCATCGTCACCGGGACCCAGCGGCACCGTTTCACGGTGGAGCTTGCCCGCACCGTGGCCGAGCGCGCCCAGGGGCTCATGTTCAGGGAGCGTCTCGCGCCCGATCGCGGCATGCTCTTTCTCTACGAGCGCGATCGGGTCATCACCATGTGGATGAAGAACACCCTCATCCCGCTGGACATGCTGTTCCTGGACGAGCGCGGCCGCGTCGTCGCCATCCATGAGCGCGCGGTGCCCGGTTCGCTGCGCCCCATCAGTTCGGGGGTTCGCGCCCGTGCCGTGCTCGAGGTCGCGGGAGGAACGGCGGCCCGCATCGGGCTCCGGCCCGGCGACCGCGTGATTCACGAAGCCCTGGCGGCGCGGTGAGCGGGCGTCCGCGGGCGCCCGGCGTCAGATTCCCGAATCGCTGCGGATGATCGGCAACGACTCCCAGCTCTCGCCGGCCGCGATCATGCAGGTGATTCCGTCGGGCATGGTGATGATGATGGTCCAGGTGGACCTGTCGCCGGAGCTCAGCACCTCGATCACGCCCCCGTTGTTGGCGAGCCCCATGGCGACGGGGGCTTCCTCGTACTGGGAGGCGAGCTGGCGCAGCACCTGCTGGCGCTGGGTGCAGGGGTTCTGCTGCGCCAGGGCGGGAACGCCGAGCGCCACGATGATCAACGCCGAGGCAAGGGTCCTTCCCAACATCTTCGGCCTGTCCTTTCCGCCCGCGGGCGCCGAAGGCTCTGCTTCGGCGGCGATGCCGCAAGTGGCTGATGGGGACAGGGTAGGGAGGGACAAACTAAAAATTTACTAACTTCCGGGGGATGGGATTGTAACTTTATTTCTTCCTGGCCAGCGACATGCCGTCGACGATGGGCAGAATCACGGTGTTGAACCGCGGGTCGCCGTGGAGCTTCTCGTTGAACGCCCGGACGCCGGCGGTGTCCGGGTCGGCATCGGCCTCGTCGAGGACACGGGCGCGCCAAAGGACGTTGTCGGCGACGAGCAGGCCCCCCGGCCGGAGGAGCTCCGCCAGCTGGTCCAGGTAGACCGGATAGCTCCGCTTGTCGGCGTCGAGGAACGCCAGGTCGAAGCCGCCGGCACCGCCCTCGGCGATCATTTCGCCGAGCACCTGGACGCCCGGTCCGATGCGGAGGTCGATCTTGCCCTCGACCCCGGCATTCCGCCAGTAGTGTTCCCCCATCTTGGACCACCCCTCGGCGATGTCGCAGGTGACGATACGGCCGTCCTCGGGCATGGCCAGGGCCATGGCAAGGGCGGAATATCCGGTGAACGTCCCGACATCGATGACCCTGCGGGCGTCCATCACGTGCACGAGGAGTTGGAGGAACGCCGCCTGCTCCGGCGCGATGGCCCAATTGCCGTTGGGCAGGCGCCCGGTCTCCGCGCGAAGGCCCCGCAGGACCTCGTGCTGCTCGCTGGCCATGGCCAGCATGTAGGCATGGAGTTTGTCGGTCATGACCGTTATCGAGTCGGTGATACCCACGGGTCGTTGCCCCCGGCCGGTGATTTAAATCGGCAAATAATATTCCTTTTTTGCAATTTGCAAAGGCGATTGGGCTCGCCCGACAGGAGGAAGCGGCCGGGGAGGGCGGGGGATCAGAGGAAGCGCAGGGATCCGAGGACCTGGTGGAAATCGTCCGCCCCGCGGTCGTAGAAATGCAGGCGCGCGCCGCGATAGATGGCCATGTAGAGGCGGTCCTCGACGACGGCGCCGGCGGCGCGGCCCTTCATCTCCAGGCCGTCCTTGGTCACGTAGGTGAAATCGAAGCTGAAGCCGAGCCTGCCGCCGAACCGGGCCGGCTGCAGGGCGGCGATGGCGATGCGCTGGGCTTGCTGCCTCGCGAGGCTGGCCTCGAACAGTTCAGCGATCTCGAGCGCGGTCATGCCCTTGCGGAATTTCGGCGGTCCATCGTCGGCATCGCTCGTCGGTCCGGGCTGGATACGGCTTGCGAACAACGGCTCGCCGTCCCCGATGCCGCCGACGAAGGCCATCTGCTGAAGGTGCAGCCCGTCCAGCGTCCAGATTTCCACGTCCCCCGAGGAGAGCCGGTTCCAGTCCCGCCCGGGCGTGATCGCGATCTTGGATGCGATTTCGACCGGTTCCCCTTTCTTGGCCAGCGTGAAGCCGACGCAGCCCGCCAGCGCCCAGGCGAGTCCGATCCACAGCAGTCCTCGCCGGAATTGCCTCATGACGCCTCCGGAGCCTCCTTCGGGCGCAGCAGGTGCCGGATCATCTCCTTGTCGGGGGCATCGGGGTGATTGCGAAGGTAGCGCTCGAACGCGGCTCTCGCCTCGGCATCGTTGCCCAATTTGCGGTGGACGAGGCCCATGGAGCGGTCGATCTCGGGAGGGGCCTCGCCGGGTGCGGCTTTGGCCGCCGCGAAGGATTTCAGAGATTTCTCGAGGTCGCCATCCTTGCCGCGGAGCCGGTGGAGCTCGCCCTTGAAGAAGTGGAGCTCGGCCGGATTGGCCCCGTCCTTGATCAGTATATCGAGGAGCACCTCGAGGGAATCGTATTGCCGCAGGTGCAACTCGTCCCGCAGGAATCCGGCGCGGTGGGGCAGGATCGCGTCGAGAAAGCGCCGGCGTCCGAGGTCCTTGGGCTTCCCGTCGTCGACCCGTTTGGCCAGGGTCTTCAAGGCGTCCAGGCGCTCGGCCGGGGCCGGATGGGTGGCGGTGAACAGGTCGCGTTCCCGGCGGTCCTTCCTGGCCTTTGTCTCCCGTTCGAGGCGGTCCCACACCTTCCACGCCTCTCCGGGATCATATCCGGCCCGGCTCAACAGGAGCAGGCCATAGCCGTCGGCCTCGCGTTCGTTGTCACGGCTGAATGCCGAGATCTGCCCAAGGGTCATGAGCGTCAGGGTATCCCCCACATAGCCGACGCCAGCCGCGGCGACCCCAATTTGCAGAAAAACAAGCGTATTCGTCGAGTCGATTATGTCGCGCAAGCGTTGCAGGCTATGCCGACGCAGGTAATGGCCCGCTTCATGGCCGATGACGGCCGCGAGCTGGGCTTCGTTCTGGACCCGGAGCAGCAGACCCGACCAGATGTGCATCATCCCATTGGGCGCCATGGAGGCATTGAATGCGGGCACCTGCATGAGATACACGCGGATGTCCCCGCAATGGGGCCCCGTGACCCGGCAGGCGACGGATTGAACATATGCATTGAGCCGTTCGTCGCGGATCCGGTTCCCCGCGGTGCGGACCGTTCTCTCGACCTTGTCCATCACCAGCCAGAGGCCGGCCTCGTCGCTCTTGGGGTCGGGCCGATGGCTGGGGGCGAGATCCTCGAAACGGTACGGATAGGGCCCGTCCCCGACCGCCGCCGGCGCCTCGCCGCCGCGTCCGGCCTCCGCGGATTCGATGGGTCCCGAATAGGCTTCCAGGCCCGTGCTCTCGCACCCGCCGAGGAGCGACAGGGCGAAGGCGAGCGCGGCGATGCGTCGGGGCGATGGCGTCGTCATTGCGGGAAGTCCGCGAGGAGCTGGGTCACGGTCTCCTCGGCCGCGGCCGGCGTTCGGAGATCGCCCGCGGCACGGGCCAGGCGATTGAACCACACGACCCGGCCGGTCTCGAGATCGACGAGAGAGGCGAAGCCGAGCTGGACTCCGCCCTGCACCGACGCGCCGAGCAAGGCCGCAAGAATGATGAAGGCGACGCGGCCGCTGCTGGCATAGCTGTCGCGCACGAACACGAAGAGCGCGTAGTCGGCGCCGTACTTCTTCTTCAGATGGCTCGTTCCGGGGCCAAGGGACCATTCGAACTTGCCGGCCTTGGTGGGGAGCTGATAGGCCGTTGGATACTGATGGAGAAGAATCGCAAGACCGACCGCCCCGTGGAGCTTGAGGAGCTGGACTTCCCGGGCGTCGTCGGTCACGTCGGGGTCGAGAGCGGGCCCTTCGGTCATCGATGCATTGATGTTCCGAAATCGCCTGGCAAGATTCTCGCCGATATACCTGCGCGCGTTTCGGGTCCACTCCGCCTGGGGCTCCTGCACGCCGCCCGCGTGCAGGATGTTCAGCTCCACGTCGGGCGTCAGCAGCACGATCCGCCGCTTGGCCGATTCGTCGGGAAGCCGATTAAGGGTCCGGAATGATGTCGCGGCACAACCGCTACTCACCAGTGCCAGAACCAGCACGACCCCGAGCGATCGGTGCCGCCGCAACACGCCCAGCATGGTCCCCCCAGCAGCGATCCAGGTTCCATGGGGATTGTATTCCGAGGACATTAGATCATAGGGTGCCGCCCTCGGTGAACTGTTTTGGCGCCTCGGGACCGCCGGCCGCGGCATGGGCGTGCGAACCGCCGGCGGCCTCCCGGAAGGGCGAGCGACCGAGATTCGGCTGGTTTGCGGCGGCCCGGTCCATGCATACTGGTAAACACGGGTGGGCCGCGGTCAGGGCTTTGCGGGAGCGGTGCGCTGCACGCCCGGATTCATCGGCGGTTTGCGGAGCCATGCTGGTCTTTCGACAGCTTCTCGATCCCCAGTCCTCCACCTACACCTACCTGCTGGCCGACGGTGAGGGCGGCGAGGCGGTGCTCGTCGACCCGGTCTTCGAGCAGGTCCCGCGGGACAGCGCGCTGATCCGCGAGCTGGGACTGACGCTCCTGTTCACCCTCGAGACCCACGTCCATGCCGACCACGTCACCGGGGCCTGGGCCATGAAGCAGCGCTTCGGCAGCCGCATCGCCGTGTCGGCGGAGTCCGGCGCGGAGGGCGCCGACCGTTTCCTCGCGGATCGCGACCGCGTCGCCTTCGGGCGCCGCCACCTCGAGGCGCGGTCGACCCCGGGCCATACCGGCGGCTGCCTCACCTACGTGCTCGACGACGAGAGCCTGGCGTTCACCGGGGATGCGCTCCTCGTCCGCGGCTGCGGGCGGACCGACTTCCAGGAAGGCGATCCCCGCGCGCTGTACCGCTCGGTCCACGCGCGCATCTTCTCCCTCCCGGACTCCTGCGCGCTCTATCCGGCCCACGACTATCGCGGGCTGACCGCCACCAGCGTAATGGAGGAGAAGCGGTACAACCCGCGCCTCGGCGGCGCCCTCAGCGAGGACGACTTCGTCGGCCACATGCGCAACCTCGCCCTGCCGCGCCCCAGGCAGATGGAAGTGGCGGTGCCGGCCAACCTCAAATGCGGCCGGCGCGAGGACGGCGCCATCGGTGCCGAGACGCCGTCCTGGGGACCCGTTTATCTCACCTTCGCGGGCATCTGGGAGATCCAGCCCCACTGGGTGGAGGAGCACCTTCCCGAGCTCCAGATCGTCGATGTCCGCGAGCCGGAGGAGTATGACGGGCCGCTCGGGCACATTCCCGGCGCGGCCCTCGTTCCCTTGGGCGCGCTCAAGGACTCGACGGCGCGGCTGGAGAGGGGCAAGCCCGTGGTCACGGTCTGTCGGGCGGGCGGGCGGTCGGCCCAGGCGACGGTGATGCTGCGCCAAGCGGGGTTCGAGGAGGTCGCGAACCTCGCCGGCGGCATGCTGCTGTGGCGGGCCCAGGGGCTCGTGGTCGAGGGCGGGAGCGGCTGACCGTCCATGAACCCCCGCGACTCCCTTCCCGCCGATCCCGCGTCGGGGACCGTCTGCGACGCCATCCGCCGCTGGGCGGAGCTCCGGCCCGACGCGCCCGCCTTCGTGGCCGAGGACAGGGAACCCCTGACCTATGGCGGGCTGGCCCGGGTGATGGAGAGGTTCGGCGCCGCCCTCGACGCGGCGGGGCTGGGGCGGGGCGACCGCATCGCCATCGTCCACCCCGGCGGGCCGGACATGGCCTCGGCCCTCGCCGCGGTCGTCTCCTGCGCCGTGGCGGTGCCCCAGAACCCGGGATTCACCGCCGGGGAATTCGCCATCCATCTCAGGGACCGGCGCATATCCGCGCTGCTCCTGCCCGCGGGCCTGGAGACCCCGGCCCGCGCCGCCGCGGCACATCTGGGCCTGCCGGTCCTGGAGGTCGAATCCGCGCCGGCGGTGGCGGGCGACATTCGCCTGGCGGCCATCGGCGACGGCGAGCGCCGAGGGACCTTCGAGCCCGTCACGGGGGACGACCTTGCCGTCGTGCTGGCGACCGCCGGCACCAGCGCCCGCAGCAAGGTCGTCCCCAAGCGCCACCGCCACGTCCGCTTCATGGCCCGGATGATCGTCGATTCCTGCGCGCTGAGTCCGGAGGATCGCGTTCTTCTCCTGCAACCGCTCATTTATTCGAGCGGCTTCCACCTATTGATGAGTGCCCTATTGTCGGGTGGCAGTGTCATCTTCATGCCGGAATTCGACGTCGATACCTTCTTCAGGTACCTGGCGCGGCTGGGCCCGACCTGGGTCACCGGCAGCCACACCTTCCACCGCGCCATCCACGCCCATGCCGCGCGGTACCCGGAGGCGATCGCCAAGTCCCGGCTGCGGCTGCTGCGCACCTCCTCGGGCTTCCTGCAGTCCCGCATCGCCGACGACCTCGAGCGCATCTTCGGGGTGCCGGTGCTGGAGAACTACGGATCGACCGAAGCCAGCCGCCTGACCGCCAATCCGCTTCCGCCCGGCCGGGCGAAGAGGGGAACGGGAGGCGTGCGGCTTTCCCAGGAAGTCGCGATCCGGGGCCTGGATGGCAGGTTCCTGCCTCCGGGGGAGATCGGCGAGATCGTGGCCCGCGTGGACCGGGCCTTCGAGGGCTACGAGGACGACCCCAAGGCCAATGCCGAGGCGTTCGTCGACGGATGGTTCCGCACCGGCGACGAGGGATTCTTCGACGAGGACGGCTATCTCACGCTGACGGGACGGATCAGGGAGATGATCAACCGCGGCGGCGAGAAGGTGAGCCCGGCCGAGGTCGACGCCGCGGTCATGGCCCATCCCGACGTGCGCGAGGCGGCGACGTTCCCGGTCCCGCATCCGACCCTCGGGGAGGACGTGGCGGTCGCGGTGGTTGCGGTGGAGGGAACCGTCCTCACCGACGAGAAACTGCATCGCCACCTCATCGGGCGGCTCGCCGGCTACAAGGTGCCGCGACGATACCTCTTCGTCGAGTCGATCCCCAAGAGCGACGCCGGCAAGGTCCAGCGCTACCGGCTGGCCGAGGCCCTCGGCGTCGGCGGGGCCGCCGCCCCCCGCCGCGTCGAAGGCGCGGGCCGGGAGCCCACGTCGCTGGAGCGCCGCCTCGCCGGGATGTGGGCGAGGACGCTCGGTGTCGAGCGGGTAGGGCTCGACGAAAACTTCTTCGTCCTCGGCGGCGATTCGCTCCAGGCGGTGGAGCTGTTCCTCGAGATCGAGCGGGAGCTGGGCCATCGGCTGCCCCGTGCCGCCCTATTCGAGGCCGGCACCGTGGCCGAGATGGCGCGCCTCGTCCAGGACGGGATGCCCGCCCGCTGCCTGGTGCCGATTCGGCCCACGGGCTCGCGGCCGCCCTTCTTCTGCGTCCATGACGGCAACGGGCACGTCTTGAACTTCCGGGACCTCGTCCGGCACATGGGGGAGGATCAGCCCTTCTACGGCATCCAGTGCGTGGGCCTCGACGGCAGGGAGATGCCGTTCACCGACATCGACACCATGGCGGCCCACTATGTGCGGGAGATCCGGAAGGTGCAGCCCGCGGGACCGTACTTCCTCGGGGGCTACTCCTTCGGCGGGCGGGTGGCTTACGTCATGGCCCGCATGCTGCGCCAGCAGGGCGACGGCGTGGCCCTGCTGGCGCTGCTCGACACCTCGTCCCATCTCGGGCGCGCTCGCGTCGGATGGAGGGAATGGCTGCGACGCCACGCGGATCGCTTCCGCGACCTGCCACCCGCCCGATGGCCATCCTATATCGGCGTCCGCTTCGGGAACCTTTTCACCGTGATCGCGATGGCGGCTCGCTACCACTTCTACGCGCGAGTCCTCCGCTTCTACCGGTCCCGGGGCCGTGACCTGCCGCAATGGCTGCATCTTCCGGTCGCCGCCAACGACGTGATCCGCCGTGACTACAGGCCGGTGACCTACGAGGGGAGCGCCGTCCTCTTCGTCGCCGACCACTCGGCCTGGAGCCATGCCGACAGCAGGCTGGGCTGGGGGCAACTCGTCCTCGGCGACCTCGAGGTCCGGCGCGTGCCGGGCGAGCATTTCCAGATCGTCAAGGAGCCCCATGTGCGGGTGCTTGCCGCCGGGCTCAGGGACTGCATCACGGCGCGGATGCCCGCGGTGCCCGCCGGCGAGGCGGACTCCCGCGCCGCCGAGTGAGCCCCGGCTGGGTTCATCCACGGCCCGCCGTTGTGGAATCCGGCGCAATCCGCTAGCTTGGCGCCCGCCGGGGAGTGGCGCAGTCTGGTAGCGCACCTGCTTTGGGAGCAGGGGGTCGCTGGTTCGAATCCAGTCTCCCCGACCACCCCTCGATCAGGCGG
>DASWKZ010000128.1:0-1892 GCA_036396355.1 Alphaproteobacteria bacterium
CCGTAGAGCCGGTGGTTGAAGATCTCGCCGCTGGCGTAGAACCCGGCCAGGGGGAATTCGCCGAGCTCCTCGGCGATCAGCGCGAGCTCGCGCGAGCCCGGCCCGAACAGATGGGGCCCGCGCGCCACGCAGGAGAAATAGAGCCCGCCCCGCGGCGGCGCCCCGAGGCGCCCGCGCAGATCGCGCAGCATGCGCCGAAGGTCCTCCATCGCCGTGGCCGGGCTGCGGGTGCAGAAGGTCAGGGTCTGGCCGGTGTCGATGAGCTCGCCGATGGCGATCAGGCCGCGGTCGGGATCGATGGCCGTGAGGTTGCGCACCAGATAGTCGCCGCGGTCGGCGCCGGGCACCGGCAGCGCCACCTGCACCAGGCGGCCGGCGCGCTCGAGGTCGACGGCGAGCTCGGGGCCGATCTCCTCGATGAACACGTCGAGGGCCGGGCGCCGGTCGAGCTCCACCAGCACGTTGGCGCGCCCGTCGGTGATGATGTGGGCCGGGCCGATGGGCGCACAGCCCTGGCTCAGGCCGGTGGCGATGCCGAGGCCGGGGGCCAGCAGAACCCCCGACAGCCCGCCCCCGGCCACGGTCCGGGCGAGCTGGGCGTCGGGCTGGACCGCGGTGAGGCCGCCGACCAGGAAGGCCGAGGTCTCCTCGGCGAAACCGGCGACGATGTCGGGGATGTCGCGGTTGGCGGGATCCCCGTGGACCACGGCGAGGGTCACGCCCCGCTCCGCGGGGAAGGCGGCGCCGGCGCCGGCGGCATCGATCACGCGGAAGTCGGCGGGATCGAGCGGGGCCAGCAGCGCCGCCGCCGCCCGCTCGCCGAACAGCTCGGTGCCGGTGCCGCAGATGCCGGCCCCGACGGCGCCGACCCAGGCGTCCACGCCGGTGATGTCCTTGAGGAAGGCGAGGATATTGCGGGCATCCCGGCCCAGCTCCTCGGTGAGGTACAGGAAGCCGAGGGTATAGGCGGGATCTCGCGGGCCAAGGTGACCGGCGAGCGTGCTCGCGACGCTCGACCAATCCTGGCCGACCGCGTGGGCGGCGCGGAACGGCGCCGCGCTCACGGCGCCCCCTCGCGCGCGGCGGCGCGGGTCCGCGCGATCAGCTCCTCCGCCAGCGGCAGCAGGCCGCGGACGATGCGCTCGACGCCGCGCGCGTTGGGATGGATGCCGTCGGGCTGGTTGAGGGCGGGATCGAGGGCCACGCCCTCGAGGAGGAACGGATAGAACAGCACCCCGTGCTGGCGGGCGAGATCCGGGAACACGGCGTCGAACTCCCGCACATAGTCCTCGCCGAGGTTGCGCGGCGCCTTCATGCCGGCCAGCAGGACGGGCAGCCCCGCGACGGCCAGACGATCGAGGATGGCGGAGAGGTTGGCGCGGGTCTCGGTGGGTTCGATACCGCGCAGCCCGTCATTGCCGCCGAGCTCGACGATGGCGGCGTCGGGCCTCGGGGAGGCGCCCAGCGACCAGGCGAGCCGGGCCCGGCCGCCCGCCGTGGTATCCCCGGAGACCCCGGCATTGATGACGGTGACCGCCTGTCCCCGGCGCCGAAGCGCGGCCTCGAGGCGCGCCGGCAGGGCGTCGCGCGCGGCCAGCCCGTAGCCCGCCGTCAGGCTGTCGCCGAGGACGAGGAGGCGCACCGGCTCTTCGGCCGTGGCCGGCGCCGCGGCGGCCACGGCCACGGCGAGGGCGGCGAATGCGTTGACAAGCACGGCCCGCGCCCCATATGCCCGGGGCGGCGTGCGGAACCGGCGGCGACGCACATCCGCCCCCCGGTGGCCATAATTGAGCGGCATGGTCCGGCGTGACACCCAGCAACGGCGAGGCGGTATGCCCCACCCCGTGATCGATCTTGAGGATGTTCGCCTCAAACTTCAATCCCGCGCCGGA
>DASWKZ010000129.1:0-2610 GCA_036396355.1 Alphaproteobacteria bacterium
CGTGGCCGGCGCGGTGAGCCTCGACCGCGCCGCCTCCACCGTCCATGCCGGGCTCGCCTATGCCTCGAAGCTGCAGACCATGCGCTTCGAGGCGGGCTCGCGCGACGGCACCGCCCAGGGCAAGACCGTGCGCATCCACGATGTCACCGTGCGCCTGTGGAACACCCTCGGCGCCCGGGTGGGGTTCGACGACGAGGTGGACACCATCCCGTTCCGCGCGTCCTCGGACCCCATGGACGCGCCGCCGGCGCTGTTCACCGGCGACAAGCGCATCAAGTTCAACAAGGGCTATTCGCGCGCGCCCCGGGTCACCGTGGTGCAGGACCAGCCGCTGCCGCTCACCGTGCTGGCGGTGCTGCCCAAGCTCGCAACGTTCGATGCGTGAGCGGGTGGCCGGGCCATCGTTCATCTAGCGCGTAATGGCACCGCCCCCCCTCACCCAGCTTCGGGTAGGCGCGGCCCCCCGAACAAGTCGGGGGGTACGCCGCGCCAACCCTTCTCAACCCTCTCCCCCCGCTTGCGGGGGGAGAGGGACCTGCCTGCGCGAAGCCGGAGCTTCGCTTCGGCGAAGGCAGGAGGGTGAGGGGGGCGATGCCGCCTTATGGGAGCGTGTCCCAGGCCTCACTGGTGGCGGGGCGCGTGTGGAACGTATCGAGATGTTGAAAGCAGAGGGGAACCGATGACCGATCTTGTTTTGGAAAACGCACAGAAAATCGTCGCCGCGTCCATCGCCTACGGGCGCGAGAAGAAGCTCAACCTGCTGGCGGTGGCGGTGCTGGACGCGCGCGGCGCGCTCAAGAGCTTCTCGGCCGAGGACGGCACCAGCCTCAAGCGCGGCGAGGTGGCCATCGGCAAGGCCCACGCGGCGCTGGCCTTCGGCATGGGCACCCGATCCATCGACAAGCTGGCCAAGGCCCGGCCCTATTTCATCAACTCGGTGACGGCGGCGGTGGGGGGCTCGTTCGTGCCGGTGGCCGGCGGCGTGCTGATCAAGGACGGCGACGGCAGGGTGCTGGGCGCGGTCGGCATCTCCGGCGACGTCTCCGACAACGACGAGGCGGCGGCGGTGGCGGGAATTAAGGCGGCCGGCTTCACCGCCGATCCCGGCAGCGACTGAGCCGCGCGGGGCGGGGACTTTCAGAGGAGGGAGGATGGCGACGGAACCGGACCGCGAGATGCGCCGCCGCGCGCTCGGCGACCTGAGGGAATACATCCGGATCGCCGAGGAGATCGGCGCGCTCGAGGTGGTGCGCGGCGCCGACCCCGACCTCGAGCTCGGCGCGCTGTACGAGCTCAGCCTCGAGCACGACTACCCGCCGCTCCTGCTGTTCGAGGACATCAAGGGCTGCGACCCGCGCTTCCGCGTGGTGACCAACGTGCGCTCCTCGCGGGTCATGGTCGGCAGCCTCGGCATGGACTCGGTGATCGCGCTGCGCAAGGGCAACCGCCGCGAGAAGAAGTCCATCCCGCCGAAGTTCGTCAATTCGGGCCCGGTGTTCGAGAACGTGCTGAAGGGCGACGACGTCGACGTGCTCGCCTTCCCGGCGCCGCGCTGGCACGAGAACGACGGCGGCGCCTATATCGGGACCGAGTGCATCGTCATCACCAAGGACCCGGATTCCGACTGGGTCAACGTCGGCACCTACCGCGTCCAGGTGCAGGACGAGAAGACCGTGAGCGTGTTCATAGAGCCCGGCAAGCACGGCGACATGATCCGCCGCAAGTACTGGGCCCGCGGCCAGCACTGCCCGATGGTCGTCTGCCTCGGCCAGGCGCCGGTGCTGGGGGCGGCGGGCCGGGTGGTGACGCCCCAGGGCGTCTCCGACTTCGCGCTCGCCGGCGGGCGCATCGACGAGGCCATCGAGCTGGTCAACGGGCCGATCACCGGCATCCCCATGCCGGCCGCGGCCGAGCTCGTCTTCGAGGGCCACATGCCGCCGCCCGAGGAGGAGACCCGCCCCGAGGGGCCGTTCGGCGAATGGCCGGGGTACTACGCCTCGGAGACCCGCGACGAGCCGGTGCTGCGGGTCGAGGCCATCTACCACCGCGACGACCCCATCGTCGTCGGCAATCCGCCCGAGAAGCCCACCTATCCCGGGCGCCAGACCAATTTCGGCAACGCCGCGGCGCTGTGGGACGCGCTGGAGGCGGCCGGCGTGCCCGAGGTCAAGGGGGTGTGGAAGGTGTTCGGCGGCGGCAACCGCTTCATCAACGTGATCGCCATCGACCAGCAGTTCGCCGGCCACGCCAAGATGGCGGGGCTGGTGGCCGCCGGCTGCCCGGCCGGCGCCTACATGAACCGCATGACCATCATCGTCGACGACGACATCGACATCACCAGCACGGCCGAGGTGATGTGGGCGCTGGCGACGCGCTGGGACCCCGCGACCCAGACCGACATCGTCGACGGCGGCTGGACCGGGCATATCGACCCGGTGCTGAGCCCGGAGAAGCGCGAATCGGGCGACATCACCTCGAGCCGCATCATCATCACCGCGGTGCGCCCCTTCCACTGGCGCGACCGGTTCCCCAAGGTCAACGCCCTCGACCCGGCCTACGCCGAGGAGGTGCGCCGCAAGTGGGCAGGCAAGCTCGCCTTCCTCAAGGCCC
>DASWKZ010000130.1:0-2991 GCA_036396355.1 Alphaproteobacteria bacterium
CGGTGGCCTTCTTCACCGCCAATTCCTACCTCATGGTCTCCGTGGTGATGCCGCTATGGGCCTTGGAGCTCGGGGCCTCGCCGCTGATCATCGGCCTGATCATTTCGAGCCGCCAGATTCTCGTCGTCACGCTCTCGATCCATGGCGGGGCGTTGCTGGACCGTTTCGGGCCACGGGGGGTGCTTTTCCTGCTGGGCATGATAGGCGCCGCCACCATGGTCCTGTTCCCGGCGCTGCCGTTCGTATGGGCGGCCATCGTCATCCAGATGGTTTCGGGATTCGTCGAATCCACGAGCTGGATCGGCGCCCAGTCCGTGGCCGGGCGGACCTTCCGGGGAAACCCCGTCTACATCGGGCGCATGACCGCGGCGGCGCGCATCGGAGGATTCTTCGGTCCCTGGTTCGCCGGGCTGGCCTGGCAGTTCCTGGGGCCTGCCGCCGGTTTCGGCCTGATCGGCGTGTGGATGCTTTGTGGCGGCATCGCCGCCCGGTTCCTGCCGCCGCCCGCGGAAGCGGCATCCGGGGGGACGACCGCCGACAAATCGCCGGCACCGCGGCGGATGCCCGACGTGATGCCGAAGATTTCGGATTACGCGACGACGTTCCGGATGCTGCTGCTCCCGGCCGTCGCGCTCGTGATCGCGGTCACCTTCATGCGCCAGACCGGCTCCGGAATCCAGAACTCGTTCTACGGGGTGTGGCTCAAGGAGATCGGATTCACGGCCGGGACCATCGGGCTCCTGATCGGCATCTCCAATGCCGCCTCGGCGGTCGCCGCCCTGTGCATGGGCCCGCTGACGCGGCTGATCAGCCAGTACTGGCTCCTGATCGTCGCCACCATCGTCGCCGTCATCTCGATTGCGGTCACGCCCCTGCTCGGCGACTTCCTGCTGCTGGCCGTCGCGATCGCCCTGCGCGGGGTCGGCCAGGGGCTCAATTTCCCGCTGATGCTGGCCATCGCCTCGCGCGCGGTGGGCCCGCACCTCCAGGGCCGGGTGGTGGCCCTGCGCCTGACCTTCAACCGTCTGGGTGGCGCCCTCGTCCCGCTGGTCATGGGCGCGGCGGCCGAGGTTATCGGCCTCGAAGCCGCTTTCTATGCCGTGGGCGCGGCGGGGGTGATGCTGCTCCTGCTGCTGGGCGTGTGGGCCCGGCGCGCCTCGGGCCTCGGCGGCGGCCGCGCCGCCTGAGGCGGGCCGCTCCCTCCGGACCGGCTCAGCCGGAGAACTCGATCACGTCGAATCCCCGGTCCTTGTCGGTGATGTAGATCAGGCCCCGGTCGTCCAGGGCGACGTCATTGGTCTGCGGCGCGCTGTGGCCCTTGCCGGGCTCGGGGATGAAGTAGCCGACTTCCCGCGGCTGCTCCGGATCGGCGATGTCGATGATCCGCAGGCCGGCGGCGAACCAGGTGAGGTGGGCGCGGGTGTCGGTCATCCTCTCGTTGAGCTGGTGCGCCCCGAAGCGAACCTTGGGCCCGTTGTACGGCGAGGCCGATTCCGGCACGTGATGGGTATGGATCAGCTTCATGTCCGTCGGATCGGTGACATCGAAGACGTAGAGCGGCGCGTGGGGCTTTCCGGCATCGTCGCCCCGGTTCTTGCGTTCCTCGTCGGTGCCCAGCGCGATGGCGCGTCCGCCAACGGGGAAGGGGACGCGCAGGAGCGTATGGCTCGGCTCCGCCGCCTGCGGATGGACGTCGTAATGGCAGAGCGTCCGCGGCCGGGCGAGGTCGCTGCCGTCGATGATGGCGAAGCCGGACATCCAGCATCCGGCATAGAACCGGTTCTCATGGCGCAGCGCGTGGTGGAGACGGTGCTGCGCGCCCTTGTCGCTGGGCGTCTCCCCGGCGGCGACGTTCTGGCCGGGCATCCACCAGCGCCCGACCTCCCGCGGCTTCGCGGGGTTGCGGATGTCGTAGATGACGAGGATGTTTCCGACGAACCCCTCCATCTCGGTCGAGATGTAGGCGTAGGTCTCGTCCGCGTCGAAACGGTGCACGCCCTTGCCGTGGGTCCTCTCGAAATGGATCAGCTTCGGATTGGTCTTGTCGGAGATGTCGTAGATCCGGAATCCACCGTCTTCGTAGGGGTCGCGCGTGACGGGGCGCTGCTCGGAATTGACGATCATGATGTCCCCGATGACACGCACCTTGTGGGAATGGGACTGGGGACAGTCCAGCATGATCGTCGAAACGACCTTCGGCTTGCGCGGATCCGAGATATCGACGATCGACGTCCCTTCGGGCCCGTACATGTAGCCGAGGTAGGCGTAGGCACCGTCGATGGTGACCTGGCCCGCGCCGCCAACATCGATCTTGGCGAGGTGCCTGACGTTGGAGGACGCGATGGGGCCGCCGGCCATGCCGACGGTGGGTGCGGTTTCGTCCACTGCTTTCTCCCCGTGTCGTTGCGATGGCTCTTCTAGGTTAGCGGGCGGTGGCATCCCTGAAAAGGTCCCATCACGCACGATGGATACTGCCGTCTATATTCCCAGCAGCCTGAGCAAGTATGGCGTGGGCCAGAACACACTGAGCAGGAGGTCGAAGACGACGATGACGAATGCCTCCGCGAGGGCGGCGAGAGTCAGGGCCGCCATCCAGCCGCCACTGTAGCCGCGGACGTAAAGCACGATGAAGGCGGCGACCGCGGCATGAAATCCAAGGGCGAATACGCCGAGAGCCAACCCGAGGAGCCATCCGGCCACCTCGATCGTCCGGCGAGTTGCCTCGCCGGCCGTGAGCGCGGGGCGCTTGCCCTCGGGCGCCGTGACGGACGCTGGGTCCTCGCCCCTGAGGGAGCGCAGATTAAGCCCGATCTGGAGCAGAATCAGCGGGATGCCAACTCCGGCGAGGCAGAATATGACCAGTGCGCCGCGCAGGGAGTGCCACTCATAGGCAATATAGGCGGCAGCACCGAGGACGCTTGCCAAGAACGCCGAGAAGGCGATGTCCCCAAGACTGTTGGCCCGGGTCGCGGGCGGCGGTGCCTCTCCGCG
>DASWKZ010000131.1:0-55978 GCA_036396355.1 Alphaproteobacteria bacterium
GCGCGGGCCAGCACCTGGGCGCGCAGGCGGGCGAGGAACGCCTCGGCGGGACCTTTCGGCGTCCCCTCGGCGACGCGCGCGAGCCAGCCGGCGCCGGGGAGCGCCATGGCCGCGCGCACCGTCTCGTCCAGCGCCGTCTCGGCCTCGGCGTCGAGATGGGCGATGTCGCCGATGCGGCGCGCGAGCCCCCTCGCGCGCGAGCGCCCGCGGTCCTCGGCGCCGGCGATCCAGCGGCGGAGCTCCGCCGTCTCCATCCCCGTGAGGTGCGCCGAGAACGCGGAATCGGCGGCGGCGAACAGGTGATGGCCCTCGTCGAACACGTAGCGCGCCGGCACGGTGGCGTCGTCGAGCCCCGAGAGCGCCGCCTGGGCCAGCACCAGGGCATGGTTGGCGACCACGATCTCGGCGCGGCGGGCACGCCGCACGGTGCGTTCGATGAAGCACTTGTGGTAGTGGGGACAGGCGGCGTAGACGCACTCCCCGCGCCGGTCGGCGAGGCCCACGGTGCGGGCCGGGCCCAGGAGATCGATGAGCCAGGCCGGGAAATCGCCGCCCACCATGTCGCCGTCCCGCGTCGCGGCCGCCCACCGCGCCATCAGGCCGAGGGCCGCGGCCTCGCGCGGGTTGAGGGCGGCCCGGGTCACCGCCTCCTCGAGATTGAGCAGGCACAGGTAGTTCTCGCGCCCCTTGCGCACCACCGCCTTGGCCGCCTTGGCGGCCGGGTCCGGATAGAGGCGGGAGAGCTCCTGGTCGATCTGGCGCTGGAGGTTGCGCGTGAAGGTCGAGATCCAGACCGCGCCCTTGTTCTTCTCGGCCCACAGGCTGGCGGGCGCGATATAGCCCAAGGTCTTGCCGGTGCCGGTGCCGGCCTCGGCCAGCACCATCCGCGGCATGCCGGCCTCCTCCCGCGGGGTGAAGGCGTGGGCGACGGCGTCGGCGTAATCGGCCTGCTGGGGCCGGGCCTCGCCGCCGGCGCCGATGAGACGGGCGAGGCGCGCCCGGGCCTCGGCGGCGCTCACCGGCGCGTGGCCGGGGGGCGGCTCCGGGGCCTGCTCGGCCCATTCGGGGAGGTCGCGCCACGCCGCCAGCGGCGCGATGCCGCCTTCCACGGCGTCCGATTCGAGCCCGAGGGCCGCCAGCAGATGCGGCCCCCACGGCCAGCCCCCCGCCGCCATCAGGCGGGCGAGGTCGCCGAGGCCCGGGTCGAGCACGGCCTCGTCGGCGGCCTCGGCCAGCAGTGCGCGGGCGGCCTCGATCAGGGCCGCCGCCTCGCCCGCGTGCCCGGGCCCGGCCTCGATGGCCAGCGCGGCGGCGATGCCGCGGGGCGTCGGCAGGCAGAACCGTGCCGGGCACACGAAGGCGAACAGCTCGAGGACGTCGAGGGCGCGGACAGGGCCCATGCCGAGCCTGCGCGCGGTGGCAGGTGCGTGGCAGAGGACGAATTCGGTGGATTTGGCCCGGGCCGCGGCCTCCCGGCGCGACAGCGCGGCGACGGCGCCGTCGGTCTCCAGCACCGTGGCCCCCGCCGGCCCGGCGACCAGCGCCGGGGCGCGGAACGCGGGCGCCTCGGGCGCCGGGCGCGGCAGGGCGGGATCGCTGGGCATGGGCCCGAGTATAGGGGCGCCGGCGCGGGCGCGGTAGGCGCCGGGCGGAGGCGGGAAGGGAAAGATTCCGCCGGTTCCGGCGCCGGGCTCAGTCGTCCTTTTGGCCGTTCTCGCCGCGCAGGCGCATCACGCCTTCCCAGGCGAGCAGCCCGAGCCCGGCGCCGACGCCGCCCTTGAGGCCGGCCAGCAGGAAGTTGGGCAGGCCCAACGAGCCCGGCGGCAGCAGGTCGCGGCCGACGATGAGCGCCAGCAGAAAACCCGCGCCCGCGAAGACCCATTGGCCGGTGGTCATCTTCATTTGGTCTCGATCGCCCCCATCGTTGTAGCGCGCGAGTGTAGCACGCACGGAGCGCACGGACCGGTCAAGGCCTCAAAGTGTGGGGCTGGATATAATAATTCGACTAGGTGTGCTCTTGCCGCATTCCTTCTAGCTCATTAGGAATGCATGTTCTTGAACGCACTACGGCGGCCGACAAAGAGTAGCCCGGGACCAACGGGTTTACCGCCCGGTATCACCGACTCGTTTGCCCTTAAAACCAGCAATGACCCGAGGAATCAATCCTTCTGCCCAATTGCGAGCGTCTTGCCAATGAATGGGTGCGCCATCCTTGGAGCCGATAAACATGTAATCGATCGCGAGCAGAGTGCCCTTGTCAGACTTGAAAAATGCCACATGAGTCGCACCGGCGCCCGAGGGTGGTATCCACCCCAATTTTTCGAATTTGTCGGTGACCCGTGACCATGTTCCACTCGGTGGTTCCTCGTGAAACTTTATATACCTGACACCCCAGCAAAAAGTATCGTTTGGAATTGCGCTCACCTGTTTGTGCCAATTCCAATTCGGTTGTTTGGAATAGCAGAAATCCACCGGTACCAAGCCCCAATTCGGTAGAATGGAATTGTTAGTGTCGACCACGACGATTGCTGTGACCCGATCGGAGACAGCCCTCGCTAGAAAGATGATTTTCCTGTCCCAGGTTTCCGCGTATGGTCCAGCAGTCAATGTCTCCCTCTTCATTTCATCGAAAATGTGATGCCAAGCACCATCCGGCAAAGGCACCACCCTTCGCCCGTCTTCTGTTTCAAACGAAAAATCGTTCGTGTAACCCTTGGCCGAGCCGTTTGGCTGAACATCGGTCTGCGCCGATAATTCAAAGGCAGGGGCAAAAAGGAAGAAACCCAGGGCAATGGCTGATTTCCAAAACATGGTCGCTCCCCCCCGTGAACGTTGTTGAATAAACCCTTTGGTGCCCAATCTATCCAACGGGGCGTGTCGTCTCCGCCTTGGCCAAAGGGGAGCATCCGTTATTTCGTCGGATTCCGCCCTTCGTGTTTGGCGCGGATCGCCTTGGCGCGGGCCTCCATTTCCTCCGACTCCGGGTAGTTGCCTTGCTGGTGCGCCTCGACTCCAGCGGTCGTATAGGATTCCCAGAGGCTACCCTGGGCATGCGCGTGCGCCGGCCAGAGCGCTAGACACCCTAGTATCAAGAGTATCAAGGCAACAGCAATTCTTCTGAGCATGGCTGTCCCCTCCGTTCCGACAACCACACCGGTATTAGACCTGCAAAGCACCATTATTCACGGGGAAATCCGACCGCGTTGGATTACGAGCGGCTGTATTGATGACGCGAGCGGAGATCCACCGTCGGGCCGGAGACAGAGGTAGGCCGCCGAAAAAGGCGGAACTATGGGCACCCTTTGGCAGCGCGTCGAACCGGGACACCGTCTCCGGGCCCCCGCCATTGACGCCGCGCGCGGGCTTCCTTACCGTCCGCCGACACGGCATCCGAGCCACGGGAGACAGTGATTGAGCGCGGATTTGCGCGCCCTTGCCATGGAGTCGAACGCCTGGCCCTTCGTCGAGGCCCGCCGGGTGCTCGCGCGCGTCGGCGGCACGGTGCCGGCCAAGGGTCCCGTGGTATTCGAGACCGGCTACGGCCCCTCGGGCCTGCCGCACATCGGCACCTTCGCCGAGGTCGCCCGCACCACCATGGTGCGCAAGGCCTTCGAGGTGATCTCGGACATCCCCACGCGCCTCATCGCGTTCTCCGACGACATGGACGGGCTGCGTCGGGTGCCCGAGAACATCCCCAACCAGGAGATGGTGGCGAAGTTCCTGGAATTGCCGCTCACCGCCATCCCCGACCCGTTCGGGGAGCATGACAGCTTCGGCGCCCACAACAACGCGCGGCTGCGCGCGTTCCTCGATGCCTTCAAATTCGACTACGAGTTCGTCTCGGCCACCGAGTGCTACAAGTCGGGCGCCTTCGACGACGTCAAGATGAAGGTGCTCGAGCACTACGACGAGATCCTGGAGGTCGTCCTGCCGACGCTGGGGCCCGAGCGGCGCGAGACCTATTCGCCGTTCCTGCCGCTCTGCCCGTGGACCGGGCGGGTGTTGCAGGTGCCGGTGATCGCGCGCGATCCGGAGAAGGGCACCTTCACCTACCGCGATGCCGATACCCAGACCTACGAGGTCAAGGTGCGCGGCGCCGACTGCAAGCTGCAGTGGAAGGTGGACTGGGCCGCGCGCTGGGCGGCGTTCGGCGTGGACTACGAGATGTCGGGCAAGGACCTGATCGATTCGGTCAGGCTGTCCTCACGCATCTGCCGCATCCTCGGCGGCACGCCGCCCGAAGGCATGACCTACGAGCTGTTCCTCGACGAGAAGGGCGAGAAGATCTCCAAGTCCAGGGGCAACGGCCTCGCCGTCGAGGAGTGGCTGGCCTACGCCCCGGCCGCCAGCCTCTCCTATTACATGTGCCAGTCGCCCAGGAAGGCGCGGCGCCTCTATTTCGACGTGATCCCGCGCTCGGTGGACGAGTACCTCGCCCATCTCGCCAGCTACGAGACCGAGGACGCGGCGAAGCGCCTCGGCAACCCGGTGTTCCACGTCCATGCCCACGAGGGCGGCCCGCCCCGGGCGGAGACGGGGTTGTCCTACAACGTGCTGCTCAACCTGGCGTCGGTCTGCAACACCGAGGACAGGTCCGTGCTGTGGGGGTTCATCTCGCGCTACGCCCCGGGGGCCTCGCCCGCGACGGCGCCGATCCTGGACGGGCTGGTCGGCCACGCCATCCGCTACTACCGAGACTTCGTCAAGCCGTCCAAGACCTACCGCAAGGCGACCGAGGCCGAGAAGGCGGCGCTGGCCGATCTGGCCGAGGTCTTGCGCGCCCTGCCCGCCGACGCCGAGGCCGAGGCCATCCAGACCCAGGTCTACGAGGTCGGCAAGCGCCACCCGTTCCCCGACCTCAAGGCGTGGTTCCGGGCGCTCTACGAGATTCTGCTGGGCCAGTCCCAGGGCCCGCGCATGGGCTCGTTCATCGCGCTCTACGGGATCAGGGAGAGCGTGGCGCTGATCGAGCGCGCGCTCGCCGGCGAGGACCTCGCCGCCCAGGCCCCGACGGCCTGAAGGGGGCATTCCCGCCGCCCTTCGGATGATCGGCGGTTCTCCGGATTCCGACCGCCAGCCCCACGTCACGCCCCGGCTTGGCCGGGGCGTCCAGCGGTATCACCGTGCTTCGATGGTGAGGGTCCGGCGCCATATCCTCACCAACAGACGCCATGGGATGCTCTTCACCGCTAACTCGGGCTAGCGGGACCTCTACGAAAGCCTGGCATGGGCTGGATGCCCCGCATGAAGCGGGGCATGACGAGAGGTGTGAACGAGTTCGAACCGGAGAGTTGTGGAATGAACCAGGCGCGGCGAACCCGAGCAGCGATGCCACCTGGAGGGAACCGTTCCGATCACGGGCGGCCGGTGGTCAGCGCCCAGTCGAAGTAGAGTTTGCGCGCGGCCTGGAAGACGGGGCCAGGCTGCAGGGCACGGCCCTCGAAGCCGGTCAGCGGCGAGACCTTGGCATAGTTGCCGGTGGCGAAGATCTCGTCGGCCTCGGCGAGCTCCCCGGGCCGGATGCTGCGTTCCTCCACGGGGATGCCGGCGTTGCCGAGGAGTCCGATCACGCGCCGCCGCGTGATGCCCTCCAGAAACGTGCCGTTGGGCACCGGCGTCGCCGCCACCCCGTCCCGGACCAGGAAGATGTTGGCGGTGGCGAATTCGGCGACGTTGCCGTTCGCATCGAGCATCACGGCGTTGCCGAAGCCGTGCGCGCGGGCCTCGCGCAGCGCCCGGGCCGATTGCGGATAGAGGCACGAGGCCTTGGCCAGCGTCGGCGCGCTCTCGGGGCCGGGCCGGCGCAGGGGCGAGAGGTGGGCGGTGAAACCCTTGGGCTCGGGGAGCGGCGCTTCGAACAGGGTGAGCACGAACCGGGTGGACTCGGGCCTCGGGCTCACGAACCCTTCCTCGGCGTAGAACAGGGGCCGGATGTAGAGCTCGGCGCCCTCGGCGAAGCGATCGATGCCCTCCCACGCCCGGGCCACGATCTCCGCCGCCGTCACCGGCGGCTCCAGCGCGAGCACCCGGGCCGAGCGCACGCAGCGCTCGGCGTGAAGGTCGAGATCGGGCGCGACGCCGGCGAAGGCGCGGGCGCCGTCGAAGGCGACCGAGGCCATCCACGCCGCGTTGGTCATGGGCCCCATGATGGGCGGGTTGCCCTCGACCCAGCGGCCCTCGATCAGGTGCAGGCCGTGCCGGTCGTCGCGGCGCGGGCGCGCCGCCTCCGTGTCCTTGGACATGGCCGGATTGTCGCCGATGGGGCCGCGGCGCCCAAGGGCGAACTCAGGCGCCGCCGGTCATTCGGCGGCGCCGATCATGGCGGTGTATGTCCTGCGGGCCTGGTCGGGGGAAACGCCGCCCGCGAGGACCCCCGCCGCCACCATGGCGGCGTTGGGTTCTTGGGGGACGATGGCGAAACAGGACCGGGTAATGGCCGAGATGACGAGAAGCGCGTCGGTGAGGGCCTCACTGGGGCCGCTGCGGTTCTCGAGGTCCTCGGCGATGCGCGCGATCAGCCGATCGCGGGGACTGGGACCCTTCATTGAACGTGATACTCCGGAATGGGATTGAGGTCTCCGCCTCACCGCCGGCGGAAGGACCACGCCCGCATCGCCATTGGCACAAGGCGCGCCTTTTACGCGAGTGCGGCCCCGGATTCCACAAGATTCGTCACCGCCCGCGAAAAATCGGCGTGCCCTGTTCAGGGACCGGCCTTTGGGCTACGGTCGCGCCCATGCCGTCAAGCGGAAAGCCAGTGCTAGCTTTCGCAGTTACGCGACTCATCCCCACCCGGCGCTGCGCGCCGACCTCCCCCATCGAGGGGGAGGTGATTCCGGCCACGGCAGCAATAGCTTGCCTCCCCCCTTGGGGGGGAGGCCGCGCGCGCCAGCGAGCGGGTGGGGGGTCTATCACGTCTATCCGAATCTCGATCCTGACCGTCCGGTGTTGCGCCCATGGCCGCCGCCCTGGCCTGGAGGGCGGCGCGCCGTGATGGCCTGGCCGCTGATCCGGCCGGCCCTCCATCTGCTCCCGCCCGAGGCCGCCCACGATCTCACCCTCCGCGCCCTGGCGGCGGGGCTCGTGGGGCGCGCGCGCATGGCGCCCGATCCGGCCCTCGCGGTCACCCTGTGGGGGCGGCGCTTCGCCAACCCGCTGGGGCTCGCCGCCGGCTTCGACAAGGACGCGCGGGTGATCGCGCCGGTGCTTGGCCTGGGATTCGGCTTCACCGAGGTGGGCACGGTGACGCCGAGGCCCCAGCCCGGCAACCCCAAGCCCAGGCTGTTCCGCCTCGCGGAGGACCGCGCGGTCATCAACCGCCTCGGCTTCAACAGCGGCGGCATGGCGCTGGCGGCGGCGCGCATCCAGGCGTTCCGGGCGACCGGGCAGGGCGGCATCCTCGGCATCAACATCGGCCGCAACAAGGACTCCGCCGATGCCGCCGCCGACTACGCGGCCTGCGCGCGGACCCTGGGCCCGCTCGCCGACTATCTCGTGGTCAACGTCTCCTCGCCCAACACGCCGGGGCTCCGGGACCTGCAGGCGGCGCGCGGGCTCGAGGCGGTCCTCGCCGCGGTGCGCGCGGCCCTGGCGGAGGCCGCGCCGCCCGGCGCGGCGCCGCCGGTGCTGGTCAAGATCGCCCCCGACCTCGCCGAGGAGGCGTTGGCCGACATCGCGGCGCTGGCCCGCGCCGGCGCCATGGACGGCCTCGTCGTCGCCAACACCACGGTGGCGCGGCCGGCGGGGCTGAGGAGCCGCCGCCGCGACGAGCCGGGCGGGCTGTCGGGACGGCCGCTGTTCGCGCCCTCGACCCGGGTGCTGGCCGGCGCCTACCGTGAAACCGGGGGCCGCGTGCCCATCATCGGCGTCGGCGGCATCGCCGGGCCGGAGGACGCCTATGCCAAGATGCGCGCCGGCGCCTCGCTGGTGTCGCTCTACACGGCGCTGGTGTTCGAGGGTCCCGGCCTGCCGGCACGCATCCTGGCCGGCCTTCCGGGGCTTCTCCGCCGCGACGGGTTCGCCGCGCCGGCCGACGCCGTCGGCGCCGATCACCGCTGAGCCCCGGGGAGTGCGCGCACATGGCCGATGACAGGTTGATTCCCGTGCTTCCGGGCATCGGAGGCCTGGTCGAGGGCTATGGCGGCATCATCCTCGATCTCTGGGGCGTCATCCATGACGGGAGGACGCCCTATCCGGGCGCGGCGGAAACCCTCGCCCGCCTGCGGGAGGCGGGCAAGAAGGTGGTGATGCTGTCCAACGCGCCGCGCCGCGCCGCGGCGGTGATCGAGGCCATGGCGGAAATGGGCATTGCCCGCGCGCTCTACACCGACGTGCTGTCCTCGGGGGAGCTCGCCTGGCGGGCGCTCGCGGCGCGCGACGATCCGTGGGTCGCCGGGCTCGGGCGCCGCTGCCTCCATGTCGGGCCCGAGCGCGACGCCGGCCTGTTCGACGGGCTCGACCTCGAGCGCATCGACGCCCCCGAGGAGGGCGCCTTCCTGCTCAACACCGGGCCGTGGCGGGACGAGGAGACGCTCGCCGATTTCGAGGAACTCCTGCGCCGGGCGGCGGCCTGCGCCATGCCCATGGTCTGCGCCAACCCCGACCGCGAGGTCATCCGCGGCGGCCGGCGCATCATCTGCGCCGGCGCCCTGGCCGAGCGCTACCGCGAGCTGGGCGGCGCCGTCCGCTCCTACGGCAAGCCCCATGCCGCGGCCTACCGCGCCTGCCTCGACCTCATGGGGATCGCGGATACGACCCGCATCCTGGCGATCGGCGATTCGCTCGAGACCGACATCAAGGGCGCCGCCGCCGCCGGCATCGACGCGGCGCTGGTGACCTCGGGCATCCACGCCGAGGAGCTCGGCCTCGCCTATGGCGAAGCCCCGGCGCCCCAGGCCATCACCACCGCCTGCCGGCGCCTCGGGCTGCACCCGGTGGCCGCGGTTCCCGCGTTCCTGTGGTGACCCGCACCGGCATGCTTCCCATGCTTCCATTGGACCCGCATGGGCCCGTGGGACATGATGCGTCTTCAGCCACGGGGCGCCTGACGGCTCATCGCCGGATTTCAAATGCCTGAGACCATGGATCTCCCCCTGTTCTACCAGATCGCCGCCCTGCTCGTGTTGGCGGCGGGGATCGGCCTTCTCGGCGTGTTCCTGCGCCAGCCGCTGATCGTCAGCTACATCGCCGTGGGGCTGGTGGCCGGCCCCTCGGTGCTCGGAATCGCGACCGAGGGGGAGTACATCGAGTTGCTGGCGGAGCTCGGCATCGCGGTGCTGCTGTTCCTCGTCGGGCTCAAGCTCGACACCGGCCTGATCCGTTCGGTCGGGCTGGTGGCGACGGCCACCGGCCTCGGGCAGATCGTGTTCACCTCGGTGATCGGTTTCGCGATCTGCCTGGCCGTCGGGCTGGATTGGCTGACCAGCCTCTACGTCGCCGTGGCGCTCACCTTCTCGAGCACGATCATCATCGTCAAGCTGCTGTCCGACAAGGGCGAGATCGGCTCGCTCCACGGGCGCATCGCGCTCGGCTTCCTGATCGTCCAGGACATCGCGGTGGTGCTGGCGATGGTCACGCTGTCGGCCTTCGGGCTGGGCGCGGCGGCCCAGGAGGCCCATCTCGACACGGTTTCGATGATCGTCTACGCGATCGTCGTCCTCATCGGGATCGCCCTGTTCATCCGCTATCTCGCCAACCCGCTGGTCGAGAGATTGGCGCGCTCGCCGGAACTCCTGGTCTCCTTCGCCATCGGCTGGGCGGCGCTGCTGGCGGCGCTGGGCGACTTCCTCGGCTTCGGCAAGGAGCTGGGTGGCCTGCTGGCCGGTGTGTCCCTGGCCTCGACGCCGTTCCGCGAGGCGATGTCGACGCGGCTCACGAGCCTGCGCGATTTCCTGCTGCTGTTCTTCTTCATCGCCCTCGGCGCGCGGCTGGATCTCGGGGTGATCGGCGGCGACATGGTGCCGGCCGTGGTGCTCTCGCTGTTCGTGCTGGTCGGCAACCCGCTGATCGTCGTCGCCATCATGGGATACATGGGTTACCGCAAGCGGACGGGCTTCCTCGCCGGGCTCACGGTCGCCCAGATCAGCGAGTTCTCGCTGATCTTCATGGCGATGGGGCTGACCCTGGGCCACGTCACCGAGCAGGCGGTGGGGCTGGTCACGCTGGTGGGCCTCATCACCATCGGGCTCTCGGTCTACATGATCACCTACTCCCAGGCGCTCTATTCCTGGATCGAGCCCGCTCTCACGCCCTTCGAGCGCCGGGTATCGCCGCGGGACGACCCGGAGGACGGCGGCCCCATCGGCGATCGCTACGACGTGATCGTGATCGGCCTCGGCCGTTACGGCGGGGCCATCGCCCAGCAGTTCCGGGCCATGGGGTGGCGCGTGCTCGGTGTCGATTTCAGCCCCATGGCCGTGCGCCGGTGGCGGGAGGAAGGCATCGATACGCTGTACGGCGATGCCGGCGATCCCGAATTCATCCAGGACCTTCCCATCGATGGCGTCAAATGGATCGTCGGCGCCATCCCCGAGCATGAGGTTGGCCTCGGTACCGCCGAGGCGCGCCTGGGCATGGTCCAGACCTTGCGGGCGCGCGGATTCCGGGGCTGCATCGCGGTCTCCTCGCACCTCCCGGCCAATATCGACCGGCTGCGGAACAGCGGCGCCAACGTCGTGCTGCTGCCGTTCCAGGACGCCGCGGACCGCGCCGTCGAGCTGATCACCGGTGCCCAGCAGCGCGAGGAGATCGTCGAGGTCATCGAGCCCGAGGAGCAGAAGGAGCTCGCGCAGTAACCCGGGCCGGGCGCGGCCGGCCTCTCCCATGGCCGCATGGGCCGAATGCCTTGACGGGCCCTGGGATTCCCGGTAAACAGCGGCTTCCCGCGGCGGCGGGACCGCCGGGCGGCGGCCCCCGACCCGCCCTCGCAAGCAACCAGGACGCCCATGACCCGCCAGTGCCAGATCACCGGCAAGAAGCCCGCCACCGGGAACAATGTGAGCCATGCCCACAACAAGACCCGGCGCCGGTTCCTGCCCAACGTCCAGCGCACCTCACTTATGAGCGAGGCGCTGGGGCGCATGGTGAGGCTCAGGCTGTCGACCAGCGCCATCCGCACCGTCGAGAAGGCGGGCGGGCTCGACGCCTATCTCAAGGCGATGCCGGCGGTCGAGCTTTCGCCCGCGGTGGCCCGCCTCAAGCGCCGCATCGAGCGGGTGGCCGCGGCCGGGTGACGGCGGCGAGATCGCCCTAAAGCCAAAGGCCCGCCGGATGGCGGGCCTATCGTTTTATGATCCCGCCGCAGGCACGCGACCGCGCACGGCCCAGGCGCGGGCGGGGACCGGAATGCGGCCGTCCTCCGAAACTGCTAATGATTCTTTCAATTTCGCCCGCACCCGCGTCCGGTCGTCCGGGTCCAGGTCCCGGTAACGAAGCCCGACCCGTGAGCCCATGATGTTCGAGTCCCAGTAATCGTCGAAGTCATCGAATGCGGCCTCGATCTCTATCGCGTGGGTCTCCACATCCTCTAGGCCCGCACCCTGCCATACTTCGGAGAGGCTCTCGATGTCGGCGCCCCGGGGCCGTCCGGCGCGCCGCCCCTTGGAAGCGGGAGCAACGGCCGCGATAGCCTCCCAGAGCGGCTGCGTGACGGTCCGGCCGCCCGCGCTGTCCCAGACATAGGCGGCAACGGTGCCACGGGGGCGCACGACCCGGGCCATTTCGGCGGCGGCCCGCGCCCGGTCCGAGACGAAGTTCAGGACCAGCGCCGCCGTGGCTGCGTCGAAGGCGTCGTCGGGGAAATCCAGCTTCGTGGCGTCGCCGACGGCGAACGCCACCCTGTCGTCGTCGAATTTGTCGACGGCATAGGCGATCTGGTCGGGGGCGGGATCAATCCCGAAAACGCGCGCCGGGGCGCACTGGCTGAGAATGACTTCGGTGAAGGCCCCCGTCCCGCAGCCGACATCCAGCCACTCCTGTCCCTTGGGGCACGAAAGCCATTGGATGAACGGCAGGCCGGTGACCCGGCTCCAGCGCCCCATATGGCGCTCGTACCAAGCCCCTTCTCCGTGCCGCTCCTCGTGGCCGCGTTCGGGCATGGACGCTCTCTCAATATGATGTCATGGCAGAGCTTAGGAATGTCGGGGGGACGCTGACAAGTACTTTGGGCCACCGGGGGCGGGGGCTTGGCACGTGGCGCAGTTTGCCGCAATTGCCCATGGAAAAGGGGCCGGGTGATCCCGGCCCCTTTCGCAAAATGACGCCTGCCCCTAGGCGAGGTGTTTCTTGAAATGGGCGATGGTGTGCTGCCAGGCGAGCTCGGCCGCCGCCTTGCTGTAGCGCGCCGGGCGCGTGTCGTTGTTGAAGGCGTGCCGGGTGTCCGGGTACTGGTGCATCTCGACATTCTTGCCCGCGGCCTTCAGCGCCTTCATGTAGGCGTCGATGCCGGCATTCACGCCCTTGTCGTTGCTGGCGTAATGCAGGAGCAGGGCGGCTCTGATCCTGTCGATGCCCGACTTCGGCTGGCGTCCGTAATAGGCGACGGCGGCCTTGAGATCCCCCCACATCACCGCGAGATTGTTGGAGGCGGCGCCGCCCCAGCAGAATCCGACGCAACCGACGCTGCCGGTGGAGTTGGTGTGGCCCTGGGCGTACCTGCCGGTGGCGACGAGATTGTCGTCGATGACCTTCTTGTCGATGCCGTAGAGCATGTCGCGCGCCTTGTCCTGGTTGGTCGGCGTGCCGCCCGCGGGCGAGATCATGTCGGGGGCGACCGCCAGGAACCCCCCCAGGGCCACGCGCCGGGCGATGTCCTGGATATGGGGCGTGAGGCCGCGGTTCTCGTGGATGACGACGACCGCGGGCAGCAGCTGCGCCTTCGCGGGGTGCGCCACGTAGACGTTCATCTGACCCTCGGCGATGAAGCTTTCCATGCGCGTCACCAGGCGCCGGTCGTCGGGGGCGACCATGGCCGCCTCGGCGCCGGTGCCCTCGAGCCAGGGCAGGATCGCCGCCGCCGCCGCGGCGCCGCCGGCCGCCCGGACCAGCTTCTGCAGGAACACGCGACGCGGTTCGTCGCTATGCACGTAATCGTCATAGAGATCGATGAACCTGTCATTCATGAGTCGGTCTCCCGGTTGTGCGCCGCGTAGGCGCGGTCTGGCCGGTTTGGCCGCTTGGGCGGAGGGGCCGGGACTCCCATGCCCCTTCCGCGCTCCCTGCGCCGCGCGCCGGGACCGTTCGCGGCCCCGGAACGCGGCAAGCTCCGCATGATTCGCGGATCAAGCCCTAGCTGACGTTCTTCTTGAAGAAGTCGATGGTGCGCCTCCACGCCAACTCCGCCGCCGCCTTGTTGTAGCGCGCCGGATTGGCGTCGTTGTTGAACGCGTGCTTGGTGCCCGGATACTGGTGCATCTCGAAGGTCTTGCCGGCGGCCTTCAGCGCCTTGACGTAGGCGTCGATGCCCGCGTTCACGCCCTTGTCATCCTCGGCGTAATGCAGCAGGAGCTTGGCGCCGATCTTCTCGATGCCCTCCTTGGGCTGGCGGCCGTAATAGGCCACCGCCGCCCTGAGGTCGGGGTCGGCGACGGCGAGGAAGTTGGCCCGCTGCCCGCCCCAGCAGAATCCGACGCAGCCGGCATTGCCGGTGGAGTTCCCGTGGCCCCGCGCGAATTTGGCGGTGGCGACGAGGTTGGCGATGACGTCGGCGCCCTTCAGGCCGCCGATCATGTCCCGGGCCTTGTCGCGGTCCGGCGGCGTGCCGCCGACCGGCGACAGCATGTCGGGGGCGACGGCGAGGAATCCCTCCACCGCGACCCGGCGCGCCACGTCGCGGATGTGGTCGGTGAGGCCGCGGTTCTCGTGGATCACCACCACCGCCGGCAGCTTGCCCGCGCCCTTGGGCATGGCCACATAGGCCGCCAGGTCGCCGGTGGCGCCGGCGATCTTCTCGCCCGATGTGGCAAGACGCGGGTCGTCGGGGCCGATCATGGCGGCCTCGGCGCCGGTGCCCTCGAGCCACGGCAGGATCGCCGCCGCCGCGGCGGCGCCGCCGGCCGCCTTGACCAGCTTTTGCAGGAACACGCGCCGGGGCTCGGCGCTGTGCACGTACGCGTTGTAAAGCGCGATGATCTTGTCGTCCATGTGGGTGCCTCCTGGGAATTGGTCCACGCCGGAGCCTTCTCCGGGCTCCCCGGTCCGGGCCTCTCCGGCCTCGGGCGTGCGCGACCGCCACGGTACTAGAGCCCGGCGGATGACGGCTGTCAAATCGGTCGTGATCCCCCCGGAACGGCGCCGAGCATGGCGCAGGATTGTGTCCGGAATATGGTCCGGCGCGTGGCCCGGCGGGGCGGGAAAGCCGCCTCGCCCGAGCCTAGCGGGTGGCGCGTGACGCCGTCTGGCGGTGCCGGTTGGCTTCCTCGGGCGGCACGAAGTCCTCGTCGAACAGCTCGGACAGCTTGTCCATCATGGTGCCGCCCAGCTGCTCGGCATCGACGATGGTGACTGCGCGCTTGTAGTACCGGGTGACGTCGTGGCCGATGCCGATGGCCACCAGCTCCACGGGGGAATGGGCCTCGATCCACTCGATCACCCGCCGCAGGTGCTGCTCCAGGTAGTTCCCGGGATTGACCGAGAGGGTCGAATCGTCGACCGGTGCGCCGTCGGAGATGACCATCAGGATGCGGCGCTGCTCCGGCCGCCCGATGAGGCGGTTGTGGGCCCACATCAGGGCCTCGCCGTCGATGTTCTCCTTGAGGAGGCCCTCGCGCAGCATCAGTCCGAGGTTCTTGCGGGTGCGCCGCCACGGCGCGTCGGCGGCCTTGTAGATGATGTGGCGCAGGTCGTTGAGGCGGCCCGGACGCGGCGGCTTGCCGGCGGCAAGCCAGCGCTCGCGCGACTGGCCGCCCTTCCAGGCGCGGGTGGTGAACCCGAGGATCTCGACCTTGACGGCGCAGCGCTCGAGCGTGCGGGCGAGGATGTCGGCGCTCATGGCGGCAAGGGTGATGGGCCGGCCCCGCATCGACCCGGAGTTGTCGATCAGGAGCGTCACCGCCGTGTCGCGGAACTCCATCTCCTTCTCCTGCTTGTAGGAGAGGGGATAGAGCGGGTTGGTGACCACCCGGTGCAGCCGGGCCGCGTCGAGGATCCCCTCGTCGAGGTCGAACTCCCAGGCGCGCGCCTGCTTGGCCATGAGCTGGCGCTGGAGGCGGTTGGCGAGGCGCGCGATCACCCCCTGGAGGTGGCTGAGCTGGTTGTCCAGATGCGCGCGCAGGCGGGTGAGCTCCTGCTCGTCGCACAGCTCGGGGGCGTCGATGACCTCGTCGAAGGTGGTGGTGAAGGCGGTGTACTGGGGCCGCTCGTTGGACAGCGGGCCGCGCGGCGCCCAGCGCAGGTCCGGCGGCAGCGCATCGCCGTCCCCCATGCCGTCGCTGGTGTCCTCCATGGCCTCGTCGGACATCCCCCGCTCGCCGTCCTCGCTCTCGTCGAGCGACTGGTCGCCCCGGCTCTCGAGGCTCTCGGAGTCCTCGCTGTCCATGCCCTGGGTCTCGGGATTGGCGGTCTCGTCCTCCTCGCCCTCGCCGTCGGCCTCGGCCTCCAGATCCTCCTCCGCGTCCATGTCGCCGAGGGCGAGGTCGGCGATGAACTTGTTGAGCGCCCGGGCGAACGCCTCCTGGTCGCCGACGTTGGCGCGCAGGGCCTCGAAGTCCTGGCCGGCCCGCTCGGTGACCCAGTTCCGCCACTGATTGACGATGCCGCGGATATTCTCGGGCGGGGCCTTGCCGGTGAGCTGCTCGCGCACGATGAGGCCGACGACCTCGGGCACCGGGATATTCTCGTACTCGTTGACGCGATCGAAGCTGAGCGCCTTGCAGCGATCGGCGAGCGCCGCGTCGAGATTGGAGGCCACGCCCCTCATGTGCTGGGCGCCGACCGCCTCGAAGCGGGCCTGCTCCACCTCGTTGTAGATCTTCCGCGAGGTCTCGCCCGACGGCATCTTGGCGGCGTGGATCTTGTCGTCGTGGTAGCGCAGCTTGAGGGCCATGGAATCGGCGTGGCCGCGCAGCTTCGAGACTTCCTGGTCGGGCAGCGAGCGCGGCGGCGTCTGCAGCCGCGCGTGATTGCCGCGGATGCGCGGCGGATCGGGCGTGAATTCGACCTCGAGGTCACGCTTGTGGGAAACCGCCCGCATGGCGGCGGCGGTGACCCGCCGGAATTCCTCGACCGGATTGTCCTTGGCCATGGTCGCGCGGTCCGTCCGCGGCGGCGCCCCGGCGGTCAGGCCCCGGCGCGGGTGCCGTGGCCCGCGCGGGTGGATTCCGCGAGCTCCTCGCCGAAGCAGCGCTGGTAGTACTCGGCCACGGTGGCCCGCTCCATCTCGTCGCACTTGTTGAGGAAGCTGACGCGGAAGGCATAGCCCAGGTCGTCGAAGATGCGGTTGTTCTCGGCCCAGGTGATGACCGTGCGGGGCGACATCACGGTGGAGATGTCGCCGGCCATGAACCCGGCGCGGGTGAGATCCGCGAGCGCGATCATGTTGGAGACGATCTCCCGGCCCTTCTTGTTGTCGTAGCTGGGCGCCTTGGCCAGCACGATCTTCATCTCGTCCTCATGGGGCAGATAGTTGAGGGTAGCGATGATGTGCCAGCGGTCGAGCTGCCCCTGGTTGAGCTGCTGGGTGCCGTGATAGAGCCCGGTGGTGTCGCCGAGGCCGACCGTGTTGGTGGTGGAGAACAGGCGGAAGTAGGGGTGGGGGCGGATGATCCTGTTCTGATCGATCAGGGTCAGCCGGCCGTCGACCTCAAGCACCCGCTGGATCACGAACATGACGTCGGGGCGTCCCGCGTCGTACTCGTCGAAGACCAGCGCGGTCGGGGTCTGGAGGGCCCAGGGAAGGATCCCCTCCCGGTACTCGGTCACCTGCTTGCCGTCGCGCAGCACGATGGCGTCCTTGCCCAGGAGGTCGATGCGGCTGATGTGGCTGTCGAGGTTGACCCGGACGCAGGGCCAGTTCAGGCGCGACGCCACCTGCTCGATATGGGTGGACTTCCCGGTGCCGTGGTAGCCCTGGATCATGACCCGCCGGTTGTGGGCGAATCCCGCCAGGATCGCCAGCGTGGTGTTGGAATCGAAGTGATAGGCCTCGTCCACGTCCGGCACGTAGTCGCTCCGCTGGGAGAATCCGGGAACCTGGAGGTCGGACTCGATGCCGAACGCCTGGCGGACGGACACTTCTATGTCGGGCTGCTCGAGTGGGTGAACGGGAGTCTGGTTATCGCTCGTGATCGTCGTCGACATAAAGAACCTTTTCCATCTCTTGGGCCACTGAATCGTCGGGACTCGGTCTCACACGCCGAGCCTCTGCTTGAGCAGGGCATAGGCCTGATTGATCAATTTTAGCCGTTCTTCCGCGGCCTTGTCGCCCCCGTTGGCGTCGGGGTGGTGGCGCTTGACGAGCTGGATGTAGCAAGCCTTGAGCGCCGCCACCGTCAGCGGCGGAGAGAGGCCCATCACGTCGCAAGCCTCGCGCTCGTCCGCGGCCGGGTCCCGGGGCCCGCGGGCCCCTCCCCCGGCACGGTGCTCCGAGGCGGCCGTCCGCTCGTCCTCGAACAGGCCGAAGCCGTCGCGCATCCGGTCGAAGCGGGCGCGGGCGAACCCGCCGCCGAGTCGCCCGAGGGGCCAGGTCGGGCGCCAGCCGACGGTGTCGGAGCGGATCTGCGCCTCGATGTCGGCCTCGCTCTTGCCGGCGCAGTAGTTCCACGCCCTGTTGTATTCGCGCACGTGCTGGAGGCAGAACCAATAATAGTCCCTGAGCCGCTCCGGGGCCATGGGCGCGCGGTAGACGCCCCGCTCGCCGCATCCCTTGTGATCACAGGGGCGGCGGTCGGCGTCATCGGGCGCATCGGCTCGTCCGTTCCCGCGGGCGGCGCGCCGGAAAGAGGCGCCTGAGGCGGCCTTCAGCATACCGGGAATATGAGGGCATCGCCGGCCCCGCGCAAGGATTCCGGGTCAGAATGCCGGGACGGCGAGGCTCGTGGGACAAGGTTATCAAGGTTATAATGTCGGCGGCGTGCTTTGCCTGAGGATGTCCATGGCTCCCGACCGAGATCATGACGGAACCGACGCCGGCGCGGTACCGGGTGACTCCTCCCCCGGTCCAGTCGCGCGCAGGCTCGAGGACAAGCTGCGCGCGGCCTTCGCGCCGGCGCGCCTGGTGCTGGTCGACGAATCCCGTCACCATGCCGGCCACGCCGCGGCGACGCCGGGCGGGGAGACCCACTTCCGCCTCGAGATCGTGGCGCGCGCCTTCGCCGGCAAGTCGCGCCTGGAACGCAGCCGGATGATTCATCGGGTCCTGTCCGAGGAACTCGCGGGCCCGGTCCATGCGCTCGCCATTACCGCCCGCGCCCCCGGCGAGGGACCCGGCGATCGCGCCGCGGCCGGCGCGCCCTCGGGCGGTCGCGCGGATTAGTTGTAATCGATGTGTCTCCTAAATTCAGGATTGCGTAAATCCGTATTGCCGCTAGACTTCCAGCGCCCGGGCCGCGGCGCGGGCAGGGGGCAGGCCATCGAGTCGGGGGGACACGGTTGGCAAGGGGCCCGGCAGCGGGGGGCATCGTGCTGATCTGTAGGAACGTCCATGTAGGGCAGCGCCGGACCAGCATCCGACTCGAACGGGAACTCTGGGATGCGGTCAACGAGGTCTGCGCCCGCGAGGGCATGACGCTTCATGAGCTGTGCACCCTGCTCGACCGCTACCGCGGCGCCAGCAGCCTCACCGCGGCGCTGAGGGTCTTTCTCATCGTCTATTTCCGTCGGGCGGCGACCGAGGAGGGGCACGCCGGCGCCGGTCATGGGGTCTCCCTACCGCAGGGCCAGGGCAGCGACCGCTGGCGGCCGATCCTCGCGAGCGTGTTCGGCAACCATTAGGGGACCCGATGCCGTGCCGGCCCAGGCGACCGGCGGCGGTCAACGGGGGCCGGTGTAGAATTCCGGCCAGCGCTCCTTCACGACGGCGCCGTCGGACGCCATCGCGTGGCAGGTGTCGAGCCGCGCCGGCCGCCGGGGCGCCTCGCCCGCCGCGGTCCGCTTGCGTCGCTCGACGATGGGCCGGATGGTCTGGTAGGCGACGGTGCCGATCGGCCCGAGCATCTCCACCAGATGGACGCATCCTTGCACCCCGCCGAGGAGTTCGCGGACTCGGAGGTTCCAGCCCGGCTTGATCCGTTCCCCGATCAGCACCTTGTAGGCGGGCGTGATGTCGGGGCAGATGCGGTGGGGGCCCGCGTCGATCGCCGCTTCCACGTCGCGCACGGTCATGGTGTCGTCCAGAGTCAACCGGATCCACATGTCGTGGACCGCTGTTCCGGGCGCGATCTCACCCCGCCAGTAATTATCGAAGGCGTAGGCCTTGACGTCGGCGAGGTGGCCCTCGATGTCCCACAGGCCGTCGGCGCGCTCGTACCCGTCGAGCGCGAGCGTGCGGGTGTGGCGGCGTTCACGTTCGGTTGGCGTGCTGAGCGGCATGGCCGTTTCCCGTTCTGTCAGAGGGCGTCCGGGGATCCCGGTCGGCTCGCCCCGGCGCCACTATAGGGCGCGACGGATCGTGCTTACAACCGGGTTCCGGCTCACCCGGCAGCTCCCTTGGCGTCCTCGGTGCCCGGCGGTGTGATGCGGATCGCGGTGATCCGGTTGCCCTTGCGCCCCAGGATCTCGAACCGGAAGTCGTGGAAGGTGAAGACCTGCCCGGGATCCGGGATTAGACGCGATTCGTGCAGGACGAGTCCGGCGATGGTCGCGGCCCCCTCGTCGGGTAGACGCCAGTCGAAGCGGCGGTTGAGGTCGCGGATGGTGATGTTGCCGTCGGCGATCACGGTCCCGTCCGGCTGCGGCCGGATGCCGCGCCTCGGGACGTCGGTCTCGTCGAAGATGTCGCCGACGATCTCCTCGAGGATGTCCTCGAGGGTCACGATGCCCATGAGGTCGCCGTACTCGTCGACCACCAGGGCGAAGTGCTCGCCGCGCCGCCGGAAGGCCTGCAGCTGGGACAGGAGGTCGGTGGTATCGGGAATGAACCAAGGCTTCGAGGCCAGCGCCGCGATCTCGAGCTCGGCGATGCCGCCGGGGTTCTCCTGCACCGCCTTCAGCAGCGCCTTGGCGTGGAGCACGCCAATGACGTTGTCGGGCTTGCCGCGCCACAGCGGGATTCGGGTATAGGGGCTGGCGACCACCTCGCGGACGATCTCCTCGGCCGGAAGGTCGGCGTCGACCGTGGCGACGCCGGAGCGATGCACCATGACGTCCCCCACCTCGACGTCGCCGAGGTCGAGGATCGAGTGCAGCATGATGCGCTCGTGGCGGGCCGCGCGGTCGCCGCCCTTGTGCAGCTCGATGGCGCCGCGCAGCTCGTGCTCGGCGAACCCCACGCCGCGCCCGTGGGCGGGACCGACGCCGAGTGCCCTCAGCATCCCCCGGACGAGGATCTGCACGGTGCGCGCGGCCGGAGAGAACAGGATCAGGAACAGCCTCACGACGGGCGCGACGAAAAGCGACATCCTGTCGGCGTGATTGATGGCATAGCTCTTGGGGAGCACCTCGGCGAAGACCACGATCAGGACGGTCATGGCCAGCGTCGCATAGACGATCCCCGCCTCGCCGAACGTCTCGATGAGCACGCGGGTGGCCAGCACCGAGGCGAGGATGTTGACCAGGTTGTTGCCGATCAGAATCGAGCCGATCAGCCGCTCCTTGTCGCGCCGCAGCGTGTTGACGAGGCCCGCGCGCGGGTGGCCGGACAGCTCGAGGTGATGGAGCAATGGCCTCGATGCCGCCGTGAGCGCCGTCTCCGATCCGGAGAAGAAGGCGGAAAGGCCCAGTAGCAGGAGGATGACGAGGACGTTGGTGGTCAGATATGGATCCATCTCAGTTTCCCATGGGAATCGGCGTCGGCGATCCTGTCGCCCCGCCTTCAGGCGGCGAGGCGGCGCTCGAGCAGCCGCTTGACCTCGCCCGGCTCGACATCGGGGACGACGATTCCCCGGCCGATACCGCGGGCGAGGATGAAGGTGAGGGCCCCGCCCCGGACCTTCTTGTCGTGGTGCATGTGCGCGATCAGGCGGTCGGCGCCGAAGCCGTACGCGGCGGGGTCCGCAGGCAGGCCCACCGCGGCATAGTGGGCGCGCAGCCGCTCGGCGGCGCCGTCGGGACACAGCCCGAGCTGCTGGGACAATTCCAAGGCCAGCACCATGCCCAGCGCCACCGCCTCGCCGTGGAGCAGCCGATCGGAGAACCCGGTCTCCGCCTCCATGGCATGGGCGAAGGTGTGGCCGAGGTTGAGGAGCGCGCGCTCACCATGCTCGCGCTCGTCGGCGGCGACGATGGCGGCCTTGATCCGGCAGCTCGCCGCCACCGCCTCGATGCGTGCGGCGCGGTCGCCCGCGATCAGGGCGCGGCCGTTCTCCTCGAGCCAGGCGAAGAACCCGGCGTCGCCGACGAGGCCGTATTTCACCACCTCGGCGTATCCGGCGAGGAGCTCGCGCGGCGGCAGCGTGTCGAGGACGCCGATGTCCGCCAGCACCAGGCGCGGCTGGTGGAAGGCGCCGACCAGGTTCTTGCCGTGGCGCGTGTTGATGCCGGTCTTGCCGCCGACGGAGGAATCCACCTGGGCGAGCAGCGTCGTCGGCACCTGGATGAAATCCACGCCCCGCAGGGCGATCGCCGCCGCGAAGCCGACGAGGTCCCCGACCACGCCGCCGCCGAGGGCGACCAGCATGCCGCCGCGCTCGATCCCGTGGCCGAGCAGGTCGTCCAGCAGCCGCTCGAGATGGGCGAAGTCCTTGGTGTGCTCGCCCGGCTCCAGCACCACCGCGCGGTGGGGGACGCCCGCCGCGTCGAGCGCTCCTGCCAGGGCCGGCAGATGCAGTGCCGCGACGTTGGAATCGGTGACGACCGCCACCCCGCCTCGGCGCGCAGGGTCCGTGAGGAGGGGGGAGAGGTGGCTTCCCGCGTTCGCGACCAGCCCGGCGCCGACGCGAATCTCGTAGGATCGATCGCCGAGCGCGACTTCGATGGTCGTGTGCGACGGCGCGGAGGGCGAGGGAGACTTCGCGGCCACGGCTCATCGCTTCCCGTCGCCGGGCCGGGACCGCCGGCGGTGCCGCCGGTGTCCGCCCGCCGGCGATTTCCAGGCCCTTCGGCGTTGGCCGGGAGGGGCGTCGTTGCGGGCCAGGGGGGCGAGGCCGAGGTGGTCCTCGAGCGCCTCCACGATCCGCTCCGCCACCGTCTCCGGCGGGTCCTCCCCGGTCTCGATGCGGATATCCGCCTCGCTGTAGACGGGGTAGCGCTCCTCGATCAGCCTGGCGAGGACCTCGCGCGGCCGCCTGCCCTTGAGCAGCGGCCGGCCGCCGCGGCGCGAGATCCGCTTGACGAGGGTGTCGAGGTCGGCCTTGAGCCACACCGAGACTCCCGACGCGGCGATGCGCGCGCGGGTGTCGGCGTCCATGTAGGCGCCGCCGCCGCTGGCGATCACCCGCGGCGGGCCGGACAGCAGCCGGGCGATCACCCGGCGCTCTCCCTGCCGGAAAACCGCCTCGCCCCGGGAGGCGAAGATCTCCTCGATGCTCTCCCCGGCCGCCGCCTCGATCTCCGTATCGGCATCCACGAAATCGATTCCGAGCCGCGCCGCCAGGATGCGGCCGACGCTGGTCTTGCCCGCGCCCATCAGCCCGACCAGCACCACCGACCGTTGGAGGCGCGACTCGCCCGCGGGGGGGTGTTCTGCGGAGGCGGTTTCGGGCATTCCTCGAATCTTGACGCGCCGGCGCGGGGCGCGGCTCAGGGTGGTACTATTGCATGACCGTACCAGACCGGCTAGGGTGCCGCAAATTAGCCACAGTCGGATTTTAGTGTAAATAAAATAACATGTTGTGTCCCAGCCGACGCACCCGGCGCCAAGCGGGCCGACCGCCGACGGTCGGCGCGCGGAGGCGATGCCGGCGATGTCGCTGCCGCCCCGCGAGCTCCGTTCCATGAGCGTGACCATGCGCATCGTCATCGCCTTCCTTCTCGTCCTCATCGGCGGGGGCGCGGCGTTTCTCGCCACTTGGGACATGCCGCCGCCCTCGGCGCCGGTGGAGAAGGTGATCCCCAATGACCGCGTCCTGCGTTAGCCGCCTCACGGTGCCGGCCGGCCTGCTGGCCGGCATCCTCGCGGCGGTTCCGCCGGGCGGGCCGGGGGCGGCCCAGTCCACCGGCGGGCCGGCCGCGGACGAGCCGCCGGTGGTCCTGATGCCGCCCGGGCCGTCGGCGCCTGGCGACGACCCTCCGCCGGGGCGGCCGCGCCCCGGCGCCGCCGTGCCGGCGACGGGCGCCGAGGCGCCCAAGGGGGGCGGCATCCGCGTCGACACCCTCGAGGCGTTGGATCCCGATTCGGTCGGACTCCTCGACGCCGGCGCCGGCGGATTCGGTGCCGCCATGTGGCGCGGCACCCCGCGCGCGCTGGTCGCGCGCCTGCTTCCCAGGCTGCCGGACGCGTCGGGCTCGAGGACGGCGCTCGACCTCGCCCGCCGGCTGCTGCTCAGCGCCGCCTCGGCCCCCGCCGATGACGGGGGGCGCCACCGCGCCGAAGACTCGCCCAGCCTGGTCGCGATGCGCGTCGACCGGCTGCTCGCCCGGGGCGACGTCGAGTCCACCCGGGCGCTGCTGGCGGTGGTGCCGGGGCGTCTCGAGGACGAGACCATCCTGCGGGCGCGCGCCGAGGTCGGCCTCGTCCGCAACGACATCTCCGGGGCCTGCGAAGCCGTCAGCACCGGCATCGGCGAGTATTCGGACCCGTTCTGGCGCAAGGCCCATATCTTCTGCCAGCTCATGTCCGGCAAGACCCAGGACGCCACCATCGGCGCCGCCCTGCTGCGGGAGCAGGGCGAGGCGGACGCGCCGTTCTTCGCGCTGGTGCGGGCGCTGGCCGGCGACCCGGGCACCGGCGTCGAGGGCCTGCAACGGCCGACCGCGCTCCATGTGGCGATGATGCGCGCGGCCCGGCTGCAGATGCCGCCGGCGCTGGTCACCGAGGCGAGCCCGGCCGTGCTCCTGAACGTCGTGACCAACCCCAACGCCGATCTCGATACCCGTCTCGAGGCCGCCGAGCGCACCGAGGCATTGGGACTCCTCGACACCGAGGCCCTGGCCCGTGTCTATCTGTCGGTGAACTTCACGCCGGGGGAGACCGCCAACGCGCTCACCACCGCCGAACGGCTGACGGGGCCGCGCGGTCGCGCCCTGCTCATGGGCGCGGCGCGCCAGCAGTCCACCGCGGCGGGGCGGGCGGAAATCGTGAGCCGGGCCCTGGCGCTCGCGCGCAGGGACGGGCGTCAGGGCACGGCGCAGCGCGCCTTCCTCCCGGTCATCAGGGACCTGGATCCCACCGACGACCTCGCCTGGTTCGCGGTCGAGGCCGGCGCCGCGCTCTACGTCGCCGGCGCGATCCCGGAGGCGGGCAGGTGGTACGCCCTGGCCCGGCGCAAGCCCGGCCCGTTCCCGGCGGCTTCGGGGGCCGGCCGGGCCCCGGACGGCGAGGGGACGGCATCGGATGGGGGCGCCGCGACGGTTTCCGCGGTCCCGGCCGACCTCGCGCTGTGGCCGCTGGCGCAGCTCTCCGGCCTCCGCGGAATGGCGGAGGAAGGGGCCGGCGGGCCCGAGGCGGCGGGCGCGGGGCCGGCACCGTCGGCGGAACTCCCGGCCGGGGACGCATCCGGGGCCGGTGCCCGGCCTCCGGCGTGGGGATCGGGCCCGGGGGCGGTGGTCACCGTCGCGCCCCTCACCCTCCCCAAGCGGCAGGGCGCCCCCTCATCGGCCTTCGACGCCGCCATGTTCGACCGCTGGTGGGAGTCCCGGGCCGCGCCCGGCGAGGAGGAGGTCCGCCGCGCCCGCGCGGCCCGCCTCCTGTCGCTGGTCGAGGCCCTCGGCGGCACGGTTCCCGACGCGGCGTTCTCCCGCGTCATCGGCGGCGGCCGGCGCGAGACGGTCATGCCCGATGGGGGTGTGCTGGCCGGTCTCGAGCGCGCCGCCGCCGGCGGCCGGATCGGCGAAACCATCCTGCTGGCCCTCATCGCCCTCGGCCCCGAGCCGCCCGGCCGGGTCGACCCGGCGGTGCTGTCCTCGGTGGTGCGGGCGCTGGCCGAGGCGGGGCTGCCCGAGGACGCCCGGCGACTCGCCCTCGAAGCCGTCTTCGAGGCGGGCCTGTAGGCCCAGGAACGGCCGGGAGGGGGCGGGGCGCGGATGGCGCGGCGTCGATCCGGCATCGAGGAGCCTCCGGCGGCCGGGCCCCATCTCGAGAGCTTTGCCGAGATGCTGACGGCCGAACGCGGCGCCGCCCTCAACACCGTTGCCGCCTACCGCAGGGACCTGGTGGACTTCGCCCGGTTCCTCGACCGCGAGGGCATGACCCTCGCCGGCGCCGACGGCGGCGCCATCCGGCGCTACCTGGGGGCGCTGGCCGACGGCGGCCGCGGCGCGCGCACGGCGGCGCGCCGGCTCTCGGCGTTGCGCCAGTTCTATCGCTTCCTGTTCGCCGACGGCGTGCGCCCCGACGACCCCACCGCCGGCGTCGACAATCCCGCGCGGGGACGCTCGCTACCCCGGATTCTGAGCGAGGCGCAGGTGGAGGCCCTGTTCGAGGCCGCCCGCGCCCGCCACGGCCGCGCCGGGACGCGCCTGAGGGCCCTGCTCGAGATCATCTACGCCACCGGGCTCCGGGTCTCGGAGCTGGTCGGCCTGCCGCTCTCGGCCCGGACCGGGGACGGCCGGTTCCTGCTGGTATCGGGCAAGGGCGGCAAGGAGCGCATGGTGCCGCTCTCGGAGCCGGCACGGGCCGCCATCGACCAATGGCTGCCGCACCGCCGGGCGCTGGTCGGCGACGGCGGATCGCCCTGGCTGTTCCCCACCGCCGCCACCGAGGGCCACCTCACGCGGCAGCGCTTCGCCCAGATGCTCAAGGAGCTGGCGGCCGACGCCGGGCTCGATCCCCGCGCCGTCTCGCCCCACGTGCTCCGCCATGCCTTCGCCAGCCACCTGCTGGCCCACGGGGCCGATCTCCGCAGCCTCCAGCAGATGCTCGGCCACGCCGACATCTCCACCACCCAGATCTACACCCATGTGCTGGAAGAGCGGCTGACCCGGCTGGTCGCCGAGCGGCATCCGCTGGCCCGCCGCGGGCGGCCGCGCGCGGGGCCCCGCCGGCCGGGGCGCTGAGGGGCGCAGTTTGACATTCGGGGCCCGCCAAGGCATTTAGGGACCCCATTCCAACGCCGCCCGCCCATGCCCACGTTCCTTGAATTCGAAAAACCGATCGCCGAGCTCGAGGGCAAGATCGAGGAGCTCCGGCACCTGGACAGCGGCGGCGACGTCAACATCGCCGAGGAGGTCTCCCGGCTGCAGGCGAAGGTCAACCGGCTGCTCGGGCAGACCTACGCCAACCTCACCCCGTGGCAGAAGGTCCAGGTCGCCC
Source organism: Alphaproteobacteria bacterium (assembly GCA_036396355.1). Taxonomy (GTDB): domain Bacteria; phylum Pseudomonadota; class Alphaproteobacteria; order SMXQ01; family SMXQ01; genus DASWKZ01. The sequence goes on from DASWKZ010000131.1 coordinate 26,498, forward strand.
GCCACCCCGAGCGGCCCCATTTCGTCGATTACGTGCGTCGCCTGATCGAGGACTTCACGCCGCTGGCGGGCGACCGGACCTTCGCCGAGGACGCCGCCGTGATCGGGGGCCTCGGGCGGTTCCGGGGCCGCTCGGTGATGGTCATCGGCAACGAGAAGGGCTCCGACACCGAATCCCGTCTCAAGCACAATTTCGGCATGGCCCGCCCCGAGGGCTACCGCAAGGCGCGCCGGCTCATGGATCTCGCCGATCATTTCCGCCTGCCGGTGATCACCCTGGTGGACACCGCCGGGGCCTATCCCGGGGTCGGCGCCGAGGAGCGCGGCCAGGCCGAGGCCATCGCGCGTTCCATCGAGGCGTGCCTGCGCCTGCGGGTGCCCCTGGTCTCGGCCGTCATCGGCGAGGGCGGCTCCGGCGGCGCCATCGCCCTCGCCGCCGCCGACCGCGTGCTGATGCTGGAGCACGCCATCTATTCGGTGATCTCGCCCGAGGGTTGCGCCTCGATCCTGTGGCGCACCGGCGACGCCGCCCAGCAGGCGGCCGAGGCCCTTCGCCTGACCGCCTCCGACCTCAAGTCGCTGGGGGTGGTCGACCGCGTCGTCGAGGAGCCCGTGGGCGGCGCCCACCGCAATCACGCGGAGGCGGTGCGCCGGCTGGGCGACGCCCTGGCCGACGCGCTCGGCGACATCGTGACGGTGGACGGCGGGGCGCTCCGCGCCCAGCGCCGCGAGAAGTTCCTGGAGATGGGGAAGGTCGGGCTCGACTAGCCTCGGGACGGCCCGCCCGGCGCGGCCGCGCGCGGAAGGTCTCAGGCCAGCCGCCCGTGGCAGTGCTTGTACTTGCGGCCCGACCCGCAGGGGCAGGGCGCGTTCCTGGGGACCTTGCCCCAGCTGGCGGGGTCGTTGGGATCGAGCTCCTCGGCCTTGGCGTAGCGCACCGTGCGCGGCCGCTCCAGGAGGTCGGCGCCGCCACCGTCGCCGCCCACGTATCCGCCGCCGGCGAGCGCCGGATCCGTGCGGCCCTCGTGCATCTCCGGGGGGGCCTCCCGGGTGAGCGCGATCTCCTCGGGGGTCTCGAAGCTGACCTCGAGATGGCAAAGAACCGCGGTCACGTTCTCGCGCAGGCGCTCGAGCATCGCCTCGAACATGCTGAACGCCTCGGTCTTGTACTCGTTGAGGGGATCGCGCTGGGCGTAGGCCCGGAGGTTGATCCCCTGGCGCAGGTGGTCGAGGCTGAGCAGGTGGTCCTTCCAGGTCTGGTCCAGGATCTGCAGGAGCAGGCTCTTCTCCACCATGCGCATGACCTCGGGCCCGTAGGTGGCCGCCTTCTCGGCCATCTTGCGGCCGGCCGCCTGGAGGATGCGCTCGCGGATCGCCTCGTCGGCGATGCCCTCCTCGCCCGCCCAGTCGGCGACGGGCAGATCGAGCGCGAGGATGCGCAGCCCCTCCTCGTGCAGGAGATGGGTGTCCCATTCCTCGGGATAGGCCTTCTCGGGGATGGCGCGGGCGACCATGTCGGCGATCACCTCCTCGCGCATGGCGGCGACGGTGTCGGAGACGTCGTCGCTCTCCATCAGCTCGATGCGCTGCTCGTAGATGACCTTGCGCTGGTCGTTCATCACGTCGTCGAAGCGCAGGAGGTTCTTGCGGATGTCGAAGTTGCGCGCCTCGACCTTCTCCTGGGCCTTCTGCAGGGCCTTGGTCACCCACGGGTGGGTGATGGCCTCGCCCTCCTCGAGCCCCAGCCGCTGCAGCATGGTGTCCATGCGCTCGGAGCCGAAGATGCGCATGAGGTCGTCCTCGAGCGACAGGAAGAACTTGGAGGCCCCGGGGTCGCCCTGGCGGCCCGAGCGGCCGCGCAGCTGGTTGTCGATGCGCCGGGCCTCGTGGCGCTCCGAGCCGATGACGAACAGCCCGCCGGCCTCGATCACCACCTTCCTGGCGGCCTCGACCTCGTCGCGGATGGCGGCGATGCGTTCCTCGCGCCCGGGCGCGTCGGCGACCTCGGCGAGCTCGGTCCTGACCCGCATGTCGACGTTGCCGCCGAGCTGGATGTCGGTGCCTCGGCCCGCCATGTTGGTGGCGATGGTGACGGTGCCGGGCTTGCCGGCCTGGGCGATAATCTGCGCCTCCTGCTCGTGATAGCGCGCGTTGAGCACGTTGTGCGGGATCTTGCGCCTCTTGAGCGCCGCCGACAGGGTCTCGGACTTCTCGATGGACACCGTGCCGACCAGCACCGGCTGCCGGCGCTCGTGGCACTCGGCGATCTGGTCGAGGATCGCCTCGGTCTTCTCGCCGGCGGTGCGGTAGACCTCGTCCTCGTGGTCGGCGCGGATGCAGGGCAGGTTGGTGGGCACCACGATGACACCGAGCTTGTAGATGCTCTCGAACTCCGCCGCCTCGGTCAGCGCCGTGCCGGTCATGCCGGCGAGCTTGGGATACATCCGGAAGTAGTTCTGGAAGGTGATGGAGGCGAGGGTCTGGTTCTCGCTCTCGATCTTGCAGCCCTCCTTCGCCTCGAGGGCCTGGTGCAGGCCCTCGGAGTAGCGCCGGCCCTCCATCATGCGACCGGTGAACTCGTCGACGATGACGACCCGGTCGTCCTTGACGAGGTAGTCCCGGTCGCGCTGGAACAGCTTGTGGGCACGCAGCGCCTGGTTGACGTGATGTACGAGGGCCACGTTCTCGAAGTCGTACAGGCCTCCGGCGGTCAGGAGCCCCGCTTCCCGCAGCAGCTCCTCCATGCGCTCGGCGCCGGACTCGGTGAGCGTCACCGCCTTGACCTTCTCGTCCATCTCGAAATGGGCGGCGTCGAGCCTGGGGATCAGGACATCCACCCGCCGGTAGAGCTCCGAGGAGTCCTCCACCGGGCCCGAGATGATCAGCGGCGTGCGCGCCTCGTCGATCAGGATCGAATCGACCTCGTCGACGATGGCGTAGTTGAACGGGCGCTGGACCATCTCATCGAGCGAGAATTTCATGTTGTCGCGGAGATAGTCGAAACCGAATTCGTTGTTGGTTCCATAGGCCACATCCGAGGCATAGGCCGCGCGCCGCTGTTCGTCGGTAAGTCCGTGGACGATGCAGCCGACGGAAAGCCCGAGGAACCTGTAGATCTGCCCCATCCACTCGGCGTCGCGCTGGGCCAGGTAGTCGTTCACGGTGACCACGTGGACGCCCTTGCCCGCGAGGGCGTTGAGATAGACGGAAAGGGTGGCCACCAGGGTCTTGCCCTCGCCCGTCGCCATTTCGGCGATGGCCCCGGAATGCAGCACCATCCCGCCCAGGAGCTGCACGTCGAAATGACGCTGGCCGAGGGTGCGCTTGGCCGCCTCGCGCACCGTGGCGAAGGCATCGACGAGCAGGTCGTCCAGGCCCTCGCCGTCGCGGGCGCGGGCCCGGAGGGCCTCGGTGCGGTCGCGGAGGGCGTCGTCGGACAAGGCCTCGAGGTCGCCCTCGAGCGCGTTGATGGCCGTGACCTGGGGCTCGTAGTTCCTGAGGACGCGCTCGTTATGGGTCCCGAAGATGCGCTTGGCGATGCTGGCGAGCATGGAGCGTTCCCGTTGGCGCGGCGGCGGCCGCTTCCCGACGGCCGGAAGGCGTATGGGTGTTGGAGAGAGATAGAGACGGCACACTCTCCTGTCAACGCCGGGCGGGGCGCCGATTCTCCCCGGATTCACGGAATATTCATGGAAGGCGGCCGGCCCCGTGGTAGTCTGGCCTCATCCGGTCCGGGTCCCGGGCGCGGATGGCCGGCCGGGGGCACGCCCGCGGCGCTCATTCCGATTGGGAGATATCCAGGACATGAACTCGCTCCGCGCCCACCCGCGCGGCGCCCGCGCCGCTCAGTGCCTCGCGCTCGCCCTTGCCGCCGCCATCTGCGCCGCCGCCGCGTCGGCCCAGCCGGCGGGCGACTCCCCGCCCGACCCGGTGGCGGCGCGGGTGGACGACAAGGAGATTCGCCAGTCCGACATCGCCGCCGCGGTCGATGGACTGCCCCCGCAATACGCGAATCTGCCGCCGGAGACCCTCTACCGCGCCATCCTCGAGCAGATGATCGACCGTGAGCTGATCGCCGCCCGCGCCCGGGCGGCCGACCTCCACAAGGACAAGGACGTGATCCGGACCCTGCGGCTGATCGAGAACCAGGTTCTCGAGCAGGTCTATCTGCAGCGGCTGGTCTCGGCGAAGCTGGATGAGCGGACGCTCAGGATCCAGTACGACAAGGACAAGGACACGCTCGCCCGCGACAAGCAGGTCCGTGCCCGGCATATCCTGCTGAGGACGCGGGACGAGGCGGTCGCGGCCATCGCCGAGCTCGACCGCGGCAAGGACTTCGCCGAGCTCGCGCGCGAGCGGTCGATCGATCCGGGCAAGGCCCAGGGCGGCGACCTCGGCTATTTCACCCGGGACCAGATGGTGGCCCCGTTCTCGGCCGCGGCGTTCGCCCTGCGCAAGGGGGAGGTGTCCCGCGCGCCGGTTCAGACCCAGTTCGGCTGGCACGTGATCATGGTCGAGGACATCCGCGACGCCGCCCCGCCCCCCTTCGAGGAGGTGAAGGAGGAGATTCGGCGCAAGATGGCGGGCGCCCTGGTCGAGCGCGAGATCGAGCGCCTGCGCAAGGGTGCCAAGATCGAGCGCCTCGGCGAATTCGCGCCGCCGACCGCCGCGCCGGGCTTGGCCCCGGCCCCCGCCCCGGTCCCCGCGGAACCGGCGAAGTAGACCCCCCCCGCGAGAACAGTTGGAAAAACCCGGCGCCTGCGCTATGCCCTAGGCGCCGCCGGGACCCCGGCGGCGGCCCCGCCATCACCATCAGGACCGGACATGGCCAGCCTATCGCCCTTCGCTCCCAAGCGATTCCCGCGCCTCCCCGCGGTCGGAGGCGTTCGCCTCGCCGCCGGCGCCTGCGGCATCCGCCGCAACGGGCGCAGGGACCTGATGCTGGTCGAGTTGGCCGCGGGGACGACCGTGGCCGGCGCCTTCACGCGTTCGCGGACGGTGGCGCCGTCGGTGGTGTGGAACAGGCGGGCGGCGCGGCGCGGCCTCGCCCGCGCCATCGTCGCCAATTCCGGCAACGCCAACGCGTTCACCGGCGAGGCCGGCATGGACGCGGTCCGCGCCACGGCGGCGGCGGCGGCCAAGCGGTTTGCCTGCCCGCCGGGACAGGTCTTCATGTGCTCGACCGGGGTCATCGGCGAGCCGCTGCCGGTCGCGCGCATTCTCGACGCGCTGCCCCGTCTCGCGGACGGGCTCGATCCGAAGGCGTGGCCCGAGGCCGCCGAGTCCATCCGCACCACCGACACCTTCGCCAAGGGCGCTTCGGCGGTGGCGCGGATCGGCGGCGTGCCGGTGCGCATCGCCGGCATCGCCAAGGGCTCCGGGATGATCGCCCCCAACATGGCCACCATGCTCGCCTTCGTCTTCACCGACGCGAAGGTCCCGGCAAGGGTCCTCAAGGCCCTCCTCGATCCGGCGGTGGAGGCGAGCTTCAACGCCATCACCGTGGATTCCGACACCTCGACCTCCGACACCGTGCTGCTGGCGGCGACGGGAAGGGGCCCGCGGCATCCCCCGGTGCACGGCGCGGCCAGCCCGCTGCTGGCGGATTTCCGCGCCACGCTGCAGCAGGTGCTGACCGACCTCGCCCACCAGATCGTGAAGGACGGCGAGGGCGCCGAGAAGTTCATCACCGTCACCGTCACCGGCGCGGCCAGCGACCGCGCCGCCAAGGCGATCGCGCTGTCGATCGCCAATTCGCCCCTGGTCAAGACCGCCTTCGCCGGGGGCGACCCCAACTGGGGGCGGGTGGTGATGGCGGTGGGCAAGGCCGGCCAGAGGATCGATCCCGGGCGGCTCCGCATCGCCATCGGCGGGGTGCGGATCACCGAGCATGGCCGCGTCCGGCCCGGCTACGACGAGCGGCCCGTGGCCCGCCACCTCAAGGGGCGGGAGATCGCCATCGAGGTCGACGTGGGCGTGCGCGGCGGGCGCGGCCGGGCGCGGGTGTGGACCTGCGACTTCACCCATGGCTACATCTCCATCAATGCCGACTACCGCAGCTGACGAGTCCGGCGGTCCCCGGCTCGCCACCGGGCGGCTCCGTCTGCGCCCGGTGAGCGACGCCGATGTCGCGGTCATCGCCGAGCTCGCCGACGATCCCGAGGTGGCGGGACGCACCGGCAGCATCCCCTATCCTCTGAGCGAGGACGAGGCACAGGCCTGGTTCCGCTCCCATCTCGGCGAGGAGGGCGAGACCCTGTTCGCCATCGAGCGGACCGAGGACGGCGCCTTCCTCGGGGTGATCGGCCTCGGCGTCGCCCCCGGCGCGCGGCGGGGCTCGGTGGGATTCTGGCTGGCCCGGCCCCATTGGGGTCGCGGCTACATGACCGAGGCGGTCGCCGCGGTCCTCGCCCACGCCTTCGCCGCCATGGGGCTCGACGCCGTCGAGGCCGAGGTGTTCAACGACAACGCCGCCTCGCTCCGGGTCCTGGAGAAGGCGGGATTCCGCTGGGTCGGCGTGGCCGAGCGCGACTTCCCCGCCCGCGGCGGGCGGCGCAAGGTGGTGCGGCTCGAGCGCCGGCGGCCGGTGGCGCCGTGACCGCCCGGCCGGTCACCGTGGTGGCGGCGGTCGTCCTCATCGACGGCGACGGCCGCGTGCTCATCGCCCGGCGGCCCGAGGGCAAGCCCATGGCCGGCCTGTGGGAGTTCCCCGGGGGCAAGCTGGGCGAGGGCGAGACGCCGGAGGCGGCGCTGGTCCGCGAGCTGCGCGAGGAGCTGGGCATCGAGGTGTGCGAGACCTGCCTGAGCCCGCTCACCTTCGCCTCCCATGCCTATGGGGATTTCCACCTGCTGATGCCGCTCTACCAGTGCCGGGTCTGGAAGGGCGTCCCGACGCCGCGCGAGGGGCAGGAGATCCGCTGGGTCCATCCCGAGCGCCTGGCGGCGCTGCCGATGCCGCCCGCCGACGCGCCGCTGGTCGCCGCCCTGCGCGACCGGCTCTAGGCCGCGGGCCGTTCCGCCGCAATTCCGACATAGTGTGGTGGGACGGTGGCGGATATTTACATAACGATATCAAATTTTGTCAAAATAGTGGCTGTCTTATACATAACATAACAAGTAGAAATGCGGATGATTATTTTATTGTTCTTTACTTTCCATAGAAAAGGAGTAGATTCGACCACATCCGGCAGACCGCATTCTGCCGGCCGCGACGGGAGGACCGCCGCAATCTCGTCTACGGAGAAAAAGATGACCAAGACGATCCTGACGGCGCTTGCCGTTCTGTTTGCGCTCGGCACGCCGGCGTTCGCCGCTATCGGCGGCGACGCGAAGGGCGCCGTGTACCAGGAGGAGCCCGCCACCAATCCCGAGCAGCCCCAGCCCGAGGGTGAGGGCGAGGGCGGCGGCGGCGGTGGCGGTGGCGACTAACCACCCATACGTGCCCGTTGGGCGGGTTGACTAGGGTGCAGTTGGGCCTCCCATAGCCCAACCCCCGCAACCCGCTGGAGTTCAAGGGCCGGCGCGGTCTTTATGACCGCGCCGGTTCTTCTTTTCTGCGCCGCCGCCGTCCGTCAGTTGCGCCGGGGACTCCCCGGGCGGGGCACGGTGTCCCCGGCGGGGCGTTCCTCCGTGCCGAGGGCGGTGGCGAGGCGGGCGCGGGCGCTACCCGGGCTGAGCGCCTTCTGCTGGCCCGGGCCCGGCGCCCAGGCGGCGATCCACATCACCTCGAAGGTGGCCTCGATGCGGCCGTCGGCGCCGCGCGGGTATTGCGCCCAGGATCGGACCAGGGTCGCCCGCCGGGTCGGTCCCCGGCGGCGCTCGGCGACGGCGTTGGCCTCGCCCATGCCGGCGAGGTCGCGCATGAGCCGCAGCGGGGTTTCGTAGCTCACCCGGACGGTGTCGAGGTCGGCGACCGGCAGGGCGAAGCCCGCCCGCGCCAGCAGGTCGCCGAGGTCGCGCAGGTCGGCGAAGGGGGCGACCCGGGGCGAGGCGCCGCCCTCGACGGCGAGCTCGGCCTCGGTCATGGCCGCGCGCAGCTCGGCCAGGGTTCCCGCCCCGAACAGCGACGCCAGCAGCAGGCCGTCGGGCGCGAGCACGCGGCGGATCTGGACCAAGGCGCCCGGCAGGTCGTTCACCCAGTGCAGGCTCAGGTTGCTGACCGCGAGATCGAACGCGGCGTCGGCGAAGGGCAGGGCCTCCTCGTCGGCGGCGCAGGTGGCGAGGCCGTTGGCCGCCCTGGCGGCGGCGGCCATGGCCGGGGAGAGGTCGCATTGCACCACCCCCTCGATGCCGTCGCGGGCGGCGAGGGCGGCGCCGAGCCCGCCCGCGTGGCAGCCGAGGTCGAGGGCCAGCCGGAAGCGCCGCCGCAGGTCGTCGAGGCGTCCGGCGAGCCGCTCCGCCGCCTCCCGGAACAGGAAGTCGTGCGCGGCGAAGTCGCGGGCGGCACGATCCCGGTGCAGGCGCACGGCACGGCGGTCGAAGGGCGCGACGGGTCCGGTCATGGGCGATTCATGGCACGGCCGGGCGCCCGGGAAAAGACGCGGGGCCCGGGGGGGCTCATTGCCGCCGGTGAGGCTCCCCTCGGACCGGCGCGCCGATTGACACGCTCACCTCCCTCCGCTCCAATCCGCCCATGTCCGCGCCCGGCGCTTCCGGCAGCCGACTCGTCGCGCCCCTGGCGGGGCTCGGCCGCGTCGCGCTCGATCTCCTGCTGCCGCCGCAATGCCTCGCCTGCGGCGCCTTCGTCGCCGACGAGGGCGCCCTGTGCGCCGATTGCTGGGAGCGGATCTCCTTCCTCACCCGGCCGTTCTGCGGCCGGTGCGGCTATCCGTTCGAGCTGGGCGAGTCCACGGCCGCCGACGGGGGCACCGGGGAGCCGCTGTGCGGGGCCTGCATCCGCACGCCGCCGCCCTACGAGCGGGCCCGCGCGGTGTTCCGCTACGACGATGCGAGCCGCGGCCTGGTCATCGGCTTCAAGCACGCCGACCGGACCCGGGGCGCCGGTGCCTTCGCGGCGTGGATGGCGCGGGCCGGCGCCGAGCTCCTGGCGGAGGCCGACGTGGTCGTGCCGGTCCCCCTCCACCGCTGGCGCCTGTTCGCCCGGCGCTACAACCAGGCGGCGCTGCTGGCGCTGGCCCTGTCGCGCGCCTCGGGCCGGCCGGCGGCGGTGGATGCGCTCGGGCGCGTGCGCGCGACCCCCTCCCAGGGCCGGCTCGGCCGCCGCCGGCGGCGCCTCAACGTCCGGGGCGCGTTCGCCGTGCCCGGGCGCCGGGCGCCGGCTATCGCCGGGAGGCGGGTGCTGCTGGTTGACGACGTGCTGACCACCGGGGCGACGGCCGAATCGGCGAGCCGCGCGCTTTTGCGGGCCGGCGCGGCGGCGGTGGACGTCCTCACCCTCGCCCGCGTGGTGCGCGGCGCGTGAGGACGCTCCGGGCGGGGCGGTGACAGGGCCGGCGATGCGCCCTATATATGCGCCCTATATAGATGAGCGGATATTCCCGGACGCGAGTTCCCATGCCGAAGATCGAAATCTACGCCTCCATGTGGTGCGGCTATTGCCGGCGCGCCAAGGCGCTGCTCGACGCCAAGGGCGTCAGCTACGTGGAGCACGATGTCGACAGCGATCCCAGGGGCCGCGGAGCCATGGTGGCGCGCGGCGGCGGCGGCACCGTCCCGCAGATCTTCGTCGACGGGCGTCCCATCGGGGGGTGGGATGAATTGGTCGCCCTCGAGCGGCAGGGGAAACTCGATGCCGTCCTTGGCCTCGCCGGCGGGACGGCGGCCCATGGCGCGGGCTGAGGGCAGGCTCCGCCTCGCCTGCGTGCAGGTGAATGCCGGCGAGGACATGGCGGCGAACCTGGCCGCCGCCGAGACCCTCGCCCGCGAGGCGCGTGCCGACGGCGCGCGGCTGATCGGGTTCCCCGAGAACGTCGCCTTCATGGCCCCCGACGGCGAGGGGGTGAGGGAGGCCGCCCGGCCCGAGGCGGAGCATCCGGCGCTGGCCCGCTTCCGCGCCCTGGCGGCCGAGCTCGACGTGTGGCTGCTGGTGGGGTCTCTGGGCGTCCGCACCGGCAGCAACGACGGCCGCGTCGCCAACCGCAGCTACCTGCTCGACCCCGAGGGGTCGATCGTCGCCGCCTACGACAAGATCCACATGTTCGACGTGACCCTGCCGGGGGGCGAGAGCTACCGCGAATCGGCGACGTTCCTCCCCGGGGACCGCGCCGTCCTCGCCCGGACGCCGCTCGGCACGCTCGGCCTCACCATCTGCTACGACCTACGGTTCCCGCACCTCTACCGGACGCTGGCCAAGGCCGGCGCCGAGCTGATCGCGGTGCCGTCGGCTTTCACCCGCACCACCGGGCAGGCGCACTGGCGCACGCTCCTGAAGGCCCGGGCCATCGAGACCGGCGCCTTCGTGTTCGCGCCCGCCCAGTGCGGGACCCATCCCCGCGGGCGGCGGACCTTCGGCCATTCGCTGATCGTCTCGCCCTGGGGGGAGGTCATCGCCGAGGCCGACGAGGCGCCCGGGGTGATCGCCGCCGAGATCGACCTCGCCGAGGTGGCCCGGGTGCGGGCGCAGGTCCCGTCCCTCGGGCACGACCGGGAGTTCACCGGACCGGGCTGATCCCCCCTGGCGGGACGGCTGCTACAGCCCGTGCTCGACCATGCCCGCGGCCACCGTCGCGTTGGTGCGCGGATCGATGAGGATGAAGGCGCCGGTGGCGGCGCACTCGGCATAGGGGTCGAAGGCGATGTCGTCCTGGAGCCGGATGCGCGCCTCGCCGATCCCGTTGGCGGCGAGCGGACCGTTTCCGGGCACGCGGTCGAGGGTATCGACGTCGATGAGGTGCGCGGGCGGGGCGACCCGCGCGGCCACCGTGCGGGTGCCGGCGCGCAGCAGATAGGCGGCGCGCGGGTCCTGGGGGACGCGGTCGAGCCAGCACAGGGTCGCGGTCAGCTCGCGCGCCTCGCGCGGCGGCGCCTCCGGGGCGGCCAGCATGTGGCCGCGCCCGACGTCGAGCGGGTCGGCGAGGGTGAGCGTCGCCGACTGGCCCGTGGAGGCCTCCTCGGCGGCGCCGTCGGGAAGGAGGATGCCGGTAACCGTGGTCTCGCCGCCCCCGGGCGCGACCCGGACCCGGTCGCCGACGCGCACGCGGCCGGCGGCGACGCGGCCCATGTAGCCGCGGATGTCCGCCGTCATACCGTCGGCGGGCCGCGCGGCGAGCTGGACCGGCATGCGGAAGGGGAGATCGCGGCGCGGGGCGCCGGCCGGCAGGTCCTCGAGGACCTGGATGAGCGTCGCCCCGCGGTACCACGGCATGGCGTCGGCCCCGCGCACCACGTTCTCGCCCTTCTTCGCCGAGACCGGCACGTAATGGACCTCGGCGAAGCCGAGGCGCGCACAGAACCGCGCCAGCTCGTCGTGTGCGCGCATGAAGGCGTCCTCGGCGTAGCCGACGAGATCCATCTTGTTGACGGCGAACACCACGTGCGGAAGGCCCAGCAACGCGGCGATGCAGACATGGCGCCGGCTCTGGCGGGTCATGCCATTGCGCACGTCGGTGAGGAACAGCGCCGCCGTGGCCTTGGAGGCGCCGGTGACCATGTTGCGCGTGTACTGCTCGTGGCCCGGCACGTCGGCGAGGATGAAGCTGCGCCGGGCGGTCGCGAAGTAGCGGTAGGCGACGTCGATGGTGATGCCCTGCTCGCGCTCGGCGGTCAGCCCATCGGTGACGCGGGCGAGGTCGATGTCCTCGCGGCCCTCGCGCACGGCGGCGGCGGCCAGGGCCGCCAGCTGGTCGATCGACAGCGCCCCGAGGTCGGCCAGCAGGCGCCCGATCAGGGTCGACTTGCCGTCGTCGACGCTGCCGGCGGTGGTCAGGCGCAGGAGATCCCGCCGGTTCCGCTCGCGGTCCCGGGCGCTCATCAGAAGTATCCGGCCTGCTTGCGCCGTTCCATGGCCGCCTCGGAGACGATGTCGTCGAGCCGGGTGGCGCCGCGCTCGGAGATCTGGGCGGCGAGGGTCTCGGCCAGCACCTCCTCCGCCGTCGCCGCGGTGGAGGCGACCGGGCAGGTGCAGGTGATGTCGCCGACGGTGCGGAACCGGACCATGCGCGTGACCGGCGCCTCGCCCGTCTTGAGGGGGATCAGGGGATGGACCGGCACCAGGCGGTCGCCGCGTTCCACCACCGCGCGTTCGTGGGCGTAGTAGAGCGCGGGCAGCGCCACCTCCTCGCGGGCGACATAGCGCCACACGTCGGCCTCGGTCCAGTCGGAAAGCGGGAAGACGCGCATGTGCTCGCCCGGCCCGACGCGGCCGTTGTAGAGGTCCCACAGCTCGGGCCGCTGGCGGCGCGGCTCCCATCCCCCGAAGGAATCGCGGAAGGAGAACACGCGCTCCTTGGCGCGGGCCTTCTCCTCGTCGCGCCGGGCGCCGCCGATGCAGGCGTCGAAGCCGAGCTCCTCGATGGCATCGAGCAGGGTCACGCTCTGGTGGGCGTTGCGGCTTTCCCCGGGGCGGGCTAGCACGACGCGGCCCCGGGCGATGCTGTCCTCGACGGAGCGCACCACCAGCCGCGCGCCCGCCCTCGCCGCCGCCGCGTCGCGGAAGGCGAGCACCTCCGGGTAGTTGTGCCCCGTATCGACGTGGAGCAGCGTGAACGGCACCGGGCCCGGGCGGAACGCCTTGACCGCGAGGTGCAGGACCACCGCCGAATCCTTGCCGCCGGAGAACAGCAGGGCCGGCCGCTCGAACTGGGCCGCCGCCTCGCGGAGGATGTAGATGGCGTCGTGCTCGAGGGCGTCGAGATGGCCCGGTACGGTGAGATCCGCCTGCGGCTGGACCGCGCCCGCGTCGAAACGGTTTGAAAGACGCGCCATGCTCACGCCTGATTCTCCGTGGGATTTCCATGAATGCCGCATTCGCGGGTCTCGGGATTTTCCCACCACCAGCGACCGGCCCGCTCGTCCTCGCCGGGCTCGATCGCCCGCGTGCAGGGGGCGCAGCCGATCGAGGCGAAGCCCTGGTCGTGGAGGGGATTGTACGGCACCTTGCGATCACGGATATAAGACCACACGTCCTCGGCGGACCACGCCGCCAGCGGATTGTATTTGAACAGTCCGTGGACCGCGTCCCATTCGCGCTCGGCGATATCGGCGCGCGTCGCCGACTGGCCGCGCCGCAGCCCCGTGATCCATGCCCCGCGCCCGGCGAGCGCGCGCCGGAGCGGCTCCACCTTGCGGATGGCGCAGCAGGCCTTGCGCGTCTCGATGGCGTTGTAGATGCCGTCGGGGCCGTGCTCGGCGAGGAAGCCCTGGAGGGCGTCGGCCTCGGGCACGTAGATCTCGACGGGGAGGCGGTAGCGCGCGCGCGCCCGCTGGATCAGCCCGTGGGTCTCCGGGTGCAGGCGGCCGGTGTCGAGGGTGAACACGGCGACGGGCAGGCCGCCGCGCGCGATCAGGTCGATCAGCACCATGTCCTCGGCGCCCATGCTGGAGGCGAGCGCGGCCGGGGCATGCTCGGCGGCGGCCTCGGCGAGCGCCGCCTGTGCCCGCTCGATGCGCGCGGCGAGATTCGGTTCGGTCATCGGCAGCCCGGAATAACGAGGATCACACGTGGAACCTATAGAATCACCAATTCAGAATGTAAATAAAATTTCTAAACATATTTTTCTTGTATAATTTGGAGGCGCCAAGGCACGCCATGGCAAAGGGCCGGACCCAAGGTCCGGCCCTTCCTGCCCTTGGCCCCGGGGGGCCGCCGCGAAACGGGGCTTACGGTTGCGGGACCACCCGCATGTAGGGCTTCACCGCCTTCCAGCCGCCGGGGAACTTCTCCTTGGCGGCATCGTCGGAGACCGCCGGCACGATGATCACGTCCTCGCCCTGCTTCCAGTTCACCGGGGTCGCGACCTGGTGCTTGGCCGTCAGCTGGAGCGAATCGACGAGGCGCAGGATCTCGTCGAAGTTCCGCCCCGTGCTCATGGGGTAGACCAGGATCGCCTTGATCTTCTTGTCGGGTCCGACGATGAAGACGTTGCGGACGGTCTGGTTGTCGGCCGGGGTCCGCCCCTTGGAGCTGTCGCCGGCGCCGGCGGGCAGCATGCCATAGAGCTTCGCCACCTTGAGCTGGCTGTCGCCGATCAGGGGGTAGTTGGGGGCATGGCCCGTGATGTCCTTGATATCGTTGGCCCAGCGCTTGTGGTCGTCGACCGGGTCGACGCTGATGCCGATGACCTTCGTGTTCCGCTTGTCGAATTCCGGCTTCAGCTTGGCCATGTAGCCGAGTTCGGTGGAGCAGACCGGGGTGAAGTCCTTGGGGTGTGAGAACAGGATCGCCCAGGAATCGCCCACCCACTCATGGAAGCGGATCGGGCCCTCGGTGGTTTCGACCTCGAAGTCCGGGGCGGTATCGCTGATTTGCAGTGTCATATGACTCTCCCTCAGTTGGCGCGAACGCTTCGTCCGCCTTTGCCTCTCTAGCTGGTAATCGGGGGCGGATTTTCAATGGGCGCCCGGGGCCCGGCCCCCTCTCGCCACCCTTGCCGCGCCGCCCGGAATGCCCATCTATCATAAACCTTTGGACCCTGTAGGGCCCTTGGAGTATCGGTGAGCGCGCCATGATCGTCTACGACCTCCAGTGCGGTGCCGGCCACGGATTCGACGGCTGGTTCAGGGACGCCGACGCGTTCGAGGACCAGCGCCGGGCCCGCAAGATCGTCTGCCCGGTCTGCGCCGACACCCGCGTCGTGAAGGTGCCGGCGGCGGCGCGGATCATGAAGGGACGGGCGGGTTCGCACGAGGCGCGCGGCGCCGCCCACGGCCGGGCGGCGGCCTGGCGGGGGGCGCTCGAAGCCCTCCACGAGCACGTCAGGGAAACCTGCGATTACGTCGGCGCCCGATTCCCCGAGGAAGCCCGCAGGATCCATTATGGCGAGGCCGAGGAACGCGGCATCTACGGCGAGGCGACGGCGGAGGAGGCCAGGGACCTCGTCGAGGAAGGGGTGCCGGTCGCGCGGATTCCCAAGCTGCCGGCGGGCGACGCCTGAACCCGTGTTCCTGGTGGGTCCCCAGCTGTTCTCCGGCGAGGAGCTCGCCGCCCATCTCGAGGCCCGCAAGGCCGAGGCCGTGGCCGCGCTCGGCGCGCTCGCGCCCGGCGAGGTCGCCGCCCGGGACCGCGGGGCGCTCCTGCGCGAGATCCACGAACGCTTCGCCGTCCCCGCCACCTCCATGCGCGTGGAAAGCGCCCATTTCACCGGGGAGCGGCCGCTGACGGCGGACGAGCGCGAGGCCATCGGCGTCGCCGAGGCGGACGCGGCCTCGTTCAAGGCGGTGACCATCGCCATCCCCTATGCAGGGGATCCCCACCTGTTCACCTGCCGGCCCGCCATCTACTCGGCCCATCAGCCCCAGGCCGAGCCGCGCGACGGCGCGCTCCACGTCACCTATTTCCTGAGCGAGGCCGAGGAGTTCCAGCTCGAGGCCAACTTCAAGCGGCTGATCGCCCTGATCGAGCGGACCCTCGAGGTCACCCAGTGGCAAGCCATGGGCTACAACCAGGACCTCATGGACGCGCTTTCCGCCGCCCTGGCCGAGCGCACCGGCGCCGGGGCGTGAGCGGCGGGCCCGCCGGCGGCGGGTCTAGCGGCCTTCGTTGCCGACGTCCCTGGCCGCCAGCACGAAGTAGTTGACCCCGGTATCCCCCGACAGCCGCCAGCGGCGCGCGAGCGGGCTGTAGCTGAGGCCGGCGACCTCCGCCACGGCGAGGCCCCGGGCCTCCAGCGCCGCCGACAGTTCCGCCGGGGTCAGGAATCGGTGCCAGTCATGGGTTCCCCGCGGCAGCCATCCCAAGACGTATTCGGCGCCGACGATGGCGAGCAGGAAGGCCTTGGCCGTGCGGTTGAGGGTCGAGGCGATCAGCGCTCCCCCGGGGGCCACCAGCGCGGTCGCGGCATCGAGGAAGGCGCCGAGGTCGGCCACGTGCTCCACCACCTCGAGGGCGAGCACCACGTTGAAGCGCGCCCCTTCCTCGGCTAGCTGCTCCGCCGTCGCCGCGCGGTAGGTGACGGCAAGGCCCATGTCGCGGGCATGGGCCTCGGCGACGGCGACGTTGCGCGGCGAGGGATCGATCCCCGTGACCGCCGCGCCCAGCCGCGCCATGGGCTCGGCCACCAGGCCGCCGCCGCTGCCGATGTCGAGCAGGGACAGCCCGTCGAGGGGGCGCCCGCCCTCGGGGTCGCGCCCGAAACGGGCGGCCAGGCGGTCGCGGATGAAGCGGATGCGCTCGGGGTTGAGGCGGTGGAGCGGCCGGAAGCGCCCGCCGGGGTCCCACCACTCGGCGGCGAGGGCCTCGAACCGGGCCACTTCGCGGTCGTCGACGGAACCGGGCGCCGCCGCAGCGCGGTTTCGGTCCGTCGATGGTGGCGCGTCGGATGATCCAGACATTTCAATAGGATATTTGCCCCGCGGCCGCCGGCCCGGGCTTGCCTGGCGGCCGGTAACAGAGTATGAATCGGCGCCCTTCGGGGCGCAAGCCGCCCGATTCCGGCGGCGCGGGCTCCGCCGGAGCGGCCGCCGGACCCGCCCGGATTGGAAAGCATCGCATGGCCATCATCGTTCAGAAATTCGGCGGCACCTCGGTGGCCGACATCGACCGGATCGGGGCCGTCGCCGACCGGGTGCGGGCCTCGGTCGAGGCCGGCGACCGGGTGGCGGTGGTGGTCTCGGCCATGGCCGGCGTCACCAACCAGCTGGCGGCCTGGGCCGCGCAGGCCGCCAGGGACATGGATCCCTGCGAGTACGATGCGGTGGTCTCGGCCGGCGAGCAGGTCACCACCGGGCTGCTGACCCTGTGCCTCCAGGACCGGGGGATCGCGGCGCGCTCGTGGCTCGGATGGCAGCTTCCCATCCGCACCGACCGGGTCCACGGCCGCGCGCGCATTTCCGGCATCGACGTCGATGCCTTGGGCAAGGGGCTCGAGGCCGGCCAGGTCCAGGTGGTGGCGGGCTTCCAGGGCGTTACCGACGATCGGCGGGTGGCGACCCTGGGGCGCGGCGGCTCCGACATCACCGCGGTCGCCCTGGCCGCGGCGCTCCGGGCCGAGCGCTGCGATATCTACACCGACGTCGACGGAGTCTACACCTCCGATCCGCGCATCGTTGCCAAGGCGCGGAAGCTGGATAAAATCACCTACGAAGAGATGCTCGAGATGGCGTCCCTCGGCGCCAAGGTGCTGCACACCCGCTCGGTGGAGCTTGCCATGAAGCACAACGTGCGGCTTCAGGTGCTCTCGAGCTTCAACGACCTTCCCGGCACTCTTGTCGTCGACGAGGATGAAATCGTGGAACAGGAACTGGTCAGCGGCATCACCTACTCGCGCGACGAGGCGAAGGTGACGCTCACCCGCGTGCCGGACCGCCCCGGCGTGGCGGCGGCGATCTTCGGCCCCCTTTCGGACGCCGAGATCAACGTGGACATGATCGTGCAGAACGTCGCCGCCGACGGCCAGTCGACCGATCTCACCTTCACCGTCGCCCGTTCCGAGCTCAAGGACGCCCTGAAGGTGCTGGAAGGCAAGAAGAGTCTGCTCGGCTACGACCAGCTGCTGCCCGACCCCGACGTGGTCAAGGTCTCGGTGATCGGCGTCGGCATGCGCAGCCACGCCGGCGTCGCCAAGACCATGTTCGAGACCATGGCCGCCAAGGGCATCAACATCCAGGTGATCTCGACCTCGGAGATCAAGATCTCCGTGCTGATCGCCGAGGAATATACCGAGCTGGCGCTGCGGGCCCTGCATTCGGCCTACGGACTCGACGCCGGGTGAGCCATGGACCGTGCCGCGGCGGAAGCGAGGCTGAACCGGCTGTGGCGGCGGGGCCGGGACCTGCTCGGCTCGCGCGTTGCCATCATGGGCGGCGCCATGACCTGGGTGTCGGAGCGCCACCTGGTGGCGGCGCTCTCCGACGCCGGCGGTTTCGGCGTGATCGCCTGCGGGTCGATGACCCCGGAGCTTCTGGCCGAGGAGATCGCCGGGACCCGGGCGCTGACCGCCGCCCCGTTCGGGGTCAACCTCATCACCATGCATCCCCAGCTCGACCGGCTGATCGACGTCTGCGTCGACGCGAAGGTCAGCCATGTGGTGCTGGCGGGGGGGCTTCCGCCGGGCGGGGCGATCGCCCGTTTCAAGGACTCGGGCATCCGCGTGCTGTGCTTCGCGCCGGCGCTCGTCATCGCCAGGCGGCTGGTGCGCCTTGGGGTCGACGGCATCATCATCGAGGGCATGGAGGCGGGGGGCCACACCGGACCGGTCTCGACTTCGGTGCTGGCCCAGGAGATCCTCCCCGAGCTCCATGAGGTGCCGGTGTTCGTCGCCGGCGGCATCGGCCGCGGCGAGGCGATCGTGAGCTACCTCGAGATGGGGGCCTCGGGCGCGCAGATGGGGACCCGTTTCGTCTGCGCCCAAGAATCCATCGCCCATCCCAAGTTCAAGGCCGCCTTCATCCGGGCGCAGGCGCGCGACGCCGTGCTGTCGGTGCAGCTCGATCCCCGCTTCCCGGTGATCCCGGTGCGGGCGCTCGCCAACAAGGCGACCGAGGAATTCGCCGAGCGCCAGCGCCAGATCATCGACGACTACCGCGAGGGCAAGCTCGACCAGAAGACCGCGCAACTGGCAATCGAGCAATTCTGGGCGGGTTCGCTCCGGCGCGCGGTGCTGGAGGGCGATGTCGAGCGCGGCTCGCTCATGGCCGGCCAATCGGTGGGCATGGTCACCCGGGAGCAATCCTGCGCCGATATCATCCGGGAACTCGTCGAACAGGCCGTGGCCGTGCTGATGACCCGCTACCGAACGGAGGCCGCCGAATAATGCAACAGGTCCCGACCGTTGTGGGGCCGCGCCGGCTGCTTCGACGGATCAGGGACGTCATGGCCGGCGAAGCCACCCCCCAGGACAAGCTGGACCAGATCGTCCGCATCATCGCCTCCGACATGGTGGCGGAGGTGTGCTCGGTCTACATCCTGCGCGCGGGCGAGGTCCTGGAGCTGTTCGCCACCGAGGGCCTGAACCCGGCGGCCGTCCACCGCACCCGCCTGCGCGTGGGCGAGGGCCTGGTGGGAGAGGTCGCCGCCCATGCCCAGCCGCTGGCCCTCAGCGACGCCCAGGCCCATCCCGCCTTCGTCTACCGTCCCGAGACCGGCGAGGACCCGTACCATTCCCTCATGGGCGTGCCGATCCTGCGCTCGGGCCGCGTCGCCGGCGTGCTGGTGGTCCAGAACAAGACCCGCCGGCACTACACCGAGGAGGAGATCGAGGCCATGCAGATCACCGCCATGGTGATGGCGGAGCTGGTCGCGGGCGGCGAGCTGGTCAGTCCCGACGAGCGCGCCCCGGCCGAGGGCAACGTGATCCTGCCCCTCCGCCTCGACGGCATCCAGATCAACGCCGGCATCGCCATGGGCCGGGCGGTGCTGCATCGCCCCGAGGTGGCCATCCGGCAGATCGTGGCGGAGGACCCCGAGGCCGAGCTCGGGCGGCTGGACGGGGCGGTCGCCGCGGTGCACCAGAACCTCGACCGCATCTTCGGCAGCCGCGACCTCGCCGATACCGGGGAGCACCGCGACGTGCTGGCGGCCTACCGCATGGTGGCGGCGGATACCGGCTGGATCGAGCGCATCCGCGACGCGATCCGGTCGGGCCTTACCGCCGAGGGCGGCGTCCAGCAGGTGCGCGAGAGCATCCGTCTGCGCATGGGACAGATCGCCGACCCCTATCTCCGCGAGCGGCTCAACGACCTCGAGGATCTCTCGATCAGGCTGCTGATCGAGCTCACCGGCGGGGCCCTCGGCCGCTCCGAGGCGCTCCCCGACGACACCGTGGTGGTCTGCCGCGCCATGGGGCCGGCGGAGCTCCTCGACTATGACACCCGCAAGCTCAGGGCCCTCATCATGGAGGAGGGTTCACCCACGGCCCACGTCTCCATCGTCGCCCGGGCGCTCGACATCCCGGTGATCGGCCAGGTCAAGGACGTGTTCGCCAAGGTGGAGCAGGGCGATACCATGCTGGTGGACGGCGACAACGCGCAGGTCTTCGTGCGCCCGTCGGAGGACGTCCAGCAGAGCTTCGCCGAGACCCTCGAGATGCGCGCCGCCCGCAAGGAGGCGTTCGCGGCCTTGCGCGAGGCGCCGGCGGTCACCCGCGACGGGATCGAGGTTTCGCTCAACATCAATGCCGGCCTCGAGCTCGACGTGCCCCAGCTGCATGCGACCGGGGCGGACGGAATCGGCCTGTTCCGGACCGAGATCCCGTTCATGGTGCGCGCCGCCTATCCCGACGTCGAGGCCCAGACCGCGCTCTATCGCACCATTCTCGACCAGGCCGAGGACAAGCCCGTGGTGTTCCGCACGCTCGACGTCGGCGGCGACAAGGCGCTGCCGTATTTCGCGAGCGAGGCGGGCGAGAACCCCGCCCTCGGCTGGCGGGCGATCCGCATTGCGCTGGATCGTCCGGCCATGCTGCGCCAGCAGGTGCGGGCGCTGGTGCGGGCCGCCAACGGGCGCCCGCTCTCGCTCATGTTCCCGATGGTCGCCGAGGTCGCCGAGTTCGAGCGAGCGCGGCGCATCCTCGACATGGAGCTCGCCCGCGAGAAGTCGGCGGGCGGCCGCCTGCCGCGGAGGCTCCGCATCGGCGCCATGGTCGAGGTGCCGTCGCTGCTGTGGCAGCTGCCGGCGCTGCTGCCGAAAGTCGATTTCCTGTCGGTGGGCTCCAACGACCTGCTGCAGTTCCTGTTCGCCACCGACCGCGGCAATCCTCGGATTTCCGAGCGTTTTGATCCGCTCTCACCCACCTTCCTGAAGGTGCTGCGAGGCCTGGTCGCGGAGTCCGCGAAGGCCGGCGTGCCGCTGTCCCTGTGCGGTGAGATGGCGGGGCGGCCGCTCGACGCCATGGCGCTGGTCGGGCTCGGATTCCGGTCGATCTCGATGACGGCGGGGTCGATCGGGCCGGTCAAGACCATGGTCCGGGCGCTGAGGTTGAGGCCGCTCCAGGACTATCTCAGGTCGCTGCTCGCGGCCCCCGATCACTCGGTGCGGGACAAGCTCCGCGCCTTCGCCCGGGATCACGGCATCCCCGTCTGACCCGCGCCTTCGCGCCATATCGCCATTGCACCGCGCCGCGCAATTTTGCTAACAAGGCAGGCTCCCGGCGGATTCCTGGAATCTCGCCCGCCGCGCGGCGCGACGGCGGGGACTTCGGCGCCGCCGGCGGGCACGCCGCGACAAGGGGAATGCTGTCCATGGCCGACCGACCGTCCCGGCGTAAACAGGCGTCCCGCGGGCCCGGCACCGGCGGCGGCGAGCCGAGGCCCGGTGGCGCCGGAAACGGCCCTTCGATGGGCGAGACCCTGCGCGGGATACGCGAGGCCAACGGCCTGTCCCTGGCCGAGGTTTCGGTTCATCTGCGCATCCGCGAATCCTTCCTCGACGCCATCGAGCGCGGCGATTACGCGCGTCTGCCGGGGCCCACCTACGCCATCGGCTTCGTGCGTTCCTATGCCGAGCTCATGGGCCTGGACGGAGCCGAGGCCGTGCGGCGCTTCAAGGGCGAGCGCGAGGGACGCGCGCCGCACGCCCATCTCTCCTTCCCCGAGCCCATCTCCGAGAGCCGCATTCCCAGGGGCGCGATCCTGCTTCTCTCGGTCATCCTCGCCGTCGCCGCCTACGGGGGCTGGTACTACCTGAGCGCGCGCGACATGGAGGTCGCCGATCCGGTTCCGCGCGTGCCCGAGTCGATGACCGCGGAGGACCCTTCCGGCGTCGGCGCCCCCGGCGCCGGCTCGCCGGGGCCGGCCCCCGAGGCGCCGCCTCCTTCGGTCTCCGAGAGGTCCGCCGCCGAGGCGCCCGGACTGCCGGTGGCGCCGACGGCGGGCGAGCCGCCCGGCGAAGCCACGACCGCCGACGGTGGGGCGGCGATCCCGGTCCCCGAGGTCCAAGACCCCGAGTCCGGCCCCGAGCCGGTGCCCGGCCCGGGCGAGGCGGCGAACCTCGACCGGCCGGCATCCGTCCGCGAGGCGGCACCGCCGGCCCCGGCCGTGGCCCGGATCGTCATTCACGCCAAGGCGGACAGCTGGATTCAGGTCCGCGGCGAGGACCGGCGTCCCCTGGTGAGCCGCATCCTGCAGGCGGGCGAGATCTACGAGGTGCCGGACGAGCCCGGTCTGGAGCTCGCCACCGGCAATGCCGGCGGGCTGGAGATCCTGGTGGACGGGGAGCCGGTTGCGGCGCTGGGGCCGTTCGGCGCGGTCCGCCGGGGCATCGTGCTGGATGCCGAGACGCTGGCCGCTGGCCGCGCCCAGGCCCGGTGAGGGCCCCGGAATCGCTTGATTTTTAAGGCATCGGGGTACAGTTATAAAGAGGATCGCGGCGGCGCCGGTTTCGCGCGCCCGCGCCCGCGAGGTGATGCCATGACGCTACGGCCCTACCGCGACATACGGCGCCGCAAGAGCCGCCGGATTCACGTCGGCTCGGTGCCGGTCGGGGACGACGCCCCGATCTCGGTGCAGTCGATGACCAACACCGCGACCAGCGACGTCGCGGCGACGGTGGCGCAGATTCACGCACTGGAGGCGGCGGGCGCCGACATCGTCCGGGTATCGTGCCCCGACGAGGCCTCGACCCGCGCCCTCGGCGCCATCGTCCGCGAGGTCGGCGTGCCCATCGTCGCCGACATCCATTTCCACTACCGCCGCGCCATCGAGGCGGCCGAGGCCGGCGCCGCCTGCCTCCGGATCAATCCCGGCAACATCGGCTCGGCCGAGCGGGTGCGCGAGGTCGTCCGCGCCGCCAGGGACCACGGCTGCTCCATGCGGATCGGCGTCAACGCGGGCTCGCTCGAGCGCGACCTCCAGGAGAAGTACGGCGAGCCCTGCCCCGAGGCCCTGATCGAGAGCGCCCTCGACCACATGCGCCTGCTCGAGGACAACGACTTCTTCGAGTTCAAGGTGTCGGTCAAGGCCTCCGACGTGTTCCTCGCCGTCGCCGCCTATCGCGGCCTGGCCGAGGCCTGCGACTACCCCCTCCATCTCGGCATCACCGAAGCGGGCGGCCTCAGGACCGGCACCGTCAAGTCGGCGATCGGCATGGGCGCGCTGCTATGGTCGGGGATCGGCGACACCATCCGCGTCTCGCTGTCGGCGGACCCGGTGGAGGAGGTCCGTGCCGGGTTCGAGATCCTGAAAGCGCTCAATCTCCGCCACCGCGGCGTCAACGTCATCGCCTGCCCGTCCTGCGCGCGCCAGCAGTTCCAGGTGATCGAGACCGTGGCCAGGCTCGAGGAGCGCCTGGCCCACATCACGACGCCGATGACGCTGTCGATCATCGGCTGCGTCGTCAACGGGCCGGGCGAGGCCAGGGAGACCGATATCGGCGTCACCGGCGGCGGCAACGGGACCCACATGGTCTACGTGGCCGGCGCGCCCGACCACAAGATCGGCGAGGAGGCCATGCTCGACCACATCGTCGAGATGGTCGAGCGCCGCGCCGCGGAGATCGAGGCCGCCGGCGCGCCGGAGCCCGGCGGGCGCGCCCCCGGCAAGCGCCGCGCCACCGCCCATCTCTAGCGGGACGAGGGACGTTTGGCGCAACTCCAGCCGGTCCGCGGCACCCACGATATCCTCCCCGAGGACGCTCGCCGCCATCGCTTCATCGTCGACACCGCGCGCGCCGTCGCCGGGCGCTACGGCTACGACGAGATGGCGACGCCGATCTTCGAGTTCACCGAGGTGTTCCGGCGTACCCTCGGCGACACCTCGGACATCGTCACCAAGGAGATGTACACGTTCGCCGACCGGTCCGGGGACAGCCTCACGCTCAGGCCCGAGGGCACCGCCGGGATCGCGCGGGCGCTGGTCTCCGACGGGCTGGCCCAGAGCCTGCCCCTCAAGGTCTTCTATTGGGGCCCCATGTTCCGCCACGAGCGTCCCCAGAAGGGGCGCCTGCGCCAGTTCCACCAGATCGGCGTCGAACTTCTGGGCGTCGCCGGCCCGCTCGGCGACGTCGAGGTCGTCGCCCTCGGCGCCCACGTGCTCGAGGCCCTGGGCGTGCTCGAGGCCACCACCCTCGAGCTCAACACGCTCGGTGACGGCGAGAGCCGCCGCGCCTACCGCGAGGCGCTGGTCGCCTATCTCTCCGATCGCCGCGAGGATCTCTCGAAGGACAGCCTCGACCGTCTCGCGCGCAATCCCCTGCGGGTGCTCGATTCCAAGGACGAGGGGGACAGGCGCGTGATCGCCGGCGCCCCCGCCCTCGACGACCACCTCACCGAGGAGGCCGCGCGCTTCTTCGCGGAGGTGCGCTCGGGCCTCGACGGCCTGGGGATCCGCTACGTCCTCAATCCGCGGCTCGTGCGCGGGCTCGACTATTACTGCCACACCGCGTTTGAGTTCACCACCGGGGCCCTCGGCGCCCAGGGCACGGTGCTGGCGGGGGGCCGTTACGACGGCCTGGTCGAGGCCATGGGCGGCCCGGCCGTCCCGGGGGTGGGCTGGGCGGCGGGGATCGAGCGGCTGGCGCTCCTGGTCAAGGACGGGGCGCCGGCGCCGCGTCCGGTGGCGGTCGTCCCGGTCGGCGCCGGGGCCGAGGCCGAGGCGCTCAAGCTGACCCAGCGCCTGCGCCGGGCCGGCATCGCCGCCGACATGGGGTTTTCCGGCAACCTCACCCGCCGCATGAAGCGCGCCGACCGGCTCGACGCGCGCCTGGCCGTGATCCTCGGCGAGGACGAGCTGGCGCGCCGGCACGCCACCTTGCGCAACATGGAAACGGGCGAGCAGGAGGACGTTCCCCTCGAGGGCATCGAGGGCCGGCTCGCCGAGCGCCTCTAGCGCGTCGTCGGGAGACCGTCCGTGACCGGCGACAACCAGGCCGCGATTGCCGATCGGGCGTCACCGCCCGTGGTCGCCCGGCTGGTGGTGACCGGCGCCAATCACCGCACCGCCGGCCAGGAACTGCGCGACGCGCTGTTCGTCGACGGCGACGCGCTGGTCGCGTTCCATGGCCGGCTCGGGCGCGCCGGCATCGCCGAGGCGGTGGT
This sequence comes from Alphaproteobacteria bacterium, assembly GCA_036396355.1. GTDB lineage: Bacteria > Pseudomonadota > Alphaproteobacteria > SMXQ01 > SMXQ01 > DASWKZ01. The sequence continues at coordinate 51,579 of DASWKZ010000131.1, forward strand.
GCTGTCCACCTGCGACCGGGTGGAGGTGGCGGCGCTGGCGGCTGACCCGGCGGCGGCCGGGCGGCGCATCCACGAGGTCCTGACCGAGGGCGCCGGCATCGACCGCGACCGCCTGGCGGGCGCGCTGTTCACCCTGACCGGCGAGGACGCGCTCGCCCATCTGTTCGCGGTCGCGGCCTCCCTCGAGAGCGAGGTGGTGGGCGAGTCCGAGGTCCTGGGTCAGGTCAAGGAGGCCCACCGCCGGGCCCGGGAGGCGGGCGCGGCGGGGCCGGAGTTGTCGCGGGTGCTCGATGCCGCCTACACCGCCGCCAAGCGGGTGCGCACCGAGACCGCCATCGGCGAGAGCGCGGTCTCCATGGCCGCCGCCGCCTGCCAGATGGCGCGCGAGGTGCTGGGGCGCTTCGGCGACGCCCGGGCGCTGTTGGTGGGCGCCGCCGAGATCGGAATCACCGTGGCCGAGCGCCTCAGGGACGAGGGCCTGCGCGATCTCACCGTCGCCGACCCGGTGGCGCCGCGCGCGGAGGCCCTGGCGGCGCGCCTCGGCGCCCACCGCCTGACGCCCGCCGAGGCGCTGGCCGGGCTTGCCGCGTTCGACATGGTGCTCGCGGGCATCGGCGGCCGCGCGCCGCTGATCCATGTCGGGGATGTCGCCGCCGCCTTGAAGGCGCGGCGGTTCCGTCCCATGTTCCTGCTCGACGCCGCGGTGCCGCCGGCGGTGGAGACGGCGGTCCGGTCGGTGGAGGAGGCCTATCTGTTCGACCTTCACGATCTCGAGCGCATCGCCCTCTCGGGCCAGCGGCGGCGGGCCCGCGAGGCGGCCGAGGCGCGCCTGATCGTGGCCGAGGAGGCGGCCCGCTTCATCGAGGCCGAGGGTGGCCGCGCCGCCGCGCCGGTGTTGGCCGAGCTGCGTACCCATTTCGAGGCGGTGCGCGAACGGATCCTGGCCGAGAATCCCGACCTTTCGGCGGAGGCCGCGACGCGGCTCCTCGTCAACCGCCTGCTCGACGCCCCGTCGCGGGCCCTGAGGACGCTGGCGGCCGAGGCGCGGGAAGACCGGGGCGAGGAGACGCCGGCGCCGGGGGCGCGGGTCATCGCGCGCCTGTTCGGCCTCGGCCGCAGGGGCCGATCCGGCCGCCGATGACGGCGCCGGAGCCGATGGGGCAGGGAAGATGAGCGCCGACCACAGGGACTCCGGCGGAAGCCTCCGCGATATCGAGGCCAAGCTCGACCAGGTCGTGGCCCGCCACGGCGCCCTGGGCGAGCGCCTGGCCGGCGGCGCCTTCGAGGCGGCGGAGCGGGCGAGACTCTCCCGCGGATACGCCGAGTTGTCGGAGGTGGTGGCGCGCATCGGGGAGTGGAAGAAGGTCCGCGCCGAGATCGCGGAGCTGGCGGCGATGGTCGCGGCCGAGGGCGAGGACGCCGAGGTCAAGGCCCTGGCCCGCGACGAGCTGGCGGTCCTGGAGAAGCGCCTTCCGGACCTCGAGGACGCGATCCGGATCGCGCTCCTGCCGCGGGACGAGGCCGATGCGCGCAACGCCATTCTCGAGGTGCGCGCCGGCACCGGCGGCGAGGAGGCGGCGCTGTTCGCCGCCGATCTGTTCCGCATGTACCAGCGCTACGCCGAGACGCGCGGCTGGCGGTTCGAGGTCATGGAGGTGGCGGAAACCGCCAAGGGCGGATTCAAGGAGGCGATCGCCGGCATCGCCGGGGCCGACGTCTTCGCGCGCCTCAAGTTCGAATCGGGGGTGCACCGGGTCCAGCGTGTCCCCGAGACCGAGGCCCAGGGCCGCGTCCATACCTCGGCGGCCACCGTGGCGGTGCTGCCCGAGGCCGAGGAGGTCGACGTGGAGATCAGCGACAAGGACCTGCGAATCGACGTGTTCCGGTCCTCCGGCCCCGGCGGTCAGTCGGTGAACACCACCGATTCCGCGGTGCGCATCACCCATGTCCCCACCGGGATCGTGGTGTCCCAGCAGGACGAGAAGTCCCAGCACAAGAACAAGGCCAAGGCCATGAAGATCCTGCGCGCGCGCCTGTTCGACCGCATGCGCGCCGAGCGCGACGCCGAGCGCGCCGCCAGCCGCCGCTCCCAGGTGGGCAGCGGCGACCGCTCCGAGCGCATCCGCACCTACAACTTCCCCCAGGGACGCGTGACCGATCACCGCATCGGGCTCACGCTCCACAAGATCGAGCGGGTGCTCGCCGGGGAGGCCCTCGACGAGATCATCGATGCCTTGATCGCCCACGACCAGGCGAGCCGGCTCGCCGCCATGCAATGACCGGCGCCACCACCCTGTCGGCCCTGCTGGCGGCGGCCTCCGCGCGACTCGCCGAGGCCGGGCTGGAGGAGCCCCGCCGCGAGGCGCGCGCCCTGGCGGTCGCGGCGCTCGGGCTCGCGCGCGAGGTCATGGTGGCGCGGCCCGACCTTGCCGTCGGCGGCGATGAGCGCGCCTGCTTCGAGCGGGCCCTGGCGCGCCGCGCGGCGCGGGAGCCGTTGGCGCGCATCGTCGGCGCCCGCGAGTTCTGGAGCCTCGACATCCGCCTCGTGCCCGAGGCCCTGGTGCCGCGCCCGGAGACCGAGACCGTGGTCGAGGCCGTGCTCGACTCCCTGCCCGACCGCCGCCGGCCGCTCTCCATCCTCGACCTCGGCACCGGGTCCGGTTGCATCCTCCTCGCGCTGCTGACCGAGCTTCCCGCGGCGCGCGGCCTCGGCATCGACGTCCTGCCCGGCGCCGTCGCCTGCGCCGAGGACAACGCCAAGCGCCTCGGCCTCGCCGGGCGCGCCCGGTTCCGCGTGGGCGACTGGGGCGAGGGGTTGAGCGGGCCGTTCGACGTCATCGTCAGCAACCCGCCCTATCTGCCCGACGGTGTGCGCGACTCCCTGCCGCCCGAGGTCCGGCGCTTCGATCCGCCGCGGGCGCTCCATGGGGGCGCGGACGGCCTCGCGGCCTATCGCGGGCTCGCCCCCCATCTCGGCCGATTATTGGCGCCCGACGGGTTCGCCGCGGTGGAGCTCGGCGCCGGCCAGGGGCGGGCGGTGGCGGCGGTGCTGGCGGCGGCGGGACTCGCGCCGGCGGCCGCACGCGAAGACCTCGCCGGCCATGAGCGGGTCCTCCTGGCCCGGCCGGCCCCGTTAACGAAGCCTTCATCGGATGCGAAAAAAAGTGTTGGAAAAGACCGCGTTCCCGTTTAGCTTGGCGGTCGCTGAGAGGGCGCGTGGGGTGCCCCCTCTTATCCCGAAAGCCTATCCCCTGTGCCGGCCGGCGGTCCGCAACGCGGCCCCGGCACCGAGCAAGCCGAGATAGCGCGCGGGAAAACCACATAATCGCATATAGAAGACGCATGAGACAGGTACCCAACGGCAAGCGAGCCCGTGGCCGTCCCGGGCGCAATAGGCCCCCGAATCCGCGGGGCCACACCTTCGATTCCAGTGGCCCCGAAGGCAAGGTCCGCGGCACCGCCAATCAGGTGTTCGAGAAGTATCTCGCCCTCGCGCGCGACGCGCAGTCCTCGGGCGACCGCATAGCCGCGGAGAACTACTACCAGCACGCCGAGCACTATTTCCGCATCCTGAACGGGGGCGGCCAGCAAGTCCGGCCCCACCAGCACATGAACGGATTCCCGGACGAGGCCGAGGACAACGAGGGCGCCGAGGCGGAAGCCGCGGCGGCCCCGTCGGCGCCGTCGCCGCGGCCGGGATCCCCGGCGGAGCTGGCCGAAGCGGCCGCCGCCAATCAGGCCGAGGACGGGGACGATCGCTCCCGTCGGCAGGGGCGTCGCCCCCCGGCCGGCCAGCGGGGCGGCGACGGTTCGTTTCCCCCGCGTCAGGGCTAGGGCGTGGACTCATAACCGAAACACGCGTCATTCCGGATCGCGGACTTTCGTTGCCAAATCGGAGATTTGGACGAAAGTCGCGTCCGGAATGACGAATTAATGGGTACAGCACCTAGCCCCGACACCGTCCGGAGAACGTCGCCCCGCCGGCCGTCGATGGCCGGGGCCGGGGCGTCGTCGTGATCACGCGGCCGACCTTGCCTCCCGGGTGAACGATCCCATATAGGAACTGCCCTTCGGTGACCGAGGGCGAAAGGTTCCAATACTCCCGAACCGCTGTTGTCGCGGTGATGCGCTGCCCGATCGGGGGCGCGGGAGAACGGAGACCGGGGTGATGGATTTCGAGAAGTTCACCGAGCGATCGCGCGGCTTCGTTCAGGCTGCCCAGGCCAGGGCGGCGTCCCTCAAGCATCAGGAGCTCGCGTCCGAGCACCTTCTCAAGGTCCTGCTGGAGGACGAGGAGGGGCTGTGCGCCAATCTCATGCGCCGGGCCGGCGCCGATCCCGAGGCCGCCGGCCGCGCCGTGGACGCGGCCCTGGCGCGCCGTCCCAGGGTGGAGGGATCCG